>REDB01000041.1 GCA_007693685.1 Oceanospirillales bacterium
TCTGGGAAGTCGCCAAACATGATCTTAATGTGTCGGCAACCGCACAAAGTTTATATACATCTCAACCAGGTATCAGTAAACAAGTTCGCTTGTTAGAAGATGAACTAGGTGTTGAAGTTTTTGCCCGAAGTGGTAAACACTTGACTCGTGTTACGCCTGCGGGTGCTGCTATTTTGCAAATTGCTGGTGAAATACTGCAAAAAGTAGATAGTATTCGCCAAGTAGCTCAAGAGTTTAGTGACGAGCGGAAAGGTAGCTTGAGTTTAGCCACTACTCATACACAAGCGCGCTATGCTTTGCCTCCGACTATCCATGAATTTATCAAAATGTACCCTGACGTATCCTTGCATATGCAGCAGGGAACACCGATGCAAATTTCTGAGATGGCGGCTGATGGCGAAGTAGACTTTGCTATAGCAACAGAGGCCTTAGCAAATTTCCCAGATTTGATCATGATGCCTTGCTATCACTGGAATCGTTCTATTGTTGTTCCTAAAGATCACCCACTAGCGCAGGTCAGTGAACTGACACTCGAGGAGCTTGCAAAGCATCCTATCGTGACTTACGTTTTTGGTTTCACTGGGCGCTCTAAGTTAGATGAAGCCTTTATTCAAAAAGGATTAGAGCCTAAGGTTGTTTTTACCGCAGTAGACTCTGATGTTATCAAAACTTATGTTCGCTTGGGGCTGGGTGTTGGAATTATAGCTTCTATGGCAGTTGAACCTTCGGTTGATAATGATTTAGTTGCGATCGATGCATCGCATCTCTTTGAGCCTAGTACGACTCGTATAGGCTTTAGAAAAGGGACTTATTTGCGTAGTTACATGTATGACTTCATTCGACTTTTTGCTCCACACTTAACCCCTGAATTGGTTGAGCGTGTTCAAGCCTGTGCCAATAGGCATGAAGTGGATGAATTATTTAAAGATACTGTGCTACCAGAGCATTAATTCAAACTTAACTTTATTGGAGTAGATGAATGGAACTTGCTTGTCTTGATCTTGAGGGTGTATTGATTCCTGAAATTTGGATAGCTTTTGCTGAAGAAACTGGAATTGAGGAGCTCAAGGCGACAACCCGCGACATTCCTGATTATGATCAGTTGATGCAGCAGCGCTTGCGGATTTTGGATCAGCACGGCTTAACGTTGCCACAAATCCAAGATACAATTAGTCGCCTTTCGCCCTTGGAAGGCGCTGTAGAGTTTGTTGATTGGCTACGTGAGCGTTTTCAGCTTGTTATCTTATCAGATACCTTTTATGAGTTTGCGCAGCCTCTGATGCGTCAGTTGGGCTTTCCAGCGCTTCTATGCCACAAGTTGGAAGTAAATGAAGAAGGTCGTATCGTTGGATATACACTAAGGCAACGAGATCCCAAACGCCAATCAGTACGAGCATTTCAGTTGCTGAATTATCGTGTGATTGCAGCGGGTGACTCTTACAATGACACAACCATGCTGACACAAGCAGAGGCGGGAATTCTGTTTCATGCGCCCGATAATGTGATACGCGAATTCCCACAATTCCCTGCTGTTCATACCTATGAAGATTTAAAGAAAGCTTTCATTGCAGCCAGCAATCGAGGGCTAACTTTATAAAAGTAGTTTTTTCACGCCTGATTTACTGAAATAACCGACAGGTTCAGACCTTGAACCTGTCCGCTAGTTGCGATAAATCCTTAGCAATTTTCTGTAATTGATCGGCATTGAGGCTTGTTTTTTCCGTTTGATCAGACAAGTTATCAGCTAACACTTTAATTTGCTCTGTATTGCTGCTAATTTCAGTCGTGACAGCATTTTGTTCTTCCACAGCGCTGGCAATTTGAATTGCCATATCGCTTATAGTGCTACTGGCTTGATCAATCTCCATCAGTTGTTGTTCTGCCTTTTCAGCACTTTCAACATTAGTTTGCGCTTGCGCTTGACTTTGTCCCATCAACTTAACGGCGGTATGAGTTGAGCTCTGAAGTTCTTCTATCATGCCGCGAATATCTTCAGTAGCTTGATGACTTCGTTGTGAAAGGGTTCTGACTTCGTCTGCTACCACAGCAAAGCCTCTGCCTTGATCGCCAGCTCTAGCAGCCTCTATGGCAGCATTTAAAGCTAAAAGATTGGTTTGTTCTGCAATGCTTTGAATGTTATCTAAAATCCCAGAAATACGTTGTACGTGTTGCTCCACCTGTCCGATGGCTTCAGTACTGTGACTGATTTGCTGGGTCAAAGAGATAGTCTCTGTACGATTATTTTTAACGACATGAAGTCCTTGCTGTGTAGACTCGGAAGCATGTCTCGCAAGATCGGCTGTACGCTCAGCATTTTGAGCGATTTCACTTGTTGCTGATGACATTTGTTGTGCTGCTGCTGCTAATTGAGTTAGTTCGTGTTGTTGTTGGTTAAGTTGTACTGTTGTGTTTCGAACATCCTCAAAGCTTTGCCCCGCCGCTTGATTGACCTCTCCAGTGAGACGGATCATCTCACTAATCGTGCGCTGTAGTTGAGTAACAAATCGGTTAAAAGAGATGCTCATTTGACCAAATTCATCAGCCGTATCTGCCTTTAATCGATGAGTTAAATCCCCTTCACCTTGTGAAACATCTTCCAAAGCAACAGCAAGCTGTTTTAGAGGTCGGGTTTGATAGTTAACCAATAGATACAAGATTGCTATGGCTAGTATTAGAATAAACAAACTTAGGGATAATAATGTCCAAGTAAGTTGTTTAAGTGCTTCCATTGCATCGCTGTGTTTAACAAGCAATAGGAATGTCCAATCAGCCTCTTCAATGTAGGTAGCAGACATTAACCAAGCTTCGTTATTATAAGTAATTTCAATAACCTGCTGCGCTCTAGGTAGAGTAAGGTTTGGTAGAAATTGGCTGACGTTATGTTGAATGCGTTGCTGATCTGGGTGCGCAATGATTGTACTACTGCCATCAAGCATCCAAAGTTGCGATGTCCAGCGTGATTCAATACTGAGTAACTCTGTGATGATGGCATTGATACTGATATCACTGGCAACAACGCCTTGGTTGCCATTTCTTAGCGGCGCAGCAATTGAAATGATCATGTCACCTGTACCTGCATCGGCATATGGAGAAGTCACTACAAGCTTGTTATCGCGGCTTGCTTGCTGGTACCACGGTCTTGTTCTTGGATCATAATCTGAAGGCAGGTTTGCTGCAGGTTGTGACTGCCACATATCGCCACCCGAAGTACCCACATAAACTAAATCAAAATGTCCTGCATCTCGAACATAAGTCAATAAACCTTCAGCTTCGAATCGTTCAGTTGGTAGTTGTCGACTTAAGCTAGAGATAAGATCAGACTTTGCTTCTAACCAACCTGCTGCATAGGTTTCCGCATTACGTAAGGTGTTGTTGATTTCGCTTCGAACTGCTTGAGAAACTTCAGCATTAAGTAGTCTGTATGCAATAGTGCTAAGTGATATTAAAGTGATAAGTAGTAGCAGTAGTACTGAAATAAGTAGTTTGGATTGAAATGTTAGCTTCATGTTGAGGCCTCTAGTAAAGTTTACCGGCAAACCTCTGCCAAACTACTTTCCGTGCTATTTTTGCTATTAAAAGGGTGTTTTTGAATATTTTTATGATATACAAAATAGCTTAGCCTATATCATCTTGATGTCAAAAGATAAAATATAAGAAATGCATTATATATCCGATGCTTTAG
>REDB01000040.1 GCA_007693685.1 Oceanospirillales bacterium
ATGCCACTCTTCAAGAAGAAGGTCGTCTAAGCGATATTTTCAGCGGTTACATCGACCCAGATGCGCCTATTCCTGAAGACGAAATCGAGATCGATGAGCTCGACGAAGATGATGACGATGCTGACAGTGATGACGACGACGATGAAGACGGCGATGACGATGACAGCAGCGATGACGAAAAAGATCGCGGTCCTGATCCTGAAGAAGCCGCTCAACGCTTTGGTCTTATTCGTCAATGCTTAGAAGCTTATATCGCAGCACTTGAAGCGCATGGCAAAACTAGCCCAGAAGCGCAAGCTGCCCTAGAAGAGCTTAGCATTGCCTTTTCACCGATTAAGCTATCACCACGATTCTATGACATGCTGGTGGGCCGTATTCGTGACTTCATTGAAAAAATTCGTGCACAAGAACGCACCATCATGCGTATTTGTACACAACGCGCTGGCATGCCACGCAAAGATTTCATCCAAAACTTCCCAGGCAATGAAACCAATCCAGAGTGGTTCGATAGTTTAGCCGCTGGTAAACAAAGCTGGGCAGAAAAAATCGGTCAAAACATCGGTGACCTGAAACGTGCACAACGTCGCTTAATTCAAATTCAGAACGAAGTTGGCATCACGCTCATCGAAATTAAAGATGTGAACCGCCGTCTTTCTATCGGTGAAGCGCGTGCTCGCCGTGCTAAGAAAGAGATGGTTGAAGCCAACCTACGTCTGGTTATCTCGATTGCGAAAAAATACACCAACCGTGGCTTGCAGTTCTTGGATCTTATCCAGGAAGGTAACATCGGCTTGATGAAAGCGGTCGATAAGTTTGAATACCGTCGTGGTTACAAATTCTCGACCTATGCAACCTGGTGGATTCGCCAAGCAATTACTCGTTCAATTGCCGACCAAGCACGAACCATCCGTATTCCGGTTCACATGATCGAAACGATCAACAAACTGAACCGTATCTCACGTCAGATGCTACAGGAAATGGGTCGCGAACCTACCCCTGAAGAGTTGGCCGAGAAGATGGAAATGCCAGAAGATAAGATTCGTAAGGTGTTAAAAATCGCCAAAGAACCTATCTCTATGGAAACGCCAATCGGTGACGATGAAGATTCAAGTCTAGGCGACTTTATCGAAGACGTGGTAATGACCTCACCTGTGGATACAGCAACCGGTGAAGGCCTTCGTGAAGCGACTCGCAGCGTTCTATCTGGCCTTACTGCACGTGAAGCCAAAGTACTGCGTATGCGCTTCGGTATCGACATGAATACTGACCACACCCTTGAGGAAGTCGGTAAGCAGTTCGACGTCACCCGTGAACGTATCCGTCAGATCGAAGCTAAGGCCCTGCGCAAGCTGCGCCACCCAAGCCGCTCAGATCACCTACGCGGATTCCTTGACGAGTAAAAACAATCGCTTAACAATATTGCGCCAATGCTTACGAATCGGTATCATTGGCGCTCGTTTTTAGGGCCTATAGCTCAGTTGGTCAGAGCAGCGGACTCATAATCCGTTGGTCCCAGGTTCAAGTCCTGGTGGGCCCACCAATATTTTCAAACAGTTAGCCTGCTTTTTAGCAGGCTTTCTTGCTTTTAAAGCATGCCACAAGACAACCTTTGGACATCAAATCAAAACAAATCATCTAAACACGCAATCCAAACTCATAATAGCCCCATCGTCAACCAGCCCACTCCAACTCATACACGAACAAGATTCATAAGTGGCTCAAACGAGTATAGCGCTGGCCTTCTGCCTGCAGCCTCCTCTATTGTTGTTATTATTCCTTCATCAAGCATTATTCTTGTGAATCTTGCTGCTGTAGCCGGAGGTATTCCGCTAGCCGAAGTAAATTTATTATTTCTGAAAACAGGATTGGTAAACACAAAATCAAGCGCTGTTACATTCCACTTAGATGATAGTTTTTCAGAAAAAACCTGCTTCATATCTTCATATAAAGCACGTATATTTTCAGCCACATAAAGATTTCTTATAGCCTGCTGTTCTATCGCCTCCAAAAAGAGCGAACACCATCCATTCCAGTCCCCAGTCTCAGAAACCCTTCTCATTGTATCTATATATAGATCTTTATTTTCTTCAAAGTAACCACTAACGTAAAAATGTGGCGCAGATATCGCGCCCGCTTGCCACAGCATCAAGGTTATTAACATCCTACCAATCCGGCCGTTCCCATCCTTAAACGGATGGAGCGCCTCAAACTCAACATGAGCTAAGGCAGTCTTAATTAAGGCAGGATCGTTGCTATTTTTAATATATTCAAAGAGAACGTCCATCCCATCTTGTAATTTTTCTGGCTTTATTGGTATGAATAGAATCTTTCTTTTATGGCGATCGGCTAGGTAATTTTGCTCAACTTTGAACTTGCCTGGCGATTTCATTGCGCCTCGGCCAAATGACAACAAACGTTGGTGGATACCTTTAATTAAGGAGGGGGATATAGGATAGCCATCTTTCAGAGCGTCTTGTGCCGCTCGCAACGCTCGCTGATACAGGATCGTTTCAATTACCTCATGTCGAACGCCTATATTATCGTCCTCTCCATTTTGATGATCCGCTTCGTATTTTAGGATTTCATCCATAGTACTCACGGTTCCTTCCATTCTGGAAGAAATTACCGCTTCTTGGTTTCTCAACGGTGCAAGTAATATCTCGCTATTATGCATATTTTTGAGCATCTGATCATAACGCGCAAGCGCATCTGTAGCTTTTAAAAGTGCATCTATGAAATGGCTATAGTCCAGCTTCGCTGGAGGAAATTCCCCGTAATGATAGTCAACTGCACTCTCGAGATTTAGTTCCATTGCACACCTTGATAATCAAATTCAATAAAAAAACGAAATCAAAATAATTTGTAGACAATATACTTATTAATTTGATTGTCAAATTATGTGATTTTTGAATACCTAATACCAATCACATACAACTGAGCGCCATAGAGCCCCTGCGTTCCACTTTTTGTTCTGTAGTGAAGCCTCGATCCGTTCTGCCCGCAGAAAAGCGTCCACTGCCGAGCAGGTAAATTAGGCATCTAACCTAGTCCGAACATGTACCGTTAGCGGAATTCACAATCAGTTTTAATAAAAAATGAGAGACAACCTAGCTTGACCTACAAACATGCAACGCTAGATACGTTCACCATCAGTTTTTATAAAAAATGAGAGACAATCTAGCTTGACCTACAAACATGCAACGCTAAAAGCATGAATGCTAATTCCAGTCAGATTAATGCCAGATTTGATGCTTAACTTGAAGATATTAGAAGAATCCACCTTGGAAATGACTCACGAATGGCAAGCGAGTGAATTAGAGTTGAAGCCGATAGAGAGAGATACTGCACTATTTGGATTAACACCTGTAATTAAACGCTTTGCGTACACACCTTGCAGAGGGAGCTAGTCAGGCTTCACACGGCGACTTTGTCTATGATTTCAGCATGGATGCCTTGATCAGAGATTTGGACGCAGAGTCTTGATACAGGCAGATCAGGCTAGGCTAGTTAGAGTAACTCCTAGAGCCCTAGCGGATCTAAAAAATATAGGTCGTTACACCAAACTAAACCAGCTTAAGCTAACCCATCCCACCTACTTTGCCGTAACATTGACTATAAATAATTTAACTCAGTTATCTTAAGGCAGATCAGTGAAGCACATCAAAGGCA
>REDB01000039.1 GCA_007693685.1 Oceanospirillales bacterium
GTTTGCTCAACCAGTAGCAAACAACGAGATACTTCGATGGTTTCAGCTGCTTCAGGAATACCACTTAACCCCATGCGGGTTGAATTAGCACCTTCATGCATACAGCCATTGCTGCTCAGGCTGTGATCCTGTGCTTGAAAAACAACAAGCAGATCAAAGGTGGCTGCATACTCAAGACAGCGCAATAGGTTTAGAGTGCTTTTTATCGGCAAGCGAGCATTGGTAAATGCAATGCAGCCAGAACCAGCTAAAGCATGCAGTGGTGCTAATTGTTCGCCTTGTAGACCCTGAGTAAGAGCACCCATCGGCATCACTCGAGCAAATCCTGCATCTGCTGCTCTATCCTGTATCAATTCGGCGACAGCCGGAGTATCCACTATAGGACGAGTCGTTGGCGGAGTGATTAGGGAAGTAATACCACCAGCGGCAGCAGCAGCGGTTTCGCTTGCGATACTGCCTTTGTGAGTTTCACCTGGTTCACGTAAATGTGCACAGAGATCTATTAAGCCAGGGCAGACGACTTGCCCTGTTGCATCGATCACTTCGTCGCAATGGAAATCTTCAGGCTGTTCGCCGATGGCATAAATTTCACCTGCTCGAATGTAGAGGTCAGTGATTTGATCAAGGTTTGTCGCAGGATCGATTACACGTCCATTGGAAACTTTAATATTCATCATTATGCTCCTGCCGCCTCTAATCGCTGCTGAGTTTGTTTTAACTGACCACTCATCGCCATTGACATCACCGCCATGCGAACCGCTATGCCATTAGTCACCTGTTGTAAAATAACCGATCGCTCTCCATCGGCAACACCCGATTCTATCTCTACGCCTCGGTTGATCGGGCCTGGATGCATAATAATGGCATCCGGTTTGGCATAAGCGAGTTTCGCCTCTGTTAAACCAAATAGCTTGTAGAACTCAGATTCACTGGGCAGGAGAGCTGTTTGCATTCGCTCTTTTTGTAAACGAAGCATGATAATGACATCAACATCTCTTAAACCACGAGACATTTCGTTGAATACTTTGACACCCATCGCTTCGATATGACGAGGTAGCAGTGTTTGCGGCGCAATTACCCTGATCTCTTCAACACCCAGAATACGTAGCGCATGGATTTGAGAGCGCGCCACACGCGAATGCAGAATATCGCCGACGATAGCGACTTTTAGTTTCGTAAAGTCACCTTTATGTTGGCGAATAGTCAGCATATCCAGCATGGCTTGGGTTGGGTGAGCATGACGACCGTCACCCGCATTGATGACGGCAACATCTGGCGTGACATGTTCTGCGATAAAATGCGCCGCCCCGCTGGCAGAATGACGGACAACAAACATGTCACAATGCATCGCCCTTAAGGTCATCAGGGTATCTTTTAAGGTTTCACCTTTTGAAGTAGAAGAGGTGCTGATATTCAGGTTGAGTACGTCTGCGGAAAGACGCTTTGCGGCCAGTTCAAAGGTCGATAATGTACGAGTGCTGGCTTCAAAGAATAGGTTGGCGACGGTTTTGCCGCGAAGTAAGGGCACTTTTTTAACCTGTTGAGCGCTCATATCAACGAAGGAGTCAGCAGTATCAAGAATCTCTGTTAGCAATTCAGCGTGCAGACCTTCGATAGTGAGAAAGTGTTTCAGCTGACCTTCGGGTGTCAGCTGTATGCTGTCGTAATGGTTTGGGTTAGGCATGGTGTTAATCTCAAATTAGCGTCAATGGAGTTTGCCGATTAGTTGTTTCGTTGCCGTATTTCCAAAACAAGAGGGGCAGGGCCGTTAAGTTTGATTTGCTGATCTGGGCCCAGCGTCATGATATCGCCGGCTACATCGGGCTGTATTGGAATTTCACGATGCTGCAGGTCGATCAAGGTGACCAGTGTAATCGAAGCAGGACGACCATAATCAAAGAGCTCGTTCATGGCTGCGCGTATAGTTCGACCCGACATGATCACATCATCTACCAGAATAATATGGCGATCTTCAGTAGCGCAGGGAAGGTTAGAAGGAAGCACCTTGGGGTTAAGGCCATTTCGGGTAAAATCATCCCGATAGAAAGAGATATCTAACATACCCATTGGGCTTTGAAGGCCAAGACGCTGATGTAAATGTTCTGCGATCCAAACGCCGCCAGTTCGTATGCCAACGATGAGGGGGTCTTCTATGTTGCGATAGGTGATCAGTGTGTTGAGGTTCTGTGTCATTTTATCGAGCAAATGCTCGACATTCAGATTACCTGATACCATAAAGGCTCTCCAGTGGCGTGTGGCTGGGAAAAAGAGTGTCGGTGTTAAACCAATCTTCTAAAATCAATTGTGCAGCAATACTATCAACGGGATCTTTGCGGTAATGGTTGCTTCCGCCCGCTGCGTGATGGATCTGTTTTGCCTCACGTGTGGTTAAGCGTTCGTCGATGATAAAGCAGGGTATTTGAAAGCGTTCGTGAAGACGATTAGCGAATTTACGAGAACGGCGAGCCATCTCGCTGATGCTTCCATCCATGTTTAAGGGAATACCAATCACTAGACAGTTAGGTTGCCAAGTGTCGATTAGGTTTTTTATAAGGTTCCAATCAGGAATGCCATCTTTTGCAGCGATGGGCTCAAGAGGAGATGCAGTAGCGGTAATTCGTTGACCAAAAGCGGCTCCGATGCGTCGGGTGCCAAAATCAAATGCTAATGCTGTTTCAAAGTTTGTTGCCGAAACACTAGATGGTTGCATGCAATATGTCGATTAGGCATGTCCGGCATGTGCTGTCATGAGTTGTAAGTTAACACCCAGTGATGCTGCCGCTGCCTGAAGTCGCTCCTCAGCTGGTAATCTAAACATTATATCTGAATTTGCTGGGCAGCTTAACCAAGTGTTGTCACAGATCTCCTGTTCCAGTTGTCCGGGGCTCCATCCGGCATAACCAAGTGCAACTAAATAATCCTTTGGTCCTTCGCCAACGGCGATAGCTTCTAAAATATCCATCGATGTGGTTAGTCGAATTTCAGGGGTAATCGAGTGGCTTGATAACCAGCGACTACTATCATCTCTATGCAGCACAAAACCGCGATCTTGATGAATCGGTCCGCCACGAAAAACTGGCATAGGGTCGATAGCTATCTTGCTATAGTCCAGATCAATATGGGCGAAGAGGTCATGAACTAACATTCCTGCAGGTCGATTGATAATTATCCCCATCGCACCATACTCACTGTGATCGCAAATATAGGTCAGGGTGTTAGAAAAATGACGATCATCGAGGTGAGGCATCGAAATAAGAAATTGATCGCGAAGAGACGTAGATTCAGACATGATCATTACCCTGAAATACCGATAGCAAACGGCTGTGTAAATGCATACAAAAAAATAATTCTATATTAGGTTTAGTTCACGCTGGCGCGATTCTCAAATTTCCAGGTGCGAATTATTTCAAGGCGGTCAGTGGTTCTTCGCATTTCGTTGGTGAAGGGTTGGAAGGGGGAGGCCATTTGTACGATACGTATGGCAGCATTATCCAGTACCGCATGTCCTGAAGATTGCAGTACATCAATTTCAGCAACACTGCCATCTGGCATGATAGCAACCAGAAGACGTAAGCTGCCGTTGATGTTATTTCTCCGAGCCTCTTCAGGGTAATTCATATTACCGACCGACTCGATGCGGCGACGCCAGTTGTCTAAGTA
>REDB01000038.1 GCA_007693685.1 Oceanospirillales bacterium
ATATACTCGTTTTTAATTGGCTAGATGAGTTTTATGAGCCAACAGCAGAAGACAAGTTATTTATGGCATCTGTTGCACAGCTTATCGAGCTGGCGTTAGTGAAAATTAAATTACTGACAGAACAGCGTTCTATTGAATACCGGCTAAAACTCTTCATGCAAGAGTCTACCGTAGGTGTATTTTTAACAGATCATTTTGGTCGCTTCACACAGGTTAATGCGGCAGGCTGTGATATGTTGGGATACGCTGCAGATGAGTTACTTAAACTCTCCATCAGTGATCTATACCCACCAGAATATGAATCTCATCAACATGAGTTAAACAATGCATTACAAAGGGATGGATCCGTTCAAACAGAAGTCTACTTGAAACATAAACTAGGGCATGCTGTACCTGTTGCCTTCAGCGGTGTAGCCATTGATGAATCGGGCGTGATGGCTTTTTGTACGGATATTACCGAACGAATTAACTACGAGCGTGCCTTAAAAGAGGCGATGTTAGAGTCAGAGCAAGCCAATAGAGCCAAGTCAGAATTTCTAGCAAACATGAGTCATGAAATTCGTACACCGATGAACGGTATTATTGGTTTAAGTCAATATGCACAAGAAATCAATACAGTTTCAGTACTTCAGGATCGTTTGCTAAAGGTCAATCATTCAGGTCGCTTGCTGTTAGGTATCATCAATGACATCTTAGATTTCTCTAAGATTGAATCTGGCAAGTTAACGATAGATCCCCAGCCTTTTGTCGTTACAAACATCATCTATCATCTAAAAATGGTATTTGAAGAGCTGGCCGCTAATAAAAGTATTGATCTCAAATTTAACATTGATTCGAAAGTTCAAAGAGGCTATGTCGGTGATGAGTTACGTATTCGGCAGATTTTAACCAACCTGCTTGGCAATGCTTTGAAATTCACCCATAAAGGCAGCGTAACGCTTAGTATAAGCGAGCAAAAACCACTGAATAACAATAGATTACTAAGGTTTAGCGTTCAGGATACAGGGATAGGGATCTCTGAAGAGCAGCAACAGCGTCTTTTTCAGGCATTTAGCCAAGCAGATACAAAGATTACCAGAAATTATGGTGGCTCTGGACTGGGTTTAGTGATCAGCCAGCGCTTACTAGAGGCAATGGGTAGTCAGGGCATTCAGGTTATTAGTCAGCCAAATCAGGGTTCAGAATTTAGCTTTTCTCTAGAATTGCAGCCCTGTAACGATGATCAAATGGATGAATTAATTGCTCAACAAGAAGAAAGTATTTTACCTGATCAGTTTAAAGGTAGGGTGTTGATTGTTGAAGATAATGCGATTAACCAAGAAGTGGCCAAAAGTCAGTTGACCCGCTTAGGGCTAGAGGTTGAGTTAGCTGATAATGGTCAAGTCGCTGTTCAAATGCTCCGTGATGCTTCATTCGATTTAGTATTAATGGATATACAGATGCCGATTATGGATGGTTACGAAGCCACTCGATTATTACGACAACAAGGTTATGATCGACCCATAATCGCATTAACCGCCGCTGCTTTAATAGAAGATCAACATAAAGCACTTGCTTCAGGGATGAACGATCACTTATCTAAACCTTTAGATCCGGCCTCCCTCAATCAAGTTCTGGCAAGATGGTTACCTCATTTCAACACTGATACCCCGATAGATCAAAAAATACTAGATGAAGATATTGCTTACGATAGTGTGGTATTGAATCTGATTGATCTTGATCGAGGAATGACCTTGATGTCAGGCAACAGATCTTTGTATTTCAACTTGCTTGGTAAATTTTCTCTGCAGTTAAGTGAAGAAAAAGATCAGCTGCTGGCAGAGTTGGCGCTACTGAAGAGTGACAGTGATTCGGATCAATTTGACATAATAAAAAAACGCGTTCACGGTTTGAAAGGGGTAGCGGGTAATCTCGGTTTGGCGTCATTATATGATGCTTTGGTTGACCTAGATCATGCACTTAAGCGAAATAGTTTGTTTAAATCGCATGATGTTGAAAGATTGACTAGACTGATAGATGCTACCCTTGCAGAGATGCAAACTCTGTTGGCAGATGAACTTACATCTGAAACAGAATTGCAGCAGTTACGTAATACCCTTACGCCACAACTTCTGTTGGAATTAAAGCAATTACAGCAGTCACTTAGCCAAAGCGAATTTGTTGCTGAAAAACGTTTACGCTTGATACAAGATCAGTTGCCAGTCAACGCTATGGTTGATTGGGTTAATTTCATCGAAGCGATTGAACAACTTGATTACGATGAAGCGTTAGTAAGACTTGCTAGGGTATTAAACACACTAGAGGGCTAGTATCCCTCTTTAAGAGTAGTATTTGATGTGTATGGTTACTGAGCCTGCTCGAAGAACAAAAGTTTTTTTGTGTTCCGTTATATTGATTATCTTCTGCATTTTCTTCCAGATAACCCCGCTACTGGCTAACAGTTTAGACAGTTTAGATGATTTCTTTGAGCGTCACAGCGTTCCAATGTTATGGATTGAGCCGGCCAGTGGTGTCATTGTTGCTGCGAATCCAGCAGCGCAAACCTTCTATGGTTATGAAGCTGAAGAGTTCAGACAGTTACTTATTTCAGATATCAATACGCTTAGCTCAGAGCAAATAGCTGAAGAGAGAGCTCACGCAGCATCAGAAGGTCGCAACTATTTTATTTTTAGACATCGTTTAGCCAACGGTGAAGTACGAACGGTAGAAGTTTACTCTCATCCCTATCAACGCGGCGATCGTCAACTTCTGTTGTCTATGGTTCAAGACATTACACCCGGTAGAAATCTCTCCTATGGCATGTGGCACTACCAAGATCGGCTCGAAGAGTTGGTAGAGCAACAAACAGAGGATCTTTTACAAAGAAGTCGGCAAATCTTATTTCTACTGGTGTTCGGCCTAGCGATCACTTCCACGGTTATTTTTGCGTTAGTGTTTGTGATGCGAAAGCGTCATAAAGCGGAAACCGATGCTAGATATTTTAAGTCCATGGCAGATAACGCACTGTTTGGTCATGTGGTAAATGACTTAAAAGGGTATGTTCTCTATGTAAACGATTACTTTGCTAGGGTTCATGGTTTTTCGCCAGATGAATTAATTGGTCAACATGTTTCAATTTTTCATAACCATGAACAACGTCATGCTGTTAACAAGGTATTTGATGAACTAGAACTTAAAGGTTATTTTCCGCCGACTGAAATTTGGCACTATTCAAGAGATGGCCATACCTTTCCGATGTTAATGAGCGGCATGGTGATGAAAGGTGAGGGCGATGACCCCGATTATATCGCCTCTGCGGCAATTGATCTTACTGAACAATATGCTGAACAGATGGATCATGAGAAAAGCTTAACCCAAGCCAAAGAGATTGCAGAAAAGGCTAGTAAAGCGAAATCTGAATTCTTGGCTAACATGAGCCATGAAATCAGAACACCTTTAAATGCTGTGATAGGTTTAAGTGAGTTACAACTTAACGAGCCGATGTCCGCGAGTATGCGACAGCGTATCGAGCAAATCCATCGCTCTGGAAGCTTACTACTAGGAATCATCAACGACCTACTCGATTTTTCCAAAATCGAAGCGGGTAAAATGACGACGGAAAACACGGTATTTAAATTAGGCGATGTACTTGAACACC
>REDB01000100.1 GCA_007693685.1 Oceanospirillales bacterium
CGACTTTAACATCGTTATAGTTTTTCACCCCGATACCACACTCCATGCCGTTTCTGACTTCAGCAACAGCATCTTTGAAGCGACGCAGGGATTCTAACTCACCTTCATAGATAACCACGTTATCACGAAGAACACGGATGCGCTTGTTACGGTAAACAGTACCTTCAATAACCATACAACCCGCAATCAAACCGAGTTTTGGCGAACGGAACACATCACGTACTTCAGCAATACCAACAATATCTTCACGATATTCAGGTGATAACAAACCACCCATCGCTTGTTTCACATCGTTGATGATGTCATAGATAACGCTGTAGTAACGCAACTCAAGCTCTTCACGCTCGACAATTGCTTTCGCTTGGTTATCCGCACGGACGTTAAAGCCGATCATGATTGCCGAAGAAGCCAGTGCTAAGTTGGCATCTGTTTCACCAAAGCCACCGATACCGCTAGAAACGATATTCACCTTCACTTCATCAGTAGACAGATCTTCAAGTGAATTGGTCAGTGCTTCAAGGGAACCGCGAACATCTGCTTTAAGAACAATATTCAGCGACTTAACGTCACCGGCTTGCATATTCTCGAACAGATTTTCCAGCTTAGCTTTCTGCTGACGAGCCAGTTTAATCTCACGGAACTTGCCTTGACGGAAGAGTGCTACTTCACGAGCTTTCTTCTCAGAAGAAACTACGGTGAATTCATCGCCCGCATCAGGAGTTCCATCAAGACCTAAAATCTCAACTGGGATAGCAGGACCTGCAGTTTCAACCGGACGTCCAGCTTCATCTAGCATTGCACGAACTTTACCGTAGTGAAGACCTGCTAATACGATGTCGCCTTTTTTCAAGGTTCCATTTTGTACCAACAGTGTTGATACCGAACCACGACCTTTATCAAGACGTGACTCAACTACCACACCACTTGCAGGCATTTCGCTGATTGCGGTCAACTCTAATACTTCGGCTTGCAATAGCACTGCATCAATAAGTGCATCGATACCTTCGCCTGTTTTCGCTGAAACATGAACGAACTGAACATCGCCGCCCCACTCTTCAGAGATAACATCACGCTGAGCTAATTCATTACGAACACGATCAGGATCAGCTTCTGGCTTATCGATTTTGTTCACTGCAACGACAATTGGCACATTACCAGCTTTAGCGTGTTGAATAGCTTCTTCTGTTTGTGGCATCACGCCATCATCAGCAGCAACTACCAAGATAACGATATCGGTTAGCTTAGCCCCACGAGCACGCATTGCGGTAAATGCAGCGTGTCCCGGTGTATCTAAGAAGGTAACCATACCGTTATCTGTTTCAACGTGGTAAGCACCGATATGCTGAGTAATACCACCTGACTCACCCGCTGCCACTTTGGCTTCACGAATGTAGTCAAGTAAAGACGTTTTACCATGGTCAACGTGACCCATAACGGTCACTACAGGTGCACGTGTTGATGCTTCGCCACCATGCTGTTTTAGACCTTCAAGTAATGCATCTTCAATCGCATTTTCTTGCAATGGCACCGCTTTATGGCCCATTTCTTCAACAACAAGGACAGCAGTGTCCTGATCAAGTACTTGGTTAATGGTTGCCATTGCACCCATCTTGAACATCACCTTGATCACTTCAGCCGCTTTAATCGACATTTTCTTAGCCAAATCAGCGACCGTTATACTTTCTGGAACGCTAACTTCATGCACAACTGGAGCTGTCGGTTTTTCAAAAGCATGTTGATTTTGATTGGGACGACCGCGACCCATAGCACGCTTAGGACTCTTGCCTGGACGACGAGTAGAGTTACGCTGATTCTCTTCGTTCAGCGAAGGAGCTCCTTTACGAGCAGCAGCTGGCTTACCACGACGTGGAGTTTCATCCTCATCACGACCACGACCCTTAACACGTGATTCCTTCACTTTACTTCGGGGTGCGCCTTTCTTATCTGCTGTAACATCAGCTTCAGGAGCCGCAACGACTGGTTGAGCAATAACAGCAGGCTCAACAATATCTGGAGCTGAAGACTCTGCTTTCTTAACATCAGGAGTTTCAACCACAGGCTGAGCTACCGACTCTACTTTAGCTTCTTGTTGCTGAGTTGCACTTACTTCAACAGCAGCAGGTGCTTCAACTGCTGGAGCAGTTGGAGCTGCTACAGGCGCTTCAACTGCTTCTACAACATCTTCAACTTTAGGAGTTTCATCTAACTCTTCACGCTTAACATAGGTACGTTTTTTTCGTACTTCAACGTTAACAGTTTTACGCTTACCAGCAGCGCCTACCTTCAATTGAGAGGTAGTTTTACGCTTTAGAGTGATTCGACTCGGCTCTGCCGCCGCGCCTTCTTCACCATGAGATTTTTTTAAATGCGTCAGTAATGTTTGACGCTCTGATTCTGACACCATTGAAGTGTCTGACTTACCTTTGATACCGGCATCTTGCATCTGATTGAGCAAACGCTCAACGGATACACCAACCACATCGGCAAGTTGTTTAACGGTTACTTCTGCCATAAATGGGTTCCTCTTCTCCGTTGACTGTTACTGACTTTCTGAAAACCAAGGTGCACGCGCTGTCATAATGAGTGCAGCGGCCCTTTCTTCATCAAGTCCCTCAATTTCAATTAATTCATCAACTGACTGCTCAGCTAAATCTTCCATAGTAATGACACCTTGCGCCGCTAGTTGATAAGCAAGCGCACGATCCATCCCTTCCATCTCAAGAAGGTCATCAGCAGGCTCAGAAGACTCCAACTGCTCTTCGCTAGCAATTGCAAGATTCAGTAATACGTCTTTAGCACGCGCTCTCAGGGCTTCGACAATATCTTCATCAAAACCATCTATCTCCAGCATTTCGTCAACTGGAACATAAGCAACTTCTTCAAGCGATGTGAATCCTTCATCAACCAACACTTGCGCCAACTCTTCGTCAACATCTAAGTGATTAATGAATAACTGCAGCACACGACCAACTTCAGATTGATGCTTTTCTTGAGCGACAGCTTCGCTCATTACATTCAGCTTCCAACCTGTCATTTCACTGGCGAGGCGCACGTTTTGACCGTTTCGGCCGATTGCCATGGCTAGCGCTTCTTCAGCAACGGCAACATCCATCGAGTGACTATCTTCATCAATGACGATCGAAGCAACTTCAGCCGGTGCCATTGCATTGATAACTAACTGTGCAGGATTGTCATCCCACAGCACGATATCAACACGCTCACCGCCAAGCTCATTAGTGACTGCTTGAACACGCGATCCGCGCATACCAACACAAGCACCTACAGGATCTATACGGCCATCATTGGTTTTTACAGCTATTTTGGCTCGTGAACCTGGATCTCGCGCGGCTGCACGAATCTCAATAACTTCTTCAGCTATTTCAGGAACTTCTAGACTGAACAACTCAACCAACATTGCTGGAGCGGTACGACTTAGAATTAATTGCGGACCACGACCTTCAGCACGCACTTCGTCAAGAACGGCACGAACACGATCGCCCATACGGAAACTTTCGCGCGGAAGTAAGTGTTCACGTGGAAGCAAAGCTTCGGCATTGTTACCAAGATCGATGATGACATTATCTCGGGTGACTTTCTTAACCGAACCAGCAATTAGCTCACCTAAGCGGTCACGATACTGATCAACGACTTTTGCTCGCTCAGCTTCGCGAACTTTCTGTACGATAACCTGTTTAGCCGTTTGTGCTGCAATACGTCCGAAAGCTACTGATTCAACCTGTTCTTCATACATATCGCCAGGCTGCAATGCTGTATCTATCTCCATTGCTTCTTGGAGAGTCAACTCGGTGCCTAGTGCAGGAACCGCTGTATTATCAACAATCAACCAGCGTCTAAAAGTTTCATAGTCACCCGTAGAGCGATCGATTTGAACGCGGATATCCGCTTCTTCGTCATAACGCTTTTTTGTCGCGGTTGCTAATGCAACTTCAATCGCTTCAAAGATGACAGCCTTTGGCACGTCTTTCTCATTTGAAACGGCTTCAGCAACCAGTAATATTTCTTTATTCATTTACCCAGCCTCACCTGAACCTTTAAACGCTTAAAATTGCGGTACCAATCGAGCACGATCAATATAGTCAATTGGCAACAAATACTCGTTATCTTCTACGACCAACAGAATTTCATCACCTTCAACACCATTTAAGATGCCTTTGAATCGACGACGACCTTCAAATGGAACTCTTAGTTTGACTTCTAAAACATGTCCCACATAAGCCTGATACTGCGCCAAGTTATATAAAGGACGGTCCATTCCAGGTGAAGACACTTCGAGTAAATACTGTTCTGTTATTGGATCTTCAACATCCAAAATACCGCTGACTTGATGGCTAACTCGCGCACAGTCATCAACTGTGACACCTTCTGGCCCATCAATATAAATGCGCAATGTGCTGCGCTTACCTGCAGATTGAAATTCAACACCCCAGAGCTCTAGCCCCAAAGAGTCAATTGCAGGTTTAATCAATTCTTCCAGCTGTTTAATTTTAGCTGACACTCTACTTTCCTCTTAGGTGTAAGTTACACCGTTTACCTTTCATGAAACTTGTCAGTAAATAGCAATACTTGCTGACTAACATTTTTTACAGATTAGACAAACTCACAACAACATGGAGACTAGTCATAATCATTTGTTCTTTAACAAAAAATGGGTCACATTTGGACCCATTTCTGCTGGCTATACGCCCTATTTCACCTACGAAAAAGCCCCTAAAGAGGGGCTTTTTTCTTTTTTGATCTACAAGATGTAGATCAAAACGAAACCTCAAAGAGCGTGCAGACATAATTAACTCAAGTCCACATCATCTCGCCAGCTAATAAATCCTAGATACCAAGCAAAAAAACAATCAACGCAGTTGGCAATCTATTTTCAAGCTGCAATATTATAGCAATCACAGCCCTTTCTCACAACCACTCACACTTCACATTGAGTAATGTAGAAGAAGAACACAGAGGATTACTAAAGAAAGTGGTAGCGGGGGCTGGATTTGAACCAACGACCTTCGGGTTATGAGCCCGACGAGCTACCAAGCTGCTCCACCCCGCATCAAAACTTAAAATGGTGCCGACGGCCGGACTCGAACCGGCACGAGCTAGGCTCACCACCCCCTCAAGATGGCGTGTCTACCAATTTCACCACGTCGGCTAAACGTGAACAACTACAATAAGAGTAAAACTTAATCTGCAGTTGGAATATCGCTTGACGCTGCACCAGAACCGGTTGAGCGAGGAACGTCAAGAACTGGAAGCTCTTGAGCACGCTCTGCAGCAGACTCGATGACTTGCAACGAAGGAATACCGACTTCATTTACACTCATAGCACGCTCTTTCGCAAAGTAAGCGAGAGCGAAGCTTGTCGCAAATAAAATAGCAGCGACTAAAGCGGTAATTTTTACCATAAAGCCAGTGTT
The DNA here is from genome assembly GCA_007693685.1 of Oceanospirillales bacterium. Lineage (GTDB taxonomy): Bacteria > Pseudomonadota > Gammaproteobacteria > Pseudomonadales > Balneatricaceae > Nitrincola. Next base: position 5,430 of record REDB01000100.1, read on the forward strand.
ACCAGTACTACCAAATACAGTTTGGGATGCACCGGCACCAAATGAAGCTCCGGCCTCTGCACCCTTACCCTGCTGAAGCAATACCAAACCGATAATCGCTGCGGCAAGTAATACATGTACAATCAGAACCAGTATTTCCATTTTCTCAACCATTTTTAGGGCTAGTAGCCGCAGCGCGACAAATAGCCGTGAATTCTTCAGAAACTAAAGCTGCACCACCTATCAATCCGCCATCTATATCTGGCTGGCTAAATAGCTGATCAGCATTGGCAGCTTTAACACTACCACCATATAAAATAGTTACTTTTTCAGAAAACTCGCTTCCATAATCTGAAGCTAGCATCTGACGAATGTAGGCATGAACTGCCTGAGCTTGATCTGGAGAAGCTGTTTTACCAGTCCCAATAGCCCAGATAGGCTCATAAGCCAAAATCACATTCGATAATTCTTCAACACTTAGACCTGAAAAAGCATTCGAAATTTGATCTGCAATAACTTTTTCAAAAGTGCCTTCTTCACGCTGCTCTAAACTTTCTCCGATACATAATATGGGCTTAATTCCCACTTGAAGAAGATTTTTCAGCTTTAACGCGATAACTGCATCTGTATCTTGATGTTCAGAACGACGCTCGGAGTGACCAACTAAGGCGTAACTTACTCCAATATCTGCAAGCATTTCAGCTGAACAATCTCCGGTATGAGCTCCGTCTTTTTCAAAACGAGATACATCTTGTGCACCTACTTCAATACCAGCTTCAGCTAAGAGCCCACTCACTTGATTCAAATAAACCAAAGGAGGGCAAACCAAAACACTTACGCTCTCTTTTATCGGTGACAATTGCTTTACTAGATCATCAATCAGATTGATATTCTGAGTGATTCTTCCATGCATTTTCCAGTTTCCGGCTACCAGCGCTTTACGCATTGATATGTCTCCTTATAAAAGAGGCGCAAATCTTAACTGAGTTGATATCAGGATACAAGTCCAGCCAAGGCTTTTTCTACTGATTCAGAAAGCGTTTTACACAACTCAACTACTAAATCAGCATCTTCTCCCTCTACCATGACACGAACCAATGGTTCTGTACCTGACGGACGTAAAAGTACTCGACCTGTATCGCCAAGTTTTACTTCAGCAACCGCTACTGCATCCTGAACGGCACCAACTGATAAGGGATCTATGCCTTTGGGCACTGCCACATTAATCATCTTCTGCGGCATCTTAGTAATCCCTTTTTTAAGTTCGGCGAGAGTTTTTCCCGTATCCGCCATAGCCTTGAGAACCAATAAGGCTGCAAGGGTTCCATCACCCGTTGAGCTAAATTGCTTACAGACAATATGCCCTGAGCTTTCACCACCCAAATCCCACTGATGCTTTTGCAATTGTTCCATTACATAGCGATCACCTACCTTAGCCCTGACAAAAGGTATCTGTTCACGCTTAAATGCTTGCTCCAAGCCAAAATTTGACATTAGCGTACCAACCACGCCACCGGCGAGTGTGCCTTGTTGCTTCATAGATATAGCGATAATGTAAAGCAATTCATCACCATCAACGACTTCACCTTGATGGTCAACCATGATGACTCGATCACCATCACCATCAAGTGCGATGCCAAGATTGGCACCTCTTTCAACAACTGCCTTACTCAAGGCCTTAACGTCCGTAGCACCACATTCTAAATTTATGTTTAATCCATTGGGACTGGATGCTATTTCGTGAACCTTAGCGCCTAGTTCCTCAAAAACATTAGGAGCAACGTGGTACGTAGCTCCGTTGGCGCAATCAAGAACAAGGTTTAACCCTTTTAGTTTCAAGTTTCCGTTCACGACTCCTTTGCAGTACTCAATATAACGGCCAGCAGCATCATCTATACGTCGCACTTTTCCTAATTCATTAGAGGCAACAGTAGACATCGCCAAGTCCATTTGCGCTTCAATGGCCTGCTCTATCTCATCAGGTAATTTTGTGCCTTTAGCCGAGAAAAACTTAATTCCATTATCTTGATAGTGATTATGGGACGCACTAATCACTATCCCAGCATCCGCTCGGAATGTCTTGGTTAAGTAAGCGATGGCTGGTGTAGGCATAGGACCTGTCAATAACACATCAACCCCTGCTGCTGACAAACCCGCTTCTAAAGCAGATTCGAACATGTAGCCTGATATACGCGTGTCTTTACCTATGACGATTTTGCTACGGCCTTCTCGTGCAAATACGCAGCCTGCTGCCCAGCCTAACTTTAAAACGAAATCAGGAGTGATTGGAAAAGTACCTACTTCTCCACGAATACCATCCGTACCAAAATATTTACGCGTCAATTTAACTCTCCCATTGTTCTTCGCAGGTTGCTTTCCATACATTCAAGGCATCTACTGTTTCGGCAACGTCATGTACTCTAATAATTGCCGCTCCTTTTTGAGCAGCAATTATAGCACTTGAAAGACTTGCCGCGAGCCGCTGCTCCGGCTCTCTGCCGGTGATCAAACCCAGCATACTTTTGCGAGAACTACCACTGAGTACTGGGTAACCCAAAGCTACCAACTGATCCAATCTATTTAATAGGGTTAAATTATGCCTAAGGGTTTTACCAAATCCAAATCCAGGATCAAGCAGAATCTTACTTTTCTCGATTCCAGCACCAGTGCAACGGTCAACCTGATCATTTAAGAAAGCAATTACCTCATCTACCACTGAGGCGTAGCTTGGCTTTTGCTGCATGGTTTGTGGCGATTCACCTTGCATATGCATAAGGCACACAGGTAGCCCTGATTTCGCAGCAACTTCAACTGCACCCTCTTTTCTTAATGCTCTGACATCATTTATCAACCCAATACCTAATCCAACAGCCGCTTCAATTACCTGAGGGTCACTACTATCTAGGGAAAGAATCACATCAAGCTGGCTGAGCTGCTCTATGACCGGCAACACTCGGTCCAGCTCTTCTTGTGTTGATACTGGAACCGCACCGGGGCGAGTTGACTCACCACCAATATCGAGTATTTTTGCACCATCTTTGATCATCTGCTCTGCTTTACGCATCACAGAATCAATAGTTAACACATTGTGTTGGTAGAACTGACCACCATCTGAAAAAGAGTCTGGTGTAACGTTAAGAATACCCATAACAGATGGAACGGATAGATCGAGGAGGCGATCTCCACATTGAAGCGTGGATATAGTCGACATATTGTAAATTCCAATAACTGTTTTTAGCTGTAAAAGGAATGGTAATTATTGTGGCGCAGTATACACAAAAGCCGGCATAAGCCGGCTTTTAATTAAAAAGAATATTGTAAAGTTAGCCTCTACCAGAACCCCATGGATCGTTATTTTTAGGCTCGTTCCACGGATTAGAACTTTTCGGCTGATCGTCTTGTGTATCTTCCTTGGAATCAGTCGAGTCACTTACAGATTCATCAACTTCATCAACGACAGGCATATCTTCATCAGGGGATTGACCCTTGCCAGAAGCTTCAGCCTCTTCCGCTACTTTGGCATTAGCAGCCTTTAGCTCTTCTTCTGCTTTAGCTGCTTCTTTAGCTGCATCATCCTGCCAACCATCTGGAGCACTGACTTCTTGACGTGCCATTAGCTCATCTAACTGCTTCGAACCAATGGTTTCATACTTCATTAGTGCTTCAGTCATAGAATCAAGAATATCGCGATTATCTGTCAATATCTTGTAAGCGCGCTGGTAGCAATCATCGATGATCTGCTTCACTTCAGCATCAATCAAGCGCTGAGTTTCTTCAGATTTTGGCTTAGAGCCACCACCCATGCCACGACCGAACGGATCATCATCTTCTTCAGCATAGAGAAGCGGACCCATTGTTTCGCTTAAACCCCACTTAGTAACCATATTACGAGCCAGCATGGTTGCGCGCTGAATATCGTTAGATGCTCCAGTCGTCACACCATCTTTACCTAAGGTCATCTCTTCTGCAATTCGGCCACCATACAGTGAACAAATTTGAGAAAGAATACCCTGACGACTGTGGCTGTAACGGTCTTCAGCAGGTAGGAACATCGTTACACCCAGTGCACGACCACGCGGAATAATCGAAACCTTGTAGACAGGGTCATGATCTGGAACTAAACGACCAACAATAGCGTGACCCGATTCGTGGTAAGCAGTATTCAGACGCTCTTTATAGGACATAACCATCGAACGGCGCTCAGCACCCATCATGATTTTATCTTTCGCCTTTTCAAACTCCTCCATTCCTACGGTACGCTTACCGAATCTGGCAGCAAATAGGGCAGCTTCGTTAACTAGGTTAGCTAAGTCAGCACCTGAGAAGCCTGGAGTACCACGTGCAATCAAATCGGATCTAACATCATCACCTAGCGGCACTTTGCGCATGTGAACTTTTAGAATCTGATCACGACCGCGAATATCAGGTAGACCTACATGAACCTGTCTGTCAAAACGACCTGGACGCAGAAGTGCTGGGTCAAGAACGTCTGGACGGTTAGTCGCTGCAATAACGATGATACCCTCTGTACCTTCAAAGCCATCCATCTCTACTAGCAACTGGTTCAGTGTTTGCTCACGCTCATCATTGCCACCACCGAGACCAACGCCACGGCTACGACCAACGGCATCTATCTCATCAATAAAGATAATACAGGGCGCATGCTTTTTAGCTTGGTCAAACATATCACGAACTCGTGATGCACCAACACCGACAAACATTTCTACGAAATCAGAACCCGAAATGCTAAAGAAGGGAACCTTAGCTTCACCAGCGATGGCTTTAGCCAAAAGGGTTTTACCCGTACCAGGAGAGCCGGCCATCAAAATACCACGAGGTATGTGACCGCCTAAGCGCTGGAATTTACCAGGGTCGCGCAAGTAGTCAACTAGCTCAGCAACTTCTTCCTTAGCTTCTTCAACACCTGCCACATCGGCAAAGGTTGTCTTGATCTGATCTTCGCTCATCATACGTGCTTTGGATTTACCAAAGGACATAGGGCCGCCTTTGCCTCCCGCGCCGCCTTGCATCTGACGCATGAAGAACATAAAAATTGCGATAATGATCAGAATCGGGAAGGCTGCAACCAGCAACTGAGTCCAAATACTTTGACCTTCAGGCTGTTTACCTTCAATAGCAACATTGTTAGCTAGAAGATCATCAATCAGCTTGGGATCTTGCACAGCAGGACGGATGGTCGTAAAGCTTTCACCTGTTTGGCGCTGACCTGTGATAGTAAAACCATCAATCAAGACGCTAGAGACACGACCTGCTTGAACTTCTTCAACAAACTCAGAATAGGATAATTTTCCTACTTGAGGCTCGCTACTGAAGTTATTAAATATTGTTAATAGCACTGCTGCTATGACAAGCCACAACACTAAATTTTTTGCCATATCGTTCAAAGGTACATCCTCAGCTTTACTTAACTTTATGACCGGCTGGTCATGATACCACAGCCACTACTTTCTGCTTGAATCTTTGTCTTGATAAAATTTATCGGATTAATAGCAAATGGCTAAATTAACCCTTATTACTTACCATATTGCTCTAAATACGTCGAATTAATGAGCTTTTTTACAGCTTCTTGTAAAAGGTATCACTGTGACACACAATTTCGTTTACAGTTCCTCTTACGCTAACCACACGTCTAGAGATCAAGACTTTTTTATTTTGATCAACCAAACTAACCGCTTTCTTGGTATACGATACACGAGTATCAGAGAAGTTATCGCTACTAACAACTTCAAGCCTCATGTAAAATCTAACTTAACTTACAAATCGGCAAACTCTATACATAAGGTAGCTATTTTAATATGAGCTTAACCCCTGAGCAAAAAAAGCGCTTTCGTACTCTAGGCCACCATCTTAACCCAATCATCATGGTTGCTGGTAATGGCTTAAGCGAAAACATTCAACTCGAAACTGACAGAGCTCTCGCAGATCACGAACTTATCAAAGTTAAGTTTTCAGTGGGTGACCGTGAGTTAAAGCGAAAACTCATTAAAGAGCTGTGCGAAATTGTTGAAGCAACGTTAGTTCAGGAGATAGGTAACATTGCTTTACTTTATCGTAAGAGTGACAACCCAGATCCTAAATTATCGAACCTACTGCGCTTTAAATAAAATCAGCAACCGTCTTCGCGGCTTTTATAGCGTAAAGCCACCGACTGAAAGTTTGTCAGTCGATGGCTTTTTGCGCTAGCGCATCAGAAGCGTTAGCCTTGATGCTGTACCTCTGTAATTTCATACTCGGCAACACCACTAGGTGTATTAACCGTAGCGATATCGCCTTCCTCTTTTCCTATCAAACTACGTGCAATGGGTGAGTTAACAGATATTTTGCGTGCTTTAATATCTGCTTCATCATCACCTACAATCTGATAGCGTACAGTTTCATCAGTGTCTAAGTTGATTAACTCAACTGTGACACCAAAAATAACTTTGCCCGTGTGAGGAATTTTCGTCACATCAATAACTTGCGCTTGGGATAATTTATACTCAAGCTCACGAATCCGACCTTCAATAAAGCCCTGCTGTTCACGCGCAGCGTGGTATTCAGCATTTTCTTTTAGGTCACCGTGAGCCCTTGCTTCCGCAATATCAGCGATCACCTTAGGACGGTCTTTCGTTTTAAGCCGCTCTAATTCCTGCCTTAAATTTGCTTCACCAGCAACAGTCATTGGAACTCGACTCATGAAAAAACTCCTTTATGCAAGTCCTGCAAACGGCGTACTATTTTCTCTTCTCCGAACTTCAGTGCTTCAGTAATCGCAACTGCACCCGCTAAAGTAGTGGTATAAGGCACTTTGTGCTGTAGCGCTGTACGACGAATAGCAGCTGAGTCGGCAATGGCTTTACGACCTTCGGTAGTATTGATGACGTAAGCCACCTCACCATTCTTCATCACGTCGACAATATTCGGACGACCTTCCATCACTTTGTTAACACGTTCAACTTTAATGCCGTTGCTTTCAAGTAAGCTAGCTGTACCAGATGTTGCAATAAGAGAGAAACCTAAAGCAGTGAGATCACGCGCTACCTCAACCGCACCGGCCTTATCAACATCACGAACTGAAATAAATGCTTTACCTTTGCTAGGCATTTTTTCACCAGCACCTAGCTGAGCTTTCATGAAGGCTTCACCGAAGCTTTCACCGACACCCATGACTTCACCCGTAGATTTCATTTCTGGACCTAGGATTGGGTCAACGCCAGGGAACTTGTTAAATGGGAATACCGCTTCTTTTACACTAAAGAATGCCGGAATAATCTCTTTAGTAAAGCCTTGCTCTGTTAAGGATTTACCGGTCATCACCAGCGCTGCAATCTTGGCTAACGACACACCGATACACTTAGAAACAAAGGGTACAGTACGCGATGCACGTGGATTTACCTCGATGACATAGATTTCACCATCTTGGTAAGCAAGCTGAACGTTCATTAGGCCAACAACGCCTAATTCTAATGCCATTTTGCGAACCATCTCACGCATGTCATCTTGCACATCAGCTGCCAGACTATAGGGTGGCAAAGAGCAAGCTGAATCACCTGAGTGAACACCTGCTTGCTCGATATGCTGCATGATAGCGCCAATTACAACAATCTCACCGTCACACACCGCGTCGATATCTACTTCAACGGCTGCATTTAAAAAGTAATCTAGCAAAACAGGAGCATCGTTGGATACCTTAACCGCATTTTGCATGTATTGACGCAGTTCAGATTCTTTGTAAACAATCTCCATCGCTCTTCCACCTAACACATAGGATGGACGAACAACCAGTGGATAGCCTATTTTACCAGCTTCGATAACCGCTTCTTCAAGGCTGCGAACCGTAGCATTTTCAGGCTGTTTTAAGCCAAGACGCTTGAGCATTTGCTGGAACTGTTCACGATCCTCGGCACGATCAATCGATTCTGGCGAAGTACCTATAATCGGAACACCGGCCTGCTCTAGAGCAACTGCCAACTTAAGCGGTGTTTGACCACCGTACTGAACAATGACGCCTTTAGGCTTTTCAACTTCAACGATTTCTAAAACGTCTTCCAAGGTAATCGGCTCGAAATAGAGTCGATCCGAGGTGTCATAATCGGTTGAAACTGTCTCAGGGTTACAGTTAACCATGATCGTTTCAAAGCCATCTTCACGTGCTGCTAGGGCTGCATGAACACAGCAGTAATCAAACTCGATACCCTGACCTATTCTGTTTGGACCACCACCGATAACCATGATTTTATCACGATCACTTGGATTAGATTCGCACTCTTCTTCATAAGTCGAGTACATATAAGCAGTATCGGTAGAGAACTCAGCCGCACAAGTATCCACACGCTTAAAGACAGGGCGAATATTAAATGCATGACGCTGTTTACGAAGTTGCTTTTCAGAGACACCCAGTAAAGTAGCAAGACGTGCATCCGAAAAACCTTTACGCTTTAGACGGAACATCTGTTCTGCTGTTAAATCGGACAGAGCCATCTGAGAGACTTTATGCTCATCTTTGATGATATCTTCGATTTGAACTAAGAACCAAGGATCAACGCCAGAATAGCCGTAAATCTCATCGACACTCATACCTAGACGGAAAGCATCGCCGATGTACCAAATACGCTCACTGCCGGGCTGCTGAAGTTCACGGATAATGTCGCTGCGAACATCTTCTGCTTGAAGATCAATAATTGGATCAAAGCCAGTCGCTCCAACCTCTAATCCACGTAGCGCTTTTTGTAGCGACTCTTGCTGAGTGCGACCAATCGCCATCACTTCACCCACTGACTTCATTTGAGTCGTCAGACGGTCATTGGCCTGTGGAAACTTTTCAAAGGTGAAACGAGGAATTTTCGTGACAACATAATCAATCGAAGGCTCGAAAGAAGCGGGAGTACGTCCACCAGTAATTTCGTTTTGAAGCTCATCAAGGGTATAGCCCACTGCCAGCTTCGCAGCGACCTTAGCGATAGGGAAACCAGTCGCTTTAGAGGCGAGCGCAGATGAACGCGATACGCGTGGGTTCATCTCAATAACGACCATACGACCTGTTTTAGGATCAACACCAAACTGGACGTTAGAACCTCCGGTCTCTACACCTATCTCACGCAGAACTGCCAAAGAAGCGTCACGCATGATTTGGTATTCTTTATCAGTCAGGGTCTGAGCAGGAGCAACCGTAATACTGTCACCGGTGTGAACACCCATGGCATCAAAGTTCTCAATGGAACAGATGATGATGCAGTTGTCCTTTTTATCACGGACAACTTCCATTTCGTATTCTTTCCAACCAATCAAAGATTCGTCTATTAACAATTCTTTAGTTGGAGATAAATCTAAACCGCGTTCACAAATCTCAATGAACTCTTCACGGTTGTATGCAATACCGCCGCCAGAACCACCCATAGTGAAAGAAGGGCGAATGATCGCTGGAAAACCTATAGAGTCAAGGACTTGCAAAGCTTCTTCCATGCTATGAGCCATCGCTGAACGAGGGCACTCAAGACCTATATTCTTCATTGCTTTATCAAAGCGTTCACGGTCTTCAGCTTTATCGATAGCGTCTTGAGTCGCACCGATCATCTCAACGCCGTATTCGGCTAGGACACCTTCACGGTCTAAATCTAATGCACAGTTAAGTGCTGTCTGACCACCCATTGTTGGCAACAATGCATCAGGGCGCTCTTTTTCAATGATTTTTGCAACCGTCTTCCACTGAATAGGCTCGATATAAGTTGCATCAGCCATCGATGGATCAGTCATAATGGTTGCTGGGTTAGAGTTCACGAGAATGACTCTAAACCCTTCTTCTCTCAACGCTTTACATGCTTGAGCGCCAGAGTAATCAAACTCACATGCTTGCCCGATAACAATCGGACCGGCTCCTAGAATAAGGATACTTTTAATGTCTGTACGTTTTGGCATCAGTATTAACCAGTCTTAGTAATTCAGTTCAGGCTTGCTTATGGCTACGCATCATGTCGATAAACTTATCGAACAAAGGAGCAACGTCACGTGGACCCGGGCTAGCTTCAGGATGCCCTTGAAAACTAAATGCAGGACAATCCGTGCGTTCAATTCCCTGTAAAGATCCATCAAACAACGACTTATGAGTTGCTCTAAGTGTTGCAGGCAAGGTTATCTCTGCGACAGCAAAACCGTGGTTTTGGCTTGTAATCATTACCTGACCGTTATCTAGGTCTTGTACTGGATGATTCGCACCATGATGGCCAAACTTCATTTTTTCAGTTTTGGCACCAGAGGCAAGTGCTAACAATTGATGTCCTAAGCAGATACCGAATACTGGTAAGCGAGTTTCAAGAATTGTTTTAATAGCACTAATAGCATAATCACAAGGTTCTGGATCGCCAGGACCATTTGAAAGGAAAACGCCGTCAGGCTGAAGAGCCAATACGTCAGCAGCTGAAGTTTGTGCAGGCACAACCGTTAAACGGCAACCGCGACTCGCTAGCATTCTTAAGATATTGTGTTTAACACCAAAATCATAAGCAACAACATGGAAAGATTGATCTTCATCTTCGAAAGTAGAGAAGCCTTCACCCAGCGCCCACTCACCCTGATTCCAGGAATAAGTATCTTCAGAAGTAGCTACTTTAGCGAGATCCATTCCTTTTAATCCAGGAAAACCTTTAGCCAACTGAATTGCTTTCTGCTCATCAACATCGCCTGCCATGATACAACCATTCTGCGCTCCTTTTTCACGCAGAATACGCGTTAAGCGACGGGTATCAATGTCTGCAATACCAATAATTCCATTGCTAGCAAGGTAGCTATCCAGTGCTTGCTCAGAACGAAAGTTACTCGCTGCTAATGGTAGATCTCGGATTACTAAACCAGCAGCCCAGATTTGATTCGACTCTTGGTCTTCTACGTTGACGCCAACATTACCTATGTGTGGATAAGTTAATGTTACTATTTGACGACAGTAGGAAGGATCCGTAAGGATCTCCTGATAACCTGTCATAGACGTATTGAAAACAACCTCTCCGGTGGTTTCGCCGTCAGCGCCAATCGCAACCCCCTTGAATATTGTCCCATCTTCAAGGGCAAGAATGGCTGGTCGCGTCAATGGAACCTCCCCGCTTAAATGCTGCATGCTATTAGACTTTATCTGAAGTGATGATCAGTTGTAAAAAAGCGAGACACAGCCGAAGCCAGTCTCGCTTTCAAAAATTATGGGTTTGCGGAAACTTCCGGCAAAACGACCTTATTTTAGAGCAGAAAGCGTTAATAGTCCAATAGAGTTTCTGTTCAAAGGATTAATTCTGAAGATAGACCTTAACATGCCGCTAGCACAAGCTCGGACTTTTTCACGTAGGCAATAAAAAACCCCCACCACGAAGTGGCAGGGGTTTCTTAGTATTAAGTGCCTGGCGATGACCTACT
>REDB01000193.1 GCA_007693685.1 Oceanospirillales bacterium
TTCAAAAGAATCGTTCATGTGTGGGTCATTAATAAGGCCTTTCCAGCCCACTGTTGTCCGAGGTTTTTCAAAATAGACACGCATGACCAAATAGAGCGAATCTTTTACTTCTTCCGCTAAGGCTTTTAATCGGCGACCATACTCCAGTGCTGCTTCGGTATCGTGAATAGAGCAAGGACCAATCACAACCATCAGACGCTTGTCTTTGCGGTCAAGGATATCCTTTACGACTTGACGCTCTTTGATGACAGTCGCTATCGCTGTTTCACTTAGGGGAAGTATCGATTTAAGTTCCCGTGGGGTAATAATCGGTTTAATGGATTCAATGTGAAGGTCTTCTAAACGTGTATCGGTCATCTCTTTGATTCCTGAAAGCAGATAGATTCGAAGGTTATTTTTAACATATCGAGAAGATGCATATAAGGGCAATCAAGTATAATAGATACAATTGGAACAATAGTACTGGTCTATGGTCATAATTTAGTTATCAGTGCAGTCATTTTTAAGGATTTTGGTTTTGAAACGTATTTCCTCAGTTGTTTTTCTTCTATTAATCATGTTGCCGACTCTTGCTTGGGCTCAATTTTCGTTGTTCGGTCAGTCTAATCGAAGTCAAGGTCCGCTTCATGTTGAAGAAGCTTTTCAGTTTTATACTCAGGTGCGTGAATCGGGCGTTTATGAGCTGTATTGGGAAATTCATGATGATTATTATCTTTATCGAGATCATTTAAAGGTTGATGTTGATGACGAGTTAACCTTAGTAGAACTGTGGCGTAAACCTGGTGTTCCTAAGGATGATGATCTGTTTGGTTTGGTCGATATTTGGACTGATCAAGCCAATGCTTTTTTGCTGATTGGAACAAAAAGTGGCGCGTTTGATGAAGCCAGTATTACCATCACGTATCAAGGTTGTTGGGAGGGTGGGATTTGTTACCCACCGGTGACAGAGACTGTCCCATTACAAAACCTGCCTTTGGCAGCAGGGTTGAATTGGCCTGAAGGGTTTCCGCCTGAATCAGTAACTGTATCAGCACCGCCGTTAACTGAGCACGGTCGTTTCGTGGAGTTATTGGGTGGTAAAAGTGTTAGTTTAATTTTATTTGCTTTTTTTGTGGCTGGCTTAGCTTTGTCTTTCACTCCTTGTGTTTTCCCAATGATTCCGATTCTTTCGAGTATTATTGCGGGACAAAAAGGTGGAGTGTCTACGCGGCGTGCTTTGGGCCTCTCCAGTGTTTATGTTCTGGCTATGGCCATAACTTATACTATTGCCGGTGTTTTGGCAGGATTGTTTGGTGCAAATATTCAGGCGAGTTTTCAAAACCCGTGGATTATTTCAAGCTTCTCCTTAGTGTTCGTGCTGCTGGCATTATCGATGTTTGGTTTTTACGAACTTCAATTACCCTCTGGTATTCAAAACCGTTTAAATAACATGAGCCGAAGTCAGCAGGGAGGACAAGTGACAGGTGTTGCGGTAATGGGGTTCCTGTCTGCACTCATTGTTGGGCCTTGCATGGCAGCTCCTTTGGCTGGTGCATTGATTTACATTGGCCAAACAGGGGATCCAGTGCTAGGTGGCGCCGCTTTGTTTTCCATGTCGATGGGTATGGGTGTTCCTTTGCTGTTAGTCGGTACATCAGCGGGTAGACTGTTACCTCATGCCGGTAGTTGGATGAAAGCGATAAAAGCAGCTTTTGGTGTGGCTTTGCTATTACTGGCGGTATGGATGTTAGATCGTGTTGTTCCAGTTCAAGCAAGTATGGCACTGACTTCCGTTATATTGATCATAACGGCCGTGTTTATGAGTGCAGTGGATCGCTTACCGACACCTGTTAGCGGTTGGCAACGTTTATGGAAAGGTGTAGGTATTATTTTACTAGTTTACGGATTAGCACTACTACTCGGTGTGTTAGCGGGTGGTAGAAGCTTTGTGCAACCTTTGCAAGGTGTAGTTGTTGCATCAAATCAAACCAGCGCAACTCAAGCATCACCGATGTCTTTCGATCAAGTGATCACATCACTTGATGAACTCGAACCCTTATTGTCAAATGCCAAAAACGCTCAGCAACCGGTGATGCTGGATTTTTATGCTGATTGGTGTGTTACCTGTGCCGAGATGGAGTTTGTAACCTTTGCAGATGCTGAGGTGCAGCAAAATTTAGCTGACTTTATGAAGATTAAGGTTGATGTCACTCGTAATGATAGTGACTCACGTGCCTTAAATCAGCGTTTTCAAGTCTTTGGTCCTCCTGCTTTGGTGTTTTTTGATGAGCAGGGGAATGAACGACGTGAGCTAGCTGTTCACGGAGTCATTGCCCCTTCTCCTCTGTTAAATCAAATACGTCCGCTGTTATGATTTAACTGTTATAGAATCAAACGATATAGGATTTACTGATCTGTCTAAAAATGGGTGTATTTGCCTTTCGAAGCCACTCGAAGGCAACCATTTCACGACTAACAATAATGATTCCAGCCTGTCGCATACGTTCTATGGCAAGGTGTTTATTATGTGGGTCGCGTGATCCAACGCAGTTTTCTACCAGAAACACCTCTAGACCAGCAGCTTTTAACTCAAGTGCTGTTTGCATAACGCATACATGAGATTCAGTACCGATTACCACCACTTGAGAAAAGTTTTTGTCTTGTAGCGTTGCGCGACAACCATCGTCAGATACGCAAGAAAAATACTCTTTTTCCATCATGCCATCATCTGGGATAAGCGAGCGTATGGAATCAACTGTAGGTCCCAGACCTTTAGGGTATTGTTCTGATGCGATTACAGGGACCCCAATCGATGTGGCGACATTAATGATATTTAGACAGTTATCCAGAAGTGTTTGATGATCATGGATAAACGGCATGAGTTTGGTTTGCAGATCTACCACGAGAAGCCGAGATTTTTGCGCATCAATTAACATATTATCACTCCAGCTGTTTAATTAGTTTTCTAGCTAAGCTCATCGCTTCACTGCGGTTGGTGGGAATCACTCCCTGAGGTCCGCGTTGGCACCAGCCAACACAATAAACGCCCGGTTCGATTAAGCTATCATGATGAGCAAATCGTCTTTTTGTCTCGTCATAAGGAACACCGAGTATAGGTGGTGTTTGATAACCGATCGCCGTTATCAGTGTGTCTAGTTCTAAATGAATCGTTTCACCAGTATGACCTTGTTGTAACAGAAGTCCATGTACTTTGTTGTCTCCTTCAACGCTTTTGGGAGTAGAGTTGAAATGAAAATAGAGTTGAATCTTTTTAGTTGTTGTAGGTTTAAGTTGTGCGAAATGTTGAAGTTGCTGAAGCATTTTTTGCTGCGAAATAGGCAGTAATTCTAGATTGGTTTTTTTAAGATCGTCTAAGCAAAGATTAATTGCCACCTGTTCAAGATTTTCTAATTCGGCTAGCTCAGCTAGTGTAAAACTCGCTTCAGCGGGGCCTCGTCTACCGATAATGTGAATTTCATTAATATTCGATTGAGCTAGAGAACTCCTAACTTTTGAGCTTAGATCGCTTTCTAGGTGTTCATGCGATGTTTTACTTATCACTCTTGCAATATCTAAGGCAACATTTCCATTACCTATAATGCCAACCTTTTT
>REDB01000267.1 GCA_007693685.1 Oceanospirillales bacterium
GCTGCAGGCTGAGTCATACGACCCTTTTGTCCTGATCGGGTTTTGTTCCGCTTCAGTGTAGTTTGGCTCATGACAAGTCTCTTTTTATAATCGAGTCGAATGAGCTAATGATGTCACTGCCCCTTCAGGATCGCAATTCAATCACGATCATGAAGGGCAGTAATGTCTTTATAGTGTAAAGATGGGTCGTTTAGAGGAAGCTCTATAGATCTACCTAGGTGGACCATAAATCAGTTCAGGTAACCAGAGGGTTATCTGAGGGAACATAACTAGCAATGCCAAACCGAAAATCTGCAATATAATAAACGGAATAGCGGCCAAATAGAGGTCATAGATAGTCACAGACGGAGGCGCCACCGATCGCATATAAAACAGGTTATAGCCAAATGGCGGCGTCAGATAAGCTGACTGCATACTGACAATAAACAGGATAGCAAACCAGACTGGATCAAAGCCTAAGAACTCTACCACCGGTACAAACAATGGCACAGTAATAAAGACAATAGCAAAGTCATCTAGGAACATGCCGAGCACATAGTAACAAGCCAACATCATCACGATAACTGCCATCGGCGCAAGACTGGTATCTTCAACTAAATCCTGCAACAAGAAGCCAGCACCTAAACCTATATAAACCTTACTGAAGAAGATCGCCGTCAAGGTTATCCAGATCAACATACCCATTATTTTGGTCGTATCTAATAACACATCTCTTAGCATCTTAAAGGTCAAAGTACGATATACCGCTGCACAAAGAATGGCACCCGCTGCACCGATAGCAGAAGCTTCAGAAGGCGTTGTGATACCTAAAATGATACAAGCCAATACCGTCACAATTAGCGTGCCCGGTAAAATCAGTGCCTTTAAGGACAGTATTTTTCCTTTCCAATCAACGCGCTCTGATTCAGCTAACGGAGGTGCAATGGAAGGTTTAATGCGACTGATCACTAAGATATAGACGATATAGATACCTGCCAGCATCAGACCTGGGATAAGACCCGCAGCAAACAGCTTACCTATCGACTCTTTAGCTAAGAAAGCATAGAGAATCATTAACACACTGGGCGGTATTAAAAATCCGAGTGCTCCCCCCGCCATAATCGTTCCCGTGGCGAGTTTCTTGCTGTAACCCCGCTTCAGCATCGCGGGTAATGCAATAACACCTAAACTGACTGTTGCCGCACCTGATACGCCTGCCATAGCGGCAATCAACGCACAGAGAACAATAGTCCCAACACCCAAACCACCGGGTTGCGCTCCCATTAATTTGTTCATCATTTCGAACAGGTCATCAGTGATACCCGATCGTTCAAGCATGAGTCCCATAAAGATGAACATTGGCAATGCCACGAGGATAAAGTTATCCATCGAGGAAAAAGCACTAATGGTGAGAAGATCTAAAGCGCCTGTACCCCACAAGAAATAGGCAAAACCCATACCGACGGTTAGCAGCGCCCATGATAGTGGTGTACCCATTAGCAGCATGATAAACATCGCTGCAAACATACCCGCTGTAATCAATAAAGGATCAATATCTGACACCTTAAGTACCTTTTATCGTTATTTATTTATCAAGCGGCCGGTCTTAGCCGCACAACTGGTGATTCACATCACTTTTCAGTAACTTTGTTTACAATAGCTTTGTTTACAGTAGCTTTTTTTCAGCAGCTGTATCTTCAGTTTCTTCAATGCCTCGTGTAGCACAGGCATCGCAACCGACATTGAACGCCACACAGATATCGCGCAACAGATGTGCCGCACTCTGTAATGTAATTAATCCAACCGCAACGGGTAATACTGTTTTGAATGGATAAAGAGGTGGTGCCCAAGTACTGCGAGAAGAGACTTCATTTCGCACCCATGAATCATGAGCGAAATCAACGGAAGCAATAAAGAATACGATCAGAACAAAGAGTACCAAGGAGCCTGTTAGTGTATCGATAATCGCTTTACCACGGCGTGATAGCAGATGATAGAGCGCTTCACTTCGAACATGACCTTGATAACGATGAGTGTAGGTGCCAGCAATGATACAGAAAGTCCCGTATAGCATTGTGGTCACTTCGTGTGCCCAGGCGGTTGGGTTATTGAAGAAATAGCGGGCAGCTATCTCATAGAGCATCACTGCAATGATGGCAAGGCACATCCATGAGACGGCCTTGCCAACAATTTCAGAGAGTCTATCAACCCAGCTAACTAAGTGACAGACTGAAGGCATTACGCACGCCCTGTCGCTTTAGCGGTTTCCTTAAGAATATCAATCGCCTTACGATTACGATCAGACTTAGCAGCTTCTTCTTCCCAGATCACCGCAGCCGCTTCACGTAAACGTTGAGAGTCTTCAGCTGGTAGGCGGTTCATTTCGAACAAACCAGAAGCACCTGCATCGATTGATCCACTGACCATCCAAGTGTTCATCTTAGATGCATGAGTTTCGAAAGCTAATTCCATTACCTTACGCTCTTCATCAGACATGCGGTTCCACGCATCCATATTGATCAGAACTTGATCACAGTAGCCTGGGTAAACCATACCGATTGAAGTGTAGTGCTTAGCAACTTCGTAAAGTTTCATACCGACATATTCGTTGGTACCTGCGTAGATAACACCATCAATAGTACCGGTGCTTAAGCCAACATAAAGCTCAGAACCTGGTAGGAATACAGTCGGGATATCGAAAGCTTGAAGAATACGAGCTACTGCAGGAGTTGCACGGATACGCATATTTTTCAGATCATCTAAGCTGTTCACTGGCTCTTTGGTTAGAAGATCGAATGGACCACCAAAAATAGGTCCCATGTAATGAACGTTGTGCTCTGCATAAGCTTCGCGGACTAGATCAGTTAAACCCTTGTGACGGAAAACATATTGAGCTTCATCGTAGTTAGTCCAGGCACCAGGTAGCCCTGATTCAATACCTGCAATATCTAACTGACCTGGCCAGTAACCAGCATAGCCTTGACACATGTCGATGGTGCCACGGCTAACCGCTTGGAACATCTCAGCATCAGGAACTAATGAACTTCCGGTGAAATGACGAAGACGTAAAGAGCCATTAGAAGCTGTACGAACGTTTTCACCAAGTTCAGCAAACACATCAGAAGCTTCACGACCCCAGTAGGTCTGCATACGCAGGTTGGTGGTTGCAAAAGCAGAAGAGGAAGTCATTGCAAGTGGTGCTGCAACAGCACCGGCAGCAGCAGCTTTAAGGATATTACGTCTGTTCAGGTTAGGTTTACTCATTTTTGTATCACCTTATCATTGTTGTTAGTGAGTGTACTCATCTGTCACACCCGTTTTACTTCAATCCAAACATTCTTGGATTTAACGCGAAACCTGATGGATCATCAACTTTATCTGATCATCTAGCACTCTAGAACACCCACATCCGATAGGTCTTGCACAAATCTCCGGAATTTATTTACAAATTCTCCAGTCTATAAATGACTATCGAGATTTAGAACGCCCTCCTCCAATAATAGCTTAATAATTTCATTTGCGGCGTCATCCGCCGAAACTCCTTGCAAAACCTTGCCACCACTGGCGTCTGCTTTAGCTGCAGCCGCCTTGAAACGGTCTCTTGCCGAGGT
>REDB01000124.1 GCA_007693685.1 Oceanospirillales bacterium
TTGGCGTGCTGCTTCTTCTATTTCAAGTACTTCTTCAACTGATTCTAATTCTTCAGAGGACTTGTCAATGGTCTCTGGCTCAGAGACAACTACTTTTTCAGCATGAGGATCTACTAGCAATGCCTCTAGATATTCAAATACAACTTTCTTTTGATCAGCCATCTGCTTGCACCTGCTTACGACGCTCTAACAAGCCTCTTAATAATCGTGCGTAGGCATGAACTCCTCGACTACCAGCATCTAAAGATGACGGCACGAGGCCTTTAATACTGGCGTTTCGGAATTTTGTATCCACAGGTATGACTGCGTTGGACACCTGATCTGCGTAGAGCTGATGCAGTTCACGTAAACTACTCACTGACGCCTGAGTTCTGCGATCATAAAACGTCGGAATAATTGTGTAAGAAAGCTTATTTTTGCGTGCGCGATTCACCATTTCGATGGTACGTACCATCCTCTCTAATCCCTTTAGCGCAAGAAATTCAGTTTGCACCGGCACTAACAAATGATCACAAGCAGCAAGTGCGTTGACCATCAACACCCCTAAAACAGGAGGGCTATCGATCAGAACATAATCATAATCTTCACGAACAAATCTTAGCGACTTAGCAACCTGAAGCCCTAAACCCTCTTTTCCGACTGCCTTACGTTCAAGTGTAGCCAGTGCGGTTGAGGCTGGAACGATATCAATACTTTCATGACTCGTTTTTAAAATTAATGAACGAAACCGCGAAGCTGACACCTCGGGATGTTCAAAAAGGTCGTAGACGCTCTGCTCAATTTCATCTGGGTCGAGTCTAAAGTAACTGGTTAATGAACCATGAGGATCGAGATCCACAATCAGCACTCGATACCCGACTTCCGCTAGCAAACCAGCTAGGGAAACGACTGTTGTCGTTTTTCCTACACCGCCTTTTTGATTTGCGACCGCCCACACCTGCATAGTTATTTTCCCGATTCAATGCTGATCTTAAGCATACCTGCATTTTGCCAGCATATTGCCAATATCATCTAGATCCAGTACTGCATCTGTAAGACCTGCATTAACCACTGCCTGCGGCATTCCGTAGATGGTACAGGTATCTTTACTTTGTGCCCATAGCGTACCGCCAGCCTGTTTAAGTAATCGCGCACCATCACAGCCATCTGCGCCCATACCCGTCAGCATCACCGCCATCACTTTATTGCCATAGGTTTTAGCAACAGATGCGTAGGTAACATCAACACTGGGCTTGTAGGTCATACGATCATCGCCAGCTAGAATTTTCACACGATCTGTTTGTCTTGGATCCAACATCATCTGCATACCACCAGGACAAAGCAATGCTAATCCTGGTTCAAGTCTGTCACCATCAACAGCCTCGCGCACACGTATCTTTGACTGCTGGTTTAGTCGTTCTGCAAAAACCTTAGTAAAGGTACCTGGCATATGTTGTACCAGCAAAATAGGTAATGGATAGTTCGCAGGAAGCGCTGTTAGAACCTTCTGTAATGCAGCAGGCCCTCCTGTGGAAGCCCCTATCACAACGATTCTGACATCAGGAACTTTGATACGTGAAATAGGCTGAGTTGCCGCTCCAGAACGATCATCCGTAGAACGTGATGAAGAGAATGACTGTGTTGATGGAGCTGCCTGAGGCACTTCACGGCGAGATTCACGTTCTATACGAGGTTTTGCAACAACAGGCTCTGATCTAAACACTCTTGCACTAGAGGAAGAAGCGGGTGCAGGTTGCCGGCTAAATGTAGGTACAGACCGATGCTGACGCGACTTACCTAAAGCAACAACACGTTCAATAAACTCTTTAGTTAATACACTGGAACGATCCATCCAAGCACGAATATCCTTAGTCAGATAGTCAGCCGCACCCGCCTCTAGTGCTTCCAATGTTACCCTAGCACCTTCATGCGTTAAGGATGAAAGCATCAATACATTGGTGGGTGCTTGACGCATAATTTGCCTAACTGCTTCAATTCCATTGAGCTGCGGCATCTCTACGTCCATCGTGATTAAGTCGGGCTTGAGTGCTACCGCTTTAGTGACCGCTTCACGACCATCTACGGCAACTCCCACTATCTCGATGCGCGGATCACTGCTCAGGGCTTCTTGGATCCTGTTTCTAAAAAAACTCGAGTCGTCAACCACCAGTACCCTAACAGCCATCTGAGACGTTTCCTTGGTCAGACAGCGTTACGCTCATGACGCGTAACGCTTAAGCAGATTGGGAATATCAATAATTAAGGCGATTCGGCCATCACCGGTAATGGTTGCACCCGATAACCCTTGAGTTCCATGAAGAATAGAACCCAGCGGTTTTATCACAACCTCTTCTTGGCCAACTAACTGATCTACCACGAATCCCACACGCGTGGTTCCGACAGAGACGATGACCACATGCCCTTGATCGGGTAAAGGTGCATGTTCACATCCCTTAACCATCCAACGTTTAAGATGGAATAAAGGTAACGCCTGATCCCTGACAATGATTACTTGCTGGCCATCAACAATGTTAGTTTTGGTTAGATCCAGATTATAGATCTCATTAACATTCACTAGAGGTAAAGCAAATGCCTGACCTTCCAATGTGACCATTAAAGTTGGCATGATTGCTAAAGTTAGTGGCACTTGGATAGCTATCTGAGTGCCTTGTCCCAAGATCG
Organism: Oceanospirillales bacterium; assembly: GCA_007693685.1. Classification (GTDB taxonomy): domain Bacteria; phylum Pseudomonadota; class Gammaproteobacteria; order Pseudomonadales; family Balneatricaceae; genus Nitrincola. The sequence goes on from REDB01000124.1 coordinate 2,662, forward strand.
AATCTATCGCTAAGGTTCCGTTTAGCTGAGTAATCTTAGTTTTAACAACATCCATACCGACACCGCGACCCGACACATCAGAAATTTCTGTTTTGGTCGAGAATCCAGCATGGAAAATAAGATTAAAGCATTCTTGATCTGTAAGACGCGCAGCTGATTCAGTATCCAGCATACCTCTATCCACAGCCAAACGACGTAGCTTCTCAGGGTCCATACCGGCACCATCATCGCGGATGATCAGCAGAATATGATCGCCTTCTTGCTCGGCTGATAATAGAACACTACCTTCGCGCGGCTTTCCTAATTTTTCACGAACATCTGGTGCTTCAATACCATGATCGACAGAGTTTCGAACTAAGTGGATCAAAGGATCGGCGAGTGCTTCAACGAGGTTTTTATCTAAGTCGGTTTCTTCACCACGCAGTTCTAGGCGTATCTCTTTTTTCAAGCTACGCGACAAATCACGAATAAGACGAGGGAAGCGGCCAAATACTTTCTTTACAGGTTGCATGCGGGTTTTCATGACTGACGTCTGCAAGTCAGCAGTGACCATGTCTAATGTGCCCAAGGCTTTAGACATCTCTTCATCTTCGCGCGTACCACCTAAACGAACCAGACGATTACGAACCAAGACCAACTCACCTACCATGTTCATAATCTTATCTAGGAGCGCAGTATCTACTCGAACATTACTCTCTTGAACTGCTTTCTGTTGTGCTGGCATAGCTGCTCGCTGAGCAGGCTCGGCAGCTGAAGTTGCAGCTGATGAAGGTGGCTCTACCGCTTTTGGAGGAGTACTGGGTGCAGATGGTCGAGTATTTACTTCGGGTATTTCTTCGTCTAATTGCTTAGGTGCAGATGCTATAGCAGCAAAGGCACCCTGTCCTTTTGACTGCAGATCGTCTAGCAATGCCTCAAACTCATCGTCAGTAATCTCATCAGAACTGGATGAACTGGCGGGTTGATCTTTATCAGCTTGAACTCCTGGGCCTTTACCCGCCCCATGAAGTTCGTCTAGCAAGGCGTCAAACTCATCTTCTGTAATAAGATCACTATCTGCACTAGAAGAATCTGTTTTCGTGCCATTACCTACAACTAAATCACCAAGGAGCTGGTCAAATTCATCGTTGGGTGTATTTGGGTTAGCCGGAGCAACTTTAGCAGCTGGCTTTTGCTCAACCACCGGTTTTTTTATCGGCTGCTGCTCTTCTACCGAGCCACCATCTGTAATCACGGTTAATCGTTGCATTAATTCCGCGGGTGCTGGTTCTGGCTCTAGGCCGCCTCTAACCTGCTCGAACATGAGGTTTACAGAGTCAAGTGACTGTAACACTACGTCCATCAAAGAAGCAGAAACAGTTAACTCACCATTACGTAACAAATCAAATAGGTTTTCAGCTTTATGGCAGCAATCAACCATAGCATCTAATTGTAGAAATCCGGCTCCACCTTTGACTGTATGAAACCCTCGAAAAATTGCATTCAACAGGTCACGATCATCTGGTCGTTGTTCAAGCTCAACCAGTTGCTCTGAAAGCAGCTCGAGTATCTCTCCCGCTTCTACTAGGAAATCTTCAAGAATTTCCTGATCAACATCCAAACTCATAGAGATCTCCTAATCAAAAACCAAGACTCGATAGCAGTTCATCAACATCATCCTGATTACTGACTGCGCCGGCTTCTTTCTTTTTAAGTTGTGGACCCTGGGCACGAATAGCATCTTTTTCAGAATCATCTTGAGTCTCTTTACCCATCTCGATTCCGGTTAAACGCTCAACTTTGGCGGCCATATCCATTAATTTGACAAGCTGAGACTCAACCTGAGTCATCAACGTGATAACTCTGCGTATCAGCTGCCCGGTAATATCCTGAACACTCTGAGATACAAGAATATCGGTTAGCGTGTTGCGCAACTCTTCAATCGTCTTTTCAGATTCATTTTTTACAGTGCAGGTTCGATCATACACACCATCGAGTGCTTTGAACTCGCCCTCAAGCTGGCCAACTAAAAGCAGTAAGTCTTTAAAACGCTCAGACTGACCATCAAGACGATCCACTAAAGTTAGCGAACGATCTACTCTGTCCATGGTTTCATGTGAAGTTTTTTCAGTTAACTCGATAACGTAACTGAGACGCTCTGATGCATCGGTCATCGCAGGGAGACTAGACGCATCATCAGATAAAATCTTTTCATCAATATCGGAAGAGAAAGCCTTGATAGCCTCATGCAATCCACGTGTCAGGTGGCCAACTTCATTGTAAAACACTTGATGTCGTGCTTGTTGAAGGTCGTTGATTAACTCCATCGCATGGCTCAGATTTCCTTGCTCGATGGTGGTAACTAATTCACGAGCCATTTGACCAAGCAGATCCTCAAGACCGTCATATTCCAATGTCGCTATCTTATTCTTCATTATTCTGCTCTCTTACCGGCTATTGGCTAGGTGATGCGCTCAAATATCTTCTCGATTTTTTCCTTAAGCACCACGGCCGTAAAAGGCTTAATAACATAACCATTCACCCCTGCCTGAGCGGCGGCAATAATCTGCTCGCGCTTAGCTTCAGCTGTGACCATTAACACAGGGATATGCGAAAGCTCTGGATCTGCACGCACCGTTTTAAGCAAATCGATGCCAGTCATCCCTGGCATATTCCAGTCTGTGATCAGAAACTCAATACGACCTTGTTTCAGAATGGGCAAAGCGGTCTTGCCGTCATCAGCCTCTTCCACATTGGTAAAGCCCAAATCACGTAGCAAATTTTTGATGATTCGTCTCATTGTAGAGAAGTCATCTACAACAAGAATCCTGATGTCTTTTTTCACAAGACACAGCCCCCCCGGCTTGTTACTTTAAAAATGTTAGCCCTTATACCTTATACTAGACAGGCAAAGAGCGGATAACAAACAAAAAAATTACTGCCAGTCCCTAAGACGGCTTTTCAATCTCATCGCTGCTTGAGAGTGAATCTGACTGACTCGAGACTCACTCACCCCTAAAATACTGCCTATCTCTTTCAAGTTTAGCTCTTCATCGTAATAAAGAGCCATCACTAGCTTTTCTCGCTCTGGCAAAGAATCAATAGCACCTGCTAAGGCTTGACGGAATGCATCCCCTTGAAAAAGCTGATCGGGTCCTGGATCATTACCTTCAAACTGCATTCCGACAGAATCATCATCGTCATGACTCAACTCATCAATGCTGAATAAACGGCTGTCTTGAGAGTCTTGCAGTAATGCATGATATTCTGCCACAGAAATCTGTAACTCTGCCGCCACCTCGGCATCAGAAGCATCCCTTCCTGTTCTGAACTCTACTGCACGAATCGCTTCCGTCACTCGGCGACCATTTCGATGAACGGATCGAGGTGTCCAATCACCACGACGTACTTCGTCAATGATGGAACCTCGAATACGAATTCCGGCGTAGGTGTCAAAGCTAGCACCCTTACTCGGATCAAATCTTTTTGCTGCCTCTAGCAGCCCGATCATTCCCGCTTGTACCAAATCATCAAGAACCACGCTCGAGGGCAATCTAAGCAGAAGATGCTGGGCAATCCTCTTTACTAGGGGTGTGTACTGCTCTAATAACTCATGACTAGTTTTAAATGTGAGCTGATTATACATACAGCTTAGCTTCCGCTATTCAATTATTGCCGTTTTACCAGCTGCTCCACAAAGAATTCTAAATGACCCCTTGGAGTTTTCAATACCGGCCAGCTATCAACTTTATTGGCTAATTGGCGGTATGCAACTGACGCTTTACTGTTGCCAAAAGCTTTTAAAACAGCTGTTTGCTTTTGAACTGCCTTACGAACTGATTCATCATAAGGGATTGATCCGACGTATTGAAGCGTTACATCCAAAAACCTATCCGTGACCGTTAAAATTTTGTTAAACATGTTTCGCCCTTCGTTTTCAGAATGAACCATATTGGCCAAAATTCTAAAATGGGTCATTTTGTGATCGCGATTCAACATCTTAATCAATGCATAGGCATCTGTAATTGATGTCGGCTCATCACAAACTACCACAAGAACCTCTTGAGCTGCTTTGACAAAACTCACAACCGCTTCTGATATGCCTGCAGCCGTATCAATGATCAAGATATCCATTAGATCGGCAATATCATTAAAAGCATAAATTAATTCTGCATGTTGATGCTCACTGAGCGCAGTCATTGCTTGTGTTCCAGACGAGGCAGGCACGATAGACATATTGGCATCAACCCGAACTAACACATCAGCCAGAGAGCACCGCCCTTCAAGTACATCAGCTATCGTCTGTTTAACTCTTAATCCAAGCAACACATCGACGTTTGCTAAGCCAAGGTCTGCATCCATCAATACAACTCGACGCCCCATCTCACTCAAGGCTGCCGATAAGTTCACCGATACATTGGTTTTTCCAACACCACCTTTACCACCTGTGACCGCAATGACCTTAACCGGTTGAGTTTGCTTCATAAGAATTTATCTCTATCCCGCCCGAAACATCGGATTGGTGTCATCATAATCAGAATCTGTGGCACTCGATGATTGAGCAGCCATCACTGCTCGACTTACCAAGTCTTGCCTTTGCGCAACAATGAGATCGTCCGGTATTTTCTGACCATCAGTGATATAAGCGACAGGCAAGCGCTTTTCTATCGCAAGAGTCAAGGCATCACCTAAGCTTCCGGATTCATCTAACTTAGTTAGCACACAGGCACTCAAGTCAAGCTCTTGATAATTACTCCAAGCCTTTTCAATTAACTGACGCTGACTCGAACAGGACAAAACTAGTAATTTTTTTAACCTAACAGACACAGAGGCTAACATTTGTTTTTGTTGAATCCCTTCAGGATCGCCCGCATTCATGCCTGCTGTATCAATCAAAACTAGGCGCTTTCCTCTAAGCGATAGCAAAACTTCGTCAAGGTTGTGATTTTCATCAACCACACGAACAGGAACATCTAGAATTCGACCGAATGTTTTTAATTGTTCATGTGCCGCAATGCGATAACAGTCAGTGGTTACTAAGGCTAAACTTGAACTGCCATACTGCAGAACATAACGAGCAGCCAGCTTTCCTATAGTTGTTGTTTTTCCTACTCCTGTAGCGCCAACAAAAGCAATCATTCCGCCGCGAGCGATATACTCCTCACCCACTACAGGCAAAGAGTCAGCAAACCGAGCCAGCACATTTTTCCATGCAGCTTCTTCTGATAGCTCAGACTCTAAACTTGCGGTTAACTGTCGAATCAGACCAGTACTTAAACCTAAATCACCCAAACGCTGTTGAATCGGGGAATATGAAGTATAAGATGATTGAGGTGAAGCAGGTAAGGACGGCTGATAACTTGGCTGATGCAGCTGTTTTTCCATCAACTTGCGTAATTGATGAATCTCCTGCTGCATCGTTTTGACAAGATCATCAGCTTCTTCTCGCGGCTTATGCCTGGGCTGTTCACTCCAAAGATCATCAGGGATAAAAGGTTCGATATCTTGTTCTTTACGTGCCTGCTCCTCTTGCCTTGTTTTTAACGACTGAAGAATAAAGCGCAGATCTTCATCTTCTTCGGTATCAATTTGTCGATTAACGACTTGGCTAACTTCCGGCTGAGGCTGCTCAGCCTTGCGACGAGCTTCAGCTATGCGCATTTTTGCTCTTCGCAATTCAGCAGCAAGAGCATCATCTTGATTGGATACAGAAGGAACTGGGGTTGGACGTGTTTTTTTCTGACTACGCTTCAACTCTGCCTGAGCCATCTCATAGTCTTCTTCCTTAGCAGCCACTACTTCTACGCCGCCAGCCACACGATGATTTGAAATAATGACCGCGTCTGCGCCTATTTCATCACGAACGCGACGCATTGCCTGACGCATATCTGGTGCAAAGATGCGTTTAACCTTCATAACCTTTCCTTATCTGCGCTAATCTGCATTTAACAGAAGATTGCATCAACCTAGGCATTCCCACCCCCGACAGTCGCAACGATGGTTACGCGCTTATTTTCCGGAACTTCTTGATACGATAAAACATGTACTTGATGCTGACCATAGCGCACAAAACGCGCCATTAAAGGCCTGATAGGTGCCGCAACTAATAGCACTGAAGGCTTACCCATCATTTCCTGCTGTTGCGCCGCTTGACCCAACGACGTCTGCAATCTTTCAGCCATACCTGGTTCCAAAACGAGGGTTTCATCACTTGGACCCCCTTGTTGCATGGAGCTTAACAACATTTGCTCAAGTGCAGGCTCCAAGGTAATAACCGGTAGCTCTATGTCTGAGCCGTTAATGCTTTGCACAATCAATCTTGATAATGCAACTCGCACTGCTGCTGTTAGCGACAATGGATCTTGTGTTCTATCCACGGCTTCCGCAAGAGCCTCCGCAATAGAGCGAAAATCTTTCAGCGAAACCTGCTCCATCAAAAGATTTTGCAACACTTTTAGCAAAACACTAATAGAAAGCTTTTTAGGCACCAACTCTTCTACTAACTTGGGTGATGTCTTAGTTAGCATATCAAGAAGCTGCTGTACCTCTTCATGACCCAACAAAGCATGCGCATTACTTTGTAAAATTTGATTTAAATGCGTCGCTACAACCGTACTGGCATCAACAACAGTATAGCCTAGAGTTTGTGCATGCTCTTTCTGCCCTCTTTCAATCCACACTGCATCCAATCCAAACGCAGGATCTTTAACGGCAACACCTTTTAAGGTTCCGAATACTTGACCAGGGTTAATAGCCAACTCCCGATCAGGGTAAACATCTCCCTCACCACTGATGACACCCATTAACGTAATCCGGTATGCACCAGGCATTAAATCAAGATTATCTCGAATATGCACCGATGGCACTAAAAAGCCAAGGTCTTGCGATAATTTCTTCCTAACCCCTTTAATTCGTCCAAGCAACTGACCACCTTGCATTTTATCGACCATAGGAATTAATCGATACCCCACCTCAAGACCGATCATGTCCACTGGCATAACATCATCCCAGTCAAGATCTCTGCGCTCTTCAGCTGGCTCTGCATCGGCTGGCTCTTCTTGCTCTTTAAGCTGCTCTGCCTTTACCTGTTGTTGTCGACTAAAAATCAACCAGCCTGCACCTGCCGCCGCCGCAGCAAGTGACAAGAAAGCCATGTGAGGCATACCCGGAACGATGCCCATTAAAGCGATAACACCTGCAGCTACAAACAAGGCTCGAGGCGAACCAAACATTTGCGAAAAAACCTGACTTCCCATAGCTTCAGACGAGTTAGCTCGGGTTACCATAATTGCAGCTGCTGTTGATAACAGCAATGAAGGCAGTTGAGCCACTAAACCATCACCAATGGTCAGCAAAGAATAATTGCGCATCGCTGTATCAAAATCCAAGCCATGCTGAACCATACCAATACCTAAACCACCTAATAAGTTAATTATTAAGATGAGAATACCAGCAACCGCATCGCCTCTAACAAATTTTGAGGCACCATCCATTGCTCCATAAAAATCAGCTTCTTGCGTAACCTCTTGGCGTCGCTGTCTGGCCTCTTCTTGGGAGATCAATCCAGCATTAACATCTGCATCGATTGCCATCTGCTTACCGGGCATAGCATCCAACGTAAAACGTGCACTTACTTCAGAAATACGCCCAGCACCCTTGGTCACAACCACAAAGTTGATGATAACCAAAATCATAAACACAACGATACCGACTACATAGTTACCACCGACAACTACTTCGCCAAACGCTTTAATAACCTGACCTGCCGCGTCACCACCTTCATGACCATTTAATAAAACTACACGAGTGGAGGCTACGTTTAACGCTAAACGCATCAAGGTTGCTGCAAGCAAAATGGTGGGGAAAACCGCAAAATCGAGCGGTCGTAACGCATAGATACAAACAAGAAGAACAACAATGGATAGTGCAATATTAAATGTAAAGAATATATCCAGCATTATGGTAGGCATTGGCAAAGTAACCATTGCCAGCACAACAAGTAAAAGCAGTGGAATACCTAAGTTCCCCTGACTAATACTCTTAGCGCTTTTAAGTATGGCTACTCTATCCACATCACCTACCGTCAAATAAATGTCAAAAACTTTACCATAGGCTGTAAGAGCCTGAAATAACATGGCAATTGTAACGAATACGTCAAGTTAATGACACTACAAAATCAATATGATTATTATGCAAGAAATACGCCAATCAACTATCTCGGCGTAACTCGGGAGGGATTTCTAACTCTCTTTCGGCAGGTGGTCGAATACCTGTATTAGACTTTCCAGAATCTCTTAATTGGAAAACATAAGCCAATACTTGAGCAACGGCGGTATATAATCCTGAAGGAACCTCTTCATCAATTTCAGCGGCATAATAGAGCGCTCGAGCTAAGGCAGGCGCTTCCAAAACGGTAATTTCATACTCTTGAGCTACTTCTCGAATTTTCAACGCCATAAAATCAACACCTTTCGCAACAACAATCGGCGCATCGCTTTTACTTTGGTCATAACGTATAGCAACAGCATAATGAGTAGGGTTAGTAATGACGACATCAGCAGTTGGCACTTCTTTCATCATCTTGCGTTGTGACATTTCATACTGCAATTGACGTATCTTACTTTTAACCTCTGGCTTACCTTCAGTGCTTTTCATTTCATCTTTAATTTCCTGCATCGTCATCTTTAGCTTTTTGTTGTAGTCATAAAGCTGAAACGGCACATCTACTAAAACGATAAAGATCATCGCAGCACTGATGACCAAAAAAGCCCAAGCGATAATGGTCAAGGCATGATCGATCGCAGCCCTAACTGCTTCCGATGTAAGCATCATTAACTCAGGTCGCAAAAGATAAATCGCCAAAATCGCTATGGAACCTACAATTAATACCTTAGCAATAGCCTTGAATAGCTCGACCAAAGACTTTAACGAGAACATTCGCTTAATCCCTGCAATAGGATCAAGACGACTACCTTTCGGCTGAAGGGACTCACCGCTGAAATTCCAGCCACCAAGTGCAACAGAAGAGAAAATTACAGCCAAAGTGACTAATAAAAAGAATGCCCACAAGCTCAGAAATGCATCAGCAAGTGATCTGTAGAGGTGATAGCTCATAAAAGCGGTATCTATTACCTCTTCTCTTCGCAAATCAAAATTAAAGCTGAATAGATCCAATATAACGCGTCCAACTGACCCACCAAATAACAGTGCAGATGCCGCTGAAGCCATCAATAAAGCGAGCGTGGTCAATTCCTTAGATCTGGCTATATCACCTTTTTTGCGCGCATCTTGTATGCGCTTTTGCGTGGGTTCTTGTGATTTTTCTTGCCCTGTATCTTCTTCAGCCATACATCACCCGTTTAAAGGAGGTAACATCGACTGAATAAAGTCGAGCATGTAATGAGTCATACGCACATAGTGATCATAGAAAATAGGTACATTAATGTAGTGCATAATAAGACCCATCAGCATGGTGAAGGGAAAGCCTATGGCAAAGATATTTAACTGTGGCGCAGCTTTAGTCATAATGCCGAAGGATAAGTTGATAATCAATAATGCAGTAATCGCAGGCAAAGCCATCAATAATGCTGCAGAAAACAACCAACTTACCATCAGTACGATGCGAATAAAGACATCTTGACTGAATAAGTTCATACCAATCGGAAGTGCATAAAAGCTTTGCGCTAGAATCTCTATCATCACCAAGTGTCCATTCATTGCCAAAAACAACAGCATTGACATCATGGAATAGAATTGAGCGACCACCACTACCTGAATACCGGTACTAGGATCCGTCATCTGTGCAAAACCAAGACCGGATTGCATTGCAATCATCTGAGCGCCAGCGATAAACGTCTGGAAGAGTAGCTGCAAGGTAAAACCAAGTAGTGTACCTATAATGACCTGATTTAAAATTACCAACCAAGTTTCCAATGAAAGACCTTGATATGTTGGCATTTCAGGCAACACTGGAATCAAAATTAGTGTCATCGCTAAAGCTAGACCAAAGCGAACCCTAACTGGAACCATCTGTGTTCCAATAATGGGCACTGCCATAAAAAATGAGCCGATACGAAATAGCGGTAGTAAAAAGGCACCTACCCAGTATTCAAGCTCCGCCAGCGAAACAAACACGGCCTAGCCTATCATCAAGGGTATATTCATAAACAAGAAGTTAAACAGATCCACTATCTGCATAACTATCCATGGACCTGCATACATCAACGCCAACAAACTCACAATCAAACGAGGAAGAAAGCTAAGCGTTTGTTCGTTAATTTGCGTTGCAGCTTGAAACACTGAAATAATAAGACCTACCACTAAGGCAGGCCCAACAATAATGGCGACAAACTTAATGATCATCCAAAAGGCGGTACCGTATAAATCTAGAACTGTTTCAGTCAGTCCCATTATCGCCTCCTAAACTAATAATTAAATAAGCCTTGAAGATAACTGTAAAACAGCTACATTCCAAAACTTGCAGCGAGCGTTCCAACCACCATTGCCCAGCCATCAGCCAACACAAAAAGCATGATCTTAAAGGGTAAGGATACGATGACCGGCGAGAGCATCATCATACCCATCGCCATCAAGACACTGGCCACCACTAAGTCGATCACCAAAAACGGGATAAACAGCATAAAGCCAATCTGAAAAGCCGTTTTCAACTCACTGACTACAAATGCCGGAACTAGTACACGCATAGGTACATCTTCTTGAGTTTCAACACGCGGAGTGTCTGAAATTCGCATAAACAGGTCTAAATCACTCTCGCGTGTATTACGAATCATAAATTGATGGAAAGGTCTTGAGGCGGCTTCAAGTGCTTCCATACTAGTCATTTCTTCGGCCATATAGGGCTGAACCGCTTGTTCATTTACCTGATCAAATACCGGAGCCATAATAAAAAAGGTGAGGAATAACGCCAAACCAACTAACACTTGGTTTGAAGGCGTTTGTTGTAAACCTAAGGCTTGCCGAAGAATTGAGAAGACAATAATGATTCGCGTAAAGGAAGTCATCATCATGAGCATTGCTGGCAAAAAAGTCAGCAATGTCATTAAGGCTAGAATTTGAAGAGTGACTGAATACTCAGTAGAGCCATCATCGTTAACGGTTAAGCTAACTGCGGGAATACCAACATCTGCAAACGCTGTCATGGGCATCAACAGCAAAAAAATAATGAGCAAGCCAAAATATCTAAGCATCACGGGGCCCGCTTGCTAATATACTGATTAAGCTTACGCGCAAAAGCCGACTCAGCAGCAGGCTGATCTGGGACAATCACAGGCTGTTCAAAACTCTTCAGCAGAGTCACTTGCCCCTGTGATACACCAAGTAACATTTGCTCTTCGCCAACTTGAACCAGAACAGCTCGCTCTTTATGCCCCAGAGAGAGAGCTGCTACCACTTTGAGTTTACGATGCTGACCAGGCAGCACGGATACTTTTCTAAGCAACCATGCCATTGCCAAAATAGTGCCTAGAACCAGACCCAATCCCAGTAGTAACTGCATTATGGACTCAAAGCTGAAAGGATCAGGGCTTTTATAAACACGAGCGACTTGACTGGATGGACTTTCGGAACTCCAGCTCAGTGGACTTAAGAATAAAAATAAAAGGAGCGAAAATTTCATCACTATTTAAGTCGCCAGATACGTTCCTGAGGGCTGATAACATCCGTTAAGCGAATGCCATAGTGATCATTAACCACGACAACCTCTCCGTGAGCAATGAGAGTACCATTCACCTTCACATCTAGCGGTTCACCAGCTACTCGACTTAACTCTAAAACGGAACCTTGGCTAAGTTGTAGCAGATTTCTAATGGCGATTTCTGTACCCCCTACCTCTACAGTTAGCTTTACCGGTATATCAAGAATAACATCCAGCTTTGGATCTTTTACTGGGGATGATTCATCTTGCAACTCAGATAATTCAACAGATTTCGCTTCAGTGGCAGAACCACCTTGACCATCCGCTTCACCACCGACCTGCTCTTCCATCGCAGCAGCCCATTCATCAGCCAAGGCCTGCTGATCTACATCTTTATTATCTTCGCTCACAAACGCTATCTCCAGACCCGAAGATCAATCATGATCATGCTGAATAGTTTCGACAATTTTAACTGCAAGATTACCACGTGATGCACCGAGTTGGCAGGTATACATCGGCAATCCATTCGCGCTTAGGGTTAAGTGATCGGAAATATCAACAGGGATCACATCACCTTTTTCAAATGCCACCACATCACGTAACGTCATTTCTCTTTCAGCCACCAGCAGATCCAGTTGCAAACTCGCACTAACAATATCCTTTCGCAGTGAGTGCAACCAGCGCTCATCTGATTCATGCTCAGTACTTTGGAAAGATGACATTAACTGATCACGAATGGGCTCAATCATCGAATAAGGAAGAGTGACATGAAAATCACCACTGCCACCTTCAAGATCGACTTGAAAAGTACTAACAATCACCACTTCACTAGGCCCAACTACGTTTGCCATAGCAGGGTTAAGTTCATGAGAGGTTTGTTCGAAACGAAGATCAGCGACAGGCTTCCAAGCATCACGCAAATCAGCAAATAACTGACTCACTGTTTTATGCACTAAACGAGTTTCAGTCGGTGTAAAATCTCGGCCTTCGATTTTTGCGTGTCGACCATCGCCACCAAAATATTGGTCAACTAATTTGAACACTAACTTAGCATCAATTATGAAGAGCCCAGTACCACGCCAAGGATGAACTTTCATTAAACTCATACTGGTCGGTACATAAAGAGTATGAATGTAATCGCCATACTTCATAACTTGGACACCACCGACCGTCACATCAGCGGTGCGTCTTAACAGGTTAAACAGAGTCACGCGGGCTTGACGCGCAAAACGCTCATTAACCATTTCCAAGGTCGGCATACGGCCACGAACAATGCGTTCTTGGCTTGCTAAATCATAGGGACGAACACCACTGCCATCATCCAAATCGGCTTCGTCAGAGGTCTCTACATCGCCATCATCAACACCGTGTAACAGGGCATCAATTTCGTCCTGCGAAAGCAGATCTTTTACTGACATGCTGAGTGCTTCCTCACTGCATTACAAAATTTGTAAATAACACAATTTCAACGTTAGGCTCTCCACCTCGATCTTGAACTAAACGATTAACCAACTCTGTGGCATCATTTTGCAATGCTCGAATACCATCAACATTGCGAAGTACATTGGGATCTGAAGTGGTGAATAATGTATTAAGCCTAGCTACCACAAGCGGCATATGCTGGTTAAGTAATTGCTCTACCTGAGGGTCACGAGTTTTGGCTTCAGCATAGATCTGCATGAAGTGACGATTGCCGCCCGGATTCTCCAGTGATGCGACGAACATTGGCCGACCTTCAAGCGTACGTATTTTGATATAGATAGCTTCTTTTTGAACAGGTGCTGCAGGCTCGGCTGACTCATCTCCGCCCATTAAGAAAAAGAAGGCTGCACCACCGCCCGCCACTAATACTAAAACAGCAGCAGCAATAATGATAATTAGCTTTTTCTTGCCACTTTTAGGCGCACTTTCTTCGCCTTCAGGACGTTCATCATTTTCAGCCATAGACTATCCCCCGCATATATACTTATCACTTCGACTAAATATACCACAGCCGTTTGATTACAGGGGAATTGCTTTAAGCATAATAATCAATGATACCTACTTTTCTTAGCTCCGTTCGGTTAGCAGGTAACTCACCAAACTCTTCTCTAGCGCTTGCATCTCCTCGCACACCATCTCTGGCATTCGCTTGCTCGGAGTTTTGTTCGCTAGACTGATCTGAAACTGAGGCGTCAGCAAGATTCATCCCTTGCTCAGCAAACATCTCTCTTAATCTTGGTAAACTTTGTTCTAGCACTTCTCGCACTGATGCATTAGGCGCATTAAATGTCAGTGACACCTGATCATTACCATGAACTTGAACACGAATACGCAAAGAGCCTAGTTCAGGCGGATCTAAACGCACTTCAGCCATTCTAGGTCCTTGTTGAGCCATCATCACAGCACGTTCACCTAAGGCTCTGCTCCATGCTGGATTGAGCATTTTTTGCAT
>REDB01000096.1 GCA_007693685.1 Oceanospirillales bacterium
CGCAGGTTATCGGGTTCAAACGCATGAATACGAATAGCTTGCATGACATTACTCCGCTGATATCGAATAGGCCTTGATGGTATGCAAGGCACTGGTCTCAAGAATCAGTCATTATGGGGAGGTGATGGATGATTTTCTAGTCTGATCACATGATCCTTCGGAAAGTGGCAGGTAAAACTGCTACCTTGACCTACACGGCTGTGTATTTTTAGCTGTCCACCATGACGAATAACAACATGCTTCACGATTGATAATCCAAGCCCAGTGCCACCACTCTCAGTGGATCGACTTTCATCGATTCTATAAAAGCGTTCAGTAAGTCTTGGGATATGGTGTGACTCAATGCCCTGACCATTATCTTCGACACTGACAATACCTTCACTATTGGTTACTTGCCATCTAATAATGATACGGGTTCCCGCAGGTGTATAGCGAACCGCATTAAAGACTAAGTTTGAAAAAGCACTATGTAGCTCGTTATCTTGTCCGACTAAATCATGCACTAGGTCGAGCGTTAGTTCTATCTGATGCCCTTTATCGCCACTAAGTATCAGAGCATCACGCTTGATATCTTTTAGTAACTGATGAATATCTACGGGATACTCATCAGTCACATGACGAGTAGATTCTAATCGAGACAGCATCAGCATATCACGCACCAAGCCCTCCATACGATGTGTCTGCTGCTCCATCTGCTGTAAACCTCTCATAATAGGTTTGGGTAGTTCTTGGTCTAAAAAGGTTTCAAGATAACCACGCATTACCGTTAATGGAGTTCGTAATTCATGTGAAGCGTTAGAAACGAAACTCTGCCTGACCTGTTCGAGCTGTTTCATCCTTGAAATATCTCTAGCAACCAAGAGACGATCACCTTCACCAAACAGTGTGATACTGTATTGTAAGGTGATTTGATCGGAAATTGGTGATGTAAGCTCTAGGGGCTCTTGATACTGTCGACGTTTGTAATAACGGATAAAACGAGGATCTCTAAGCAGGTTTAAGATAGATTTACTTCTATCTATCAAGGGCTTTAGACCGAGAAGCTCTTCCGCTGCTGAGTTCCACCATTCAAGGCGATCTTGTGTGTTAACAATGACAACTGCATCCTTTAGCGCAGCTGAAGACTGTTGGTAGCGGTTAATAATACTGGTTAATGCGGCTTCGCGATCACGATGGCTCTTTTGTTTACGATAAAAGGTATAAACCAAATCCCCCCAGATACCTGGTAGGTCAGGAGGATCGGCTTTTTTGCTACTCATCCATCGAAGCGTTAGGACGAGCATAACTAAATGATAACTCGACCAGCATAAGAGGGTAACAGTGAGCATCCATGCAATATCATCGATTAACCAGCCTGTTCCTATCGCAACTAACAGCAGGAGTAAAAAGTAAGTTAGGATGCGATAGGGTGATTTGATCATTCAGGTGGCTGTTGTCCTGATTAGTTTTTCAAATGAGTTGTTAAAATTAGTTAGCTCGTGCAGAGAAGCGGTAACCCGTACCCCTGACGGTTTGAATAAGGTAATCATGACGATCACCTAAAGCTTTACGTAAGCGACGAATATGAACATCAACCGTTCTCTCTTCAACGTACACATTACCGCCCCACACCATATCAAGCAACTGATTACGTGAGTATGCACGATCTGGGTGTGTCATAAAGAACTGCAACAAGCGAAACTCGGTCGGTCCTAAGTCAACCGATTGATCTTCTGAGGTCACACGATGAGAGATAGGATCCAGTGTCAGTTCATCAATGGTGACAGGCTCTTCGATACCTTTTGGGGTGGTACGACGTAATACTGTTTTTAAACGCGCAACCAGTTCGCGTGGTGAGAAGGGTTTGGTAATGTAATCATCAACCCCGGCTTCTAACCCTTGAATTTTATTATCTTCTTCCGCCTTAGCGGTCAGCATAATGATTGGAACATTGGCAGTGGTTTCGTCACGGCGTAAACGACGCGCGAAATCGATACCACTGGTACCAGGCATCATCCAATCCAGTAACACCATGTCTGGCTTATGATCCAAAACAGCAGCATGCGCCTGTTGTGCATTTTCTGCTTCAATGCAATCGTAACCGGCCATTTCTAGTGCGACGGCAATCATTTCACGGATGGGGGCTTCGTCATCCACTATTAGCACACGCTTTGCAACCGACATGAAATCACTCCATAACTGAATTAAGTCGTGGCCCTATTACAAGTCTTTTTTGTTACATTAATATGACAAGCAGATAAAAAAGTACAGTATTCGTCTTTTTTAAGCAGCGTAATGAAGTACAACACCAACTAAAACGGCTAACTCTGCAAGATGATTGTTTAAAAAAGCCTTGAAGCATCCGTCACGGCTTCTATCCCAGGTTAACCGTTGCTGATAGACAAAACAGCCTGCGGCAACCGCTAGACCTGTGTAGTACCAGCCTGACATGTTCAACAAAATACCTATCCAGATCATCATCAGGATCACGGTCAGTTGCATTAGTCCAATGATCAAGCGATCAGCTTGACCAAAGCGGATGGCTGTCGATTTAACACCGATTTTTAGATCATCATCACGGTCAACCATCGCATATTGGGTGTCATAAGCAACGGTCCAAATCAGTTTTGCCAAATAGAGTAACCACGCTACTAGGGGTAACGAGTCGGTGACTGCGGTAAACGCCATCGGGATCGCCCAGCCAAAGGCGGCACCGAGCACCAATTGCGGGTAGTAGGTGTAACGCTTCATGAAGGGATAGCAGAAAGCGAGAGCAACCCCAATGAGTGACATCATAATCGTGAAGGCATTGGTAAACAGTACCAGCACAAAAGCGATCAGCATCAAGACCACAAACAACACAATCGCTTCTTTAGCGGATGCCTCACCTGTTGCCAAGGGGCGACTCGCCGTGCGCTTGACATATCCATCGATGCGTCGATCAGCAAAGTCATTGATGACACAACCGGCTGAACGGGTGAGTATGACGCCCAGCGTAAAAATAATTAGAAGCTGTGGGGTTGGCACTCCTTCGCTAGCAATCCACAAGGCCCAGAGGGTTGGCCAAAGTAGTAACAGGGTGCCGATAGGGCGATCCAAACGGGTTAAACGAACATAGACAGAGAGTTTGGTGTTTAAATGATTAAGCATAGTGACTGTCTTTTAACGATGGATAAGCAATGGAAGCCATGCTCGGTAAAAAGGTTTCCATCACCAGAATAGGACCTTGTTGTAATCTAAAGACTGAGCGACGTGCCCAGCAGGTTTGCTGCTGATGAGAGAGCCGTGTTACTTCAATTTGACCGCGACGGATACTCGGATCACTAAAGAGTAGGCTGCCCAAAGAACGGTTTCCCAATAGCAACAAGCGACGGTCATCGCCCTGTAAGGTGGCGGCTGGAATGATCGATCTGGCAAACACCCAAGGCTCACCATAACCACATAGATGGACTTCACGAATCAAGGTACGTTGTCTGAATGGAATCCCTAAGCGTAGTGCTTCTGAACGACTTGGAAGGTCCCAGTAAAGCTTCAGTAGCTCAACTTCAAATTCACCCTGACACGCAATACGTAACTGTTGTGTCAGTGA
>REDB01000203.1 GCA_007693685.1 Oceanospirillales bacterium
CAACGCGTTCAGCCGAGATCTTACTGGGCTTAGTCAACGATATTTTGGACTTCTCGAAAATAGAAGCCGGCAAAATGATCATAGAAAATGAACCGGTGCATCTCAGCGAACTGATCAATACCCTTCAACACTTGTTTAAACATATCGCTGAAAAGAAAGAAATCAATTTAGTACATGATTTCGACAGCCAAGTATCTGAATGGATTAAAGGTGACTCACTCAGATTACGTCAGATTTTGAACAACTTACTGTCTAATGCGATTAAGTTTACCGATAAAGGTCAAGTATCTATCCAAGTTATTTTAACTGATGATACACAGCGAATTCGCTTTGCCGTTCGAGACACCGGCATAGGAATCAGTCAGGAAGCTCAGCAGCGTTTATTCCAAAGCTTTAGCCAAGCCGATAACTCCACTAGCCGCAAATACGGTGGTACTGGACTTGGTTTGATGATTTCAAAAGAATTAATTGAGCTAATGAAAGGCTCACTGTGGCTAGAAAGCGCACCGGGAGAAGGTTCATGCTTTTATTTCGAAATCCCTTACCAACCCTGTGCCGCTGAAATTCAACAGATTGCAAAAAGTAATGTCTTTAGTGACTATTCAGATCGTCGGGTACTGCTTGTGGAAGATAATTTAATCAACCAAAAACTAGCATTAAAGCTACTGGAAAAATTTAAGATTCAAGCCACTCTTGCTCAAAATGGTCAAGAGGCCATTCATGAATTGGAAAGTGACTCATTTGATCTTATTTTGATGGATTGCCAAATGCCTGTAATGGATGGTTATGAAGCAACTCGAATTATCAGAAAAAGGGACATCATGATACCTATTGCCGCCTTAACGGCCAACGCCAGTGAAGAGGATAAACGAGTCTGTCTAGCGTGTGGTATGAATGACTTCTTATCTAAACCCTACAATATAGAAAAGATGTCTTCACTACTTGAGCGCTGGTTGAAATAATTGTCTATCGCCTATCAAATTATCAGTAAAGCTAACGGTCACATAAAAGCTTTTAACCCTCCAGATGGCGGTGCTTGTATTATGATTGAGTTACCGATTGCGAAATAGACTAAGTTCCAATTTACTGTAAGGTTTGTACAAAAAATTATAGCTGACCCTTAATTTAGCCAAAAGAACTTCCCGGTCCCAAAATTAACTTTCCAAAAAACTGCTAACGCACACAGACTTCACAAGAGCTCTGTTTTTTAAAGCGCCAGTTTGCCCAAAGATTGTAGCTACCCACTGCTAATGAATGTATTACAGGCAGACGAAGGAATTTAGCAGGTAATTTCCAACCCACTTTTTCCCAATAGTAGAGACTGGCATCTAAGCCAACCAGAAATTCTGCTCCAGTCCAGAGATGAATTTTTTGCATCATGGTTTGTTTATCAACACCTTGCCATTCAGTGAAATCAGGTTCACTGATATCAACAAGAATAAAGTGCCGTGATAGCCTTTTTTCTAAGTGATCTATCTCTTTGCGACAGAGACTGCAACTTCCATCATAAAATAGACGAGGCGTTAAGCTTGTTGTCATTTTTATTACCTCAAAAATTAAAGAATAACCAACTGCCATGACATACGATTACTACAACACTAAGGCATCGTCTTAAACGACGATAGTCATCAACCTTGATTTGACTATAGTCATAAATCCACCAAAGTACATATGCAATCATCAATACAATCAATGACTCTCTTAGTGGCAATGTCAAAGCAATCCAACCAATTAGACTGGGTAACATACATAAACTTAAACGCCAGCTATTACTCCAGCGCGGATCTTGTAAGGCAACGCCCCAATGTATACCACCTAAAAATGACAAAATGACTGCACTGTAGGGTAAAAAATAGGTCTCCGCCCACGGTTGATGCATCATAGCGGTAAACGCTACGAAAGGTATAAGCCCAGACAAGCCTAAAATATGCGCAGTTTTATGCATTTTAGCTAGCTCTACAGATGTTACTGGTTCAATGCTTGTAATTCTTTAAGTAACTTGTCCGCTTCTTCCGACAGCGCTGAGTAGCCACGAATATCACCATTTCGCTGCGCGTTCATCGCTTCAGTCAGTTTCTTTTCATAAGCTTGCTGAAGCTTTTGTGCTTGTTTCTCTGCTGAACTTTTAAATAAACCAAACATTGCAAGGATCTCCTGTAAATTCTGTTTAGATCTTACGCATAAAAAAGAATTTGGTTCATACTTGGCTTTTTAAAAACAACCCCAATATATTAGAATAATTGAAACTAAAAGAATGAATCTGCTGAGGTTAATATGTCAGATGCCCTGATCGTTACCTGCCCACACTGCCATCGTAAAAATCGTGTACCTATTGATAAGCTTGCAAACGAAGGAAAAT
Source organism: Oceanospirillales bacterium (assembly GCA_007693685.1). GTDB lineage: Bacteria > Pseudomonadota > Gammaproteobacteria > Pseudomonadales > Balneatricaceae > Nitrincola. Next base: position 2,360 of record REDB01000203.1, read on the forward strand.
GCGGTGCGTGTAAAGAAAATCTTTTTTCAGCACAACCTATTGAACTTAATTCTAACAACTTCGATGCGCATGCTACCGCTGACTTACCGGTTGTCGTCGATTTTTGGGCACCTTGGTGTGGTCCTTGCCGTCAATTCGCCCCAATTTTTTCACAGATGGCTAAAGAGCTTGAACCTAGAGTTCACCTTGCTAAGATCGATACTGAAGCTCAACCTGAATTAGCAAGTCGATTTGGAATTCGCAGTATTCCTACCTTAATTATTTTTAAGCAGGGAAAAGAGATCGCACGCATGTCAGGTGCTTTACCTGCTTCTCAATTTAAGCAATGGGTTTTGCAGTCAATTTAACTTCAGGCATGGCATCTTAGGGTTGATGAAAATATACTTTCATCAATTACTAAAACGAGATGCCTTATGTCACCTTCTCATGCGCCTACCTTTCTTTCTCGTATTCGAGCCTCTCTTGCTTCACTGCACCCAAGTGAACGGCGTTTAGCGGATACGCTGTTATCTTTTCCCGGCGAAGTTGCCAGTTATTCAGCCACTGAATTAGCTCAACTTGCCAATGTATCCAATGCAACGGTAACGCGTTTTGTTCGCAGACTGGGCTATAAAAGTTTTGAAGAAGCTCGCCAAGCAGCAAGGGTAACACAACAATCGGGAGCTGCAGTTTTTCAATCTCCAGCATCTAAGCAAGAACCAGAGTCTGCTCTTGCTGCTCACATAGAGCAAGGCAGAGTCAATGTTGCCAATAGTTTTGCTGAACTTACTCTAGCAGAAATAGATTCTTTAGCTGTTGCTTTATTGAAAGCTAGACGAGTCTGGATCGTGGGTTTTAGAACCGCTCATGCCTTTGCTATTTACTTAAATGCTCAAATAGGTCAAATCGTTACCGATGTAATGGTACTTCCTCAGTCTGGTCAAACCTTGGCAGAAAGCCTGTGCAGCATTGAAGCGAATGATGTGGTGATCGCATTCGCACTGCGCCGCCCAGTTAAGCAAATGGAATATGTTTTTCGTGAACTCAGTGGCACTGAAGCGCGTTGCGCCGTCATTACTGACTCACCTATTATTCTGAATGATAACGATGATGCCACATTATCTGGCACTCCATTAGATAGCCTATTATCAGCTGAGTGGTCATTACGTGTTCACACCATGGCCCCCGGTCCTCTCTTTAATCATGCAGCAGTACTTACCCTCTGCCATTTGATCGCTACGCGTGTACTTGAATTATCTGGCCCTAATGGCCGTCGCCGTTTACTTAACATCGAAGCAATGCACGATGCTTTGGATGAAATGTAAAATATTTTTCATGAAAAACTATTGTGAAAAATATTTTTTATGTTAGTGTTATGAAAAACGACACATAAGAACGTTTAGAAGTGCCCCTCATTAAATGCCATCTCGCTTTCAACGATAGCGACTGGTTTATTAACTTAGAGAGGTACGACCATGTTTCAGCATTTCACCAAGCGTTTGATCAAAACAGCTCAAGTCATCACGTTAAGTGCAGCAATCCCTGCAGCATTGTTATCAACTCAAGCCAGCGCAAATAGCGTTCTCCAAATCAATTCATCGTTACCTGATGGCAGCTTTGCACATGTATTTCTAACTGAATTTAAACAACGTGTTGAAGCAGAGCTACCGGGTAAGATCAATGTACAGATCTTTATGGGTAATACCCTAGGGTCTGAAGAAGACGTGCTGCAAGGATTGGGGTTTGGTACTCATCATGCATCTTTATCCGCATCTGCTGTGGTTCAAGTAAATCCCCGTTCAGCAGTATTTGACCTACCCTACTTGTTCGAAAACCGTGATCAAGTTCAAGAGTTTACACAATCACCCGCCTTTGATTTGCTTGCAGAAGGTTTTGAGGGGCGCGGAATGCACTTGGCAGCACTTTGGGATAACGGTTTCCGCGTTATTACTAACTCCGTTCGTCCTGTCGTAACTCCTGATGATTTACGAGGTTTGAAAATTCGTACACCTACAAGTCGTCAACGCGTGGTGATGTTTAACACTTTGGGGGCCAATGCTACTCCGCTGTCTTTCGGTGAAGTTTATTCAGCGTTAGATCAAGGCGTTATTGATGGTCAAGAAAACCCTGCTCAGGTGGTCGAGAGTGCCCGTTTATATGAAGTACAAAAATACCTCTCACTCTCAAATCACGTCTACTTGCCAACATTTCTTTTGTTTGGTCAGCCTTGGCTGAACGCTCAAACACCTGAAGTACGTGAAACTGTTCTACGTATCGCTGCTGAAACTGCACCTTGGACGTTTAACTGGGGTGAAGAAACTGATGCACGAGTCTTAGCTGAATTAGCGGATAAAATTGAGATCAATGAAGTCGATTTTGCTGCCTTTCAAGCTGCTGCACTGCCTCTCTACGACGATCGTGTCTTCGTGAACGCTATCGGTGAAGAGATGATCAATGCCACTCGCGCAGCGTTAGGTCTGGAATAATTCAAGTCATCTGACAGGAGGCACCCATGGATACTTTGGGCAAAATCGTTCTCTGGCTGGATCGCTGGATGTGCAAAGCACTGGATCTTTTTACCATCATCGTGGCTGCCATCCTGTTGGTTCTACTCAACTATGCAGTCTTCTCACGCTTTATATTAAATTCATCTGTGTCGTGGGGTGAAGAACTCCCCGCACACATTCTTGCTATGCTGACCTTTATTGGTGCAGCTTATCTAACTCGTACTAATGAACATTTAGGTTTCGATGGCATAGCTAAAAACTTACCACCCGTCGTTCAACGCACCATCGCCTGTATTAACCAGATTTTAATGGGAGCATTTGCTACCGCATTACTTTGGTTTGGTGGCAAAGCCGCACTGAGTTTTTCAGGCAGAATGCTTATATCCGTTGATCTACCTGTGATTTTATTCAGAGGAGCCGTGCCTTTAGCAGGTGCGTTGATTTTAATGATCTGTTTAGTTCGTTTAGTTGGGCTTATTTCTGGCCGTATTCATCCTAATGACTTGTTACCTGAAGGAGATGGCTAATGTTCATTGATCCGGGTTATCTCATTCTACTCTCGTTGATTGTTTTACTGTTGTTCGGTGTTCCTATTGCCTATGTACTAGGTGTTACCGCGATGATGATGATTTTTCTTGATCCTGCGGTTATGCCGATGGTCATTGGACTCATCCCCTTTGGTGGCGCGAACAACTATTTGTTGGTTGCAGCACTTTTGTTCATGATTGCTGGTGAAGTGATGAATCAGGGGAGAATTGCAGAAAAACTAATCGCTTTTGCTTCCTCTCTGGTAGGTCATATCCGTGGAGGTCTGGCACACGTCAACATTTTAACCTCACTATTTTTCTCAGAAATATCTGGAACAGCGACCTCAGATGCGGCTGCGATTGGGTCTGTCATGATTCCGCAGATGAAAAAACGTGGTTATTCTGCTGCGTTCGCCGCGGCGGTAACATCCACCTCTGCGACCATGGCGATCATTGTTCCACCTTCACTTAACCTTATTCTGTATGCCTATGTTGCCAATGCATCAATCGCTGAATTGTTTGCTGCCGGTATTCTTCCTGGCTTTTTAGTCTGCTTTTTACTGATCATGACCGCTTACGCTATTTCAGTGAAGAAAGGCTATCCCACTGAAGGTAAATTTGAGTTCTCTCGCGTCATTGCCACTGGCAAAGATGCTGCCCTACCTATGACACTGCCAATTTTGATCCTATTCGGTATTTTAGGCGGTTTGTTCACAGCAACTGAAGCGGGTGCTGTTGCAGCTCTATGGTCAATCATTATGGCGGCTACTTGGTATCGTTCGCTAAGCTGGAGTCATTTTATCGACACTCTTCGCATAGCCGGCAAACGCAGTGCGATGTTGATGTTTATAGTGGCAACCTCAACCTTGCTGGGATGGTATCTGACTAACCAACGCATTCCTCAAGAGATTGCTGAAGCCATTTTAGGCCTCTCTGATAACTACTGGGTATTGTTGTTCGCGATTAATGTCTTCTTCTTACTTGCTGGAACCATAGTGCATGGTACTCCTGCGATACTGATGCTCGTACCTATCTTTTTACCCTTAGCAGATCAACTCGGCATCGACCGTGTGCATTTTGGCTTGATCGTTACCATTAACCTAGGTATAGGTCAGCAAACACCGCCAGTTGCTTCGGTCGTATTGATCACCTGTTCGATTGCTAAAATAACGATCATGCAGATAGTACCCCCTTTGATGTGGTTTATCGGTGCAATGCTCATTGCACTGGCATTGATCAATATTTTCCCAGCGATCACCCTTTGGCTACCCTCTGTGATCTTAGGCTAACACTATGAAATTATTAATTATAAACCCTAATTCATCGCCCAGTGTAACCGAGCGTATTAACGCTGCAGCTCAAGCTGCAGCGTTACCCAGTGAAGAAATAATTACCATCTGTGCTACAGGTGCACCCGAGCTGATTGTGACACCCGAAGATGCATTGATAGCGGAACAGGCGGTGACAGAAACTCTAGCGGCATGGGAAGGGCCTTTAGATGGAGTCATTCTTGCTTCTTTCGGGGACACCGGATTGAATGCCGTCAGGGCAGCAAGAGATTTACCAGTAGTTGGAATCGCTCAATCTGCCTATGCAATGGCGTCAGTTATTGGGCCTCGGTTATCCATCGTTTCATTTTCTCCAAGCATGGCAAGTGCTCTACAAAAAACAGCAGAGAGCTATGGCTATGGTAAGCACTTAGTGTCTATGCATATGGTTGAACGGAGTCATTGGCAAGATCCCGGAAAGATTCAAGATGACTATGCTGATGCCTTGCTTGCACTTTGTCAGAAAGCGGCAAGAGAAGATCATGTTAATAGTATTGTTCTAGGTGGCGGGCCTCTTGCTGGTCTTGCATCTAAACTGCAGCCCAAGGTCTCTGTTCCCATTATTGATGGCACCACAGCCGCCATTGCAACACTTCGTGTGGCACTAATGGCAAAACTCAAACCTTGATGTTAATGAAATCTGAAGATAGATGGACTCATTAGCACCCAAGATCCATTTCGCACTTATCTTTCTGGCACACGCATTGGGCGCAATGTGTGTGCTTGGAGTATTAGCGTCGGGTCCTCAGCTCATAGCGCAACTTGATCTGACAGCAATTAAGGTTGGAGCTTTAGCAAGTGCATATTCAGCGACATTAGCTATTGCCTCATTACCTGCAGGAATGGTAGTGGATCGATTAGGTACAAGACCTGCATTGACGCTCTCTGCCCTAGTGATGTGTTGCGGAATGCTTTGGGTGGCTTTGAGTAGCAGCTTTACCTCACTTTGTATCGGCATGGCTATTAGTGGGGCTGGCTATGGTTTGATTAATCCAGCAGCAGGAAGAGCTATTCTTCTGTGGTTTTCACCGCAATGGCGTGGAACCCTAATGGGGTTAAAACAAACAGGAGTGCCAGTCGGCGGAGCAATTGGCACTGCTTTAGCAGGTCTTGGAATCGTTTATGGTTGGCAGATAGGTGTTATGGGTGTAGCTCTTGTAGCTGGACTTCTTGCGGTGTTGTTTTTCTTTTTACTTCCTAAAAAAGACACGGCTGGCTCCAACCAACATTCGCCAAACATAACACGAGGTTTACCCAAAGTATTAAGTACCCCTCAATTGGGTCGAGCAAATTTAGCTGCTGGTTTAACCAATGGTGGGCAATTCACGCTGTGGGCTTTTTTAGCTGAAACATTGCGTCAGTCAGCAGCCTTAAGCGCATCATTAATTGCCTTATGCATGGGATTACTTCAGTTAGGAACATTATTAGGTAGGCTTTTTTGGGGATTGACCAACGATCGATTTCTTTCTCAAAATGCTGCGCTAACTCTCCGCTGGCTATGCATAACCGGTATAGCAGGTGCTTTCATATTGCTGCTACTAGGTCATACAGAGATGTGGCTCTTAGCGCCAATTGCAGCATTACTGCTTGGTTTTTCAATGTGTTCAGCAACAGGCATTCATGTTGCCTTAACTATCTCACTCGCTCCTACTCACTTTACAGGCACTGCCATCGGCTACACCATGCTAGTAACTAATCTAGGCGGTGTAATCATGCCGTTAATATTTGGCGCACTTCTAGATTATGCCGGAGCCGGCTCTTTCGCCATAGGATTAATCGTCATGATGGGAATTGCTTTTTGGTTGCTACTGCTTAATGCTGAAACTCAATCAAACAAAAATTAACCAATAACTATTTATTGATTTCGTAATTGCTGAACTGCAGCTTTAACCTTTCAACATCTTCTGTTGTCCAATTATCAAGTTGCATTAAGGACAGCCAAGCATCTATGTAATGCTCCGCAGCATACTCGTGACCAAAACCTTTTGGCGCGGTACCAACCACTGTATCTGCCGCTAATTGCAACATAGTCACGATCGGAAACCAGCGTAAATCTGGTGACACGTCTGGACCTCGAGGATCACGCATCCAATTAGGTTCATGCCATGCTGTATGAAAACTAAAGAAAACGATAGGATCACTGGCATATTGCAAAAATGCGATACGAAAAGCTCCCCAAGGCGAGTTTCCGCTATCTTCTAAGCTTTGATACTGATTCATAAAACGGACGACTGATCCATCACGGAACTTAGGTAACCAAGCAGGAGTTCCTTCGTCGCGCTCGGCGGTTACTCGTCGCCAAGTTTCATTTCTAAACGGCGGTCCTACCCATAACGCGCCATCAAAGGGGTCATCAATAATGTCAAACAAGTCAAAAGATAGATCAGAGTTCATCGAGCCTAAACTTAATCCTGAAAGATAGAGTTTAGGACGTGAATCACGAGGCAAAGTACGCCAATATCCATAAATTTCTGCAAATAAAGCACGTGCTGCCTCTTGACCATATTCTGCCTGAGTAAAGAGTGTTAGTGGGCTGTTCAAATATGAGTATTGAGCCGCCACTGATGCAACATCACCCCGCAACAAATACTCCAACGTATCTTGAGCATTTGGATCGATCCAGCCTGTTCCAGTAGGAGTAACTATGACTAATACAGAACGGTCAAAGCCACCGACTCGTTTTAACTCTTCTAAGGCTAATTGCGCTCGTAACTCACTGGTTTCGGCACTAGATAGCCCTACATAGACACGAATAGGAGCTAATACCTCTTCGTCAAAGAAGTCATTTAATTGTTCTTGGGTAGGTGCTTCGGCAACAAAACGTCGCCCTTGACGACCTAACCCTTCCCAACTAAGTAAGGATTCAGTGCTACCTGTCTGAATAGATAAAATAGGCTTAGGAAGATCATCTTCAATTAAGGCATCTAACTGTTGAAACGAGCTATCTGCAGCACGCAATAAGGCAGTGACTAGTACCCCATCGATGACTGACCAAAACAGTACTAAAGCAACGACAAAACTGGTCATATAAGAGATACGATTAGACACGTAGCGACGCCAACGTACCGCAAGCGAGTGCATCACCCAATTAAAAAGACGCGCTAACGTCAGTGCTGCTAAGAAAACAAGTGCCGCCATTAAGCCCAAAAAGACAGGTTGGTGCCCCTGTTGTAGCTCCATACCCATCATTTCACGAATGGAGTTCTGCCAAGTCGATGCTTGCCATATAAAGCTAATAGTCAGTAAAACACACAGTGTAGTTGCTAACTGTTTAACTCGTAATGCCCATCGGCTAGGAAGCTCTGGTAACTGCAGATAATGCCAAAGCCACATCGTAAATACGCCAACGGCATAACCTGCTGTAAAGGACAAACCCGATAGAGTGCCTTGAATTAAAAAAGGTCTAGGCAGAAGCGAAGGTGTAAGCGAAAAAGCAAAAAACACGGTACCAAACAACAAACCCACTAAGCTAGGATAACTTAATGGGTTCGAACTTTGGTGATTTTGTGGAGACTGCATGCTCAGAAACAAACTCAACAACTAAACATCAAATACATTAAAAAAGCCAAGAAGTGACATTTTCTATTGGCTCACCACGTTCGGCTGCTTTTAAACCTTTGACACAGCGAACAATCATCCAAATATAGAGTAATAATACCAAAACAAACCCAACGACCACTAGCATCAATAATAGGCTAATCAATCCATAGAGCATGCCAATCCAGAATGTACGGATTTGGTAACGATAATGATTACACGCAACATCGCCAGCCTTGGGTTCCTTGTTGATATAGGCCATTATTAGACCAACAATACCTGTGATACCAACAACCAAAGAAGCTAGGTAAAGAAAGTAGACTATTTTAACCGTGAAAAGTGATGATGCTTGAACAGTATTACCGTCTTTTGAGTCAAAACTAGCATCTTTTAGGCTTGGGTGTTGATCTGTCATGTTGATCCCTAAAATTTCTATCCAAAAAGTGCTTTATTCTAGCATAGGGGCAATAGGGTCAGAAGTGTTGAAGTATTTATAGATCACTATGAACGTAAGGAAGTTTTTTAAAGTTAATTGGTAAAGGGTGAGAGGTTCACGTTAGCATCCATGCACGATCCCCTCTCTCGCTAAAACATCCTTGTTTAGCGCCTTACTTCATCAGACCGGGACTGATTTGTAAGGAAGATATCAGACAACCTCATCACTGAAGTTTTAAGCCATTCCTTGGCTAATCCGATGGTGGAACTATAATGGCATGCTTATTACAAGGAAATAGGACTTTTTCCTAAAATCACATATATTCAGTATTACTTGAGTAAATATTGATCTAAATCAGTTTTTTTATTGAAGGAATATCTCTAACTCTATATGACTTAAGTTAATACTTACTGGAATACTTAAAATCAAGTAAGCTGATGATCTAAATAGCATTAAAATTACCTTAATCAAACTTCTGACTTAAATTCTTTCTGCTTATACAGTATCATCAAATATAGTTGAAGATCTGCAACCTCTTCTCAAACAACCGCCTTTGAATCTGCACCGTTGCCACATCAGAAAGCTCAAACCTCACCCGATTTCCAGGCGCCTGCTGGCTTAGCAAGCTGCAATCTAGTGACGCAACACAACCGAATTTTGGATAGCCACCAATTGTTTGACGATCTTTCAGTAAAACTATCGGCTGACCGTCCGGTGGCACTTGAATGGCACCCAGGGAGATACCTTCAGATATTAATTGCTGGTTATCTGCCATCACTTCTGGTCCTTCTAAGCGATATCCCATGCGGTCGATTCGTTGTGAAACTGAATATTCACTAGTAAAAAAACGTCGTTTGGCAGTTTCAGAAAACAGATCATATTGATAACTTGGTAAGACTTTAAGAGTCAGTTCATCGGTATATTTCGGAATGAATTGAGAATCAAGTTTCTGCAATGGTGTATCTGGATTGACTAAGTAACTTAACTTTTGCCCTATTTTCAATTTCTCACCATCGATTCCACCCAGCTTTTCTCTTAACACTGTCGATCGGCTACCAAATTGAATCGGTGTCTGCCAACCGCCTGCGATCGCTAAATAAGCTCGTAATCCTGTGATCGGGGAGTTAAAGCGAATCCTATCCCCTGCTTTCACTTTCAAGCTTTGCCAGTTTTCAATGGATTTACCGTTAATCGTGCAGTTCAAATCAGCGCCGGTGATAGCTATGCAAGTTGCTTGTTCGAACTCTGCTTCAAAGTCTCCCATCAGGATTTCGATACAGGCAGAATTTGCTGGATTGTTAAGCAATGCATTAGCCCAACGAAAGGCAATTTCATCCAGTGCACCACCTTCAGATAAACCACTGCGAAAATAGCCTTGCCGTCCGAGATCTTGAACCGTTGATTGCCAACCGGCTTTGATGATGTGTAAGTTAGCCAAGCTGACCTCCTAATTCGATGAAGGTTGCTCGATCAACAGAGACAAATTGAACACGATCACCTACCTGAAGCAGTGCCGCATTATCACCTCGACTGATATCAAAAAGCTGCGTCGGACTGCGGCCAATAATATTCCAACCACCAGGTGATTGAGCTGGGTAGACCGACGTTTGAATATCTGCGATACCTACACTTCCGGCAGCAACGGCTTTTCGGGGAGTCGCTTGTCTTGGTGTTGCAAGCGCAGTATCGACACTACCCATATAGGCAAAGCCCGGCATAAAACCAGTGGCAAATACTCGATATTCCTTTGAGGTATGAAGCTGGATTAGTTCAGACTGAGTCATCTGCTTATCACTGGCCATAACCTCTAAGTCATAACCGACTTCAGGATCATACCAAACGGGAATTTCAATCAATCTACTTAGAGATTTGCCTAAATAGTCTATAGAAGTGACGGAGTTGTTTTCAGTGGAATCTACAGATTGGACAATCTGTCTAAGCGTTTTTAACATCCATAGGTCATCAACTTTATTCAAATCATAGACACAAAGTAAGGTGGTATATGAAGGAATTAGGTCAATCAGCGCGTCACCCAAAGTCTGTTCTATATTCTCTGAAAGCTGTGCTATAACCGCTGTCAGTGATTCACTAATGTGATCACCAACTTGAATTAAGCAGGCATTTTCTGACACAGCACTGACTTTCACGACTGATTACCTAACGCATCACGAATCGCTTTAACAACTGCAATGGATGCTTCGTTATCACCGTGGATACAAAGGCTATCTATCGGTAAATCTAGCCACTTGCCGTTTATGGAATGTACACCACTTTTATTAGCAAAAGACTGTGCTTGGGCAATCACTTCAGATGGTTCATGATACACACTGCCAGGAATAGCACGGGAGACAAGTTGCCCCTCGTCGGTATAGGCGCGGTCAGCAAAGGCTTCAAATATGATCGGCAAACCTATGTCATTCGCCATGGCATTATGATCAGCATGAGCCATGGTGACTGGAAGCATCAAGGCTATTCCCTCATGCTTGGCGACTGCTTCCATGATCGTTCGCAACATCTCGTTTGACTTCATCATGTCATTATTCATGGCACCATGGGGCTTCACATATTGAATATGCGTTCCTAGTGCCTCACAAATACTATTTAACGCACCCATCTGATACCAAATCAGCGCCTTCAGTTCATCAGCACTGCAAGAGATGGAACGACGACCAAAGCCTACTAAATCTGGATAGGCTGGATGGGCTCCTATTTCAACATCATGTTTGCATGCCAGCTCAACCGTTTTCAGCATTGTTAGTGGATCAGAGGCATGAAAGCCACAAGCAATGTTTGCCTGATCAATCAATGGCATCACAGCTTCGTCCATGCCCATTTTCCACACCCCAAAGCTTTCGCCTAAATCGCAGTTGAGCTTCATGTCTGACCCCTAAGTTATAGGTTTTCTATTGCGTGAAATTTTTAACTTAATAATTTCACGCACTATAACATATCAACCACCACACAATTCCGCCCACCCGCTTTAGCTTGGAACAAGCATTGATCAGCCTTATAAATCAGCTGTTCTAGATTTTCCATATGGGCTAAACGGGTAGCCACACCGATACTGGCACTTAATCGAATATCAGCACCTTTTTCCCGAATATGTATTTGATGAATACAAAGTCTCAAACGTTCTGATACTTTGGATGCTTCATCTAATGAAGTTTCTGGCATCAGAATAATAAACTCTTCACCACCCCATCTGGCTAATACATCCCCTGCTCTTATCGATGCTGTAAGAGCTTCTGCCGTCGATTCCAGTGCTTGATCACCGACTTTGTGACCGAACTGATCATTGATCAGCTTGAATTCATCTAGGTCTAAAATAGCTACAGAAATGGGTCGTTGGTGGCGCAACGCATTCTGCCAAAAGGGTTCTGCTCGCTCACTAAAGGCGCGCCGATTGTTCAAACCAGTTAAGGGATCTAAACGTGCCATTCGTTCAGCTTTTAACCGTTGGCGCTGATTACGACGAAATTGAGCAGCCAAAGCTAACGCCAGCAATATCGCCTCAATCACTGTTCCTATATCAACTGCTCGATAACCCAGTAAGTGATAAGGAATGACTCCCCAAACCGTTAGAGCAGTAACGGTACCACCTATAGCCGCTACAGCCGATGCTACAAGGAAGTAGTATGCCGCTCTATTGCCAGCACATAGAGCTACAATACCCAGCAACAGCATGAGTATTGTAAAAATAAGAATGGTCGAAAAGGATAGATATAACGCTAATTGCTGACCATTAGGTAACCAGTAAAAGATCATCAGTCCTGCCATGATGGCAATGCAGAATCGATTGATCCATGTTGCTAACTTTGGGGCAGTTTTGCGAATATCCAGAAAGGCAATGGCAAAGATCAAACCACTGACGCTATACAAAATCATTAACAATGGGTTAGCCCACTGTTGTAACTGAACTGCATCAGGCCATAACCATCGAAAGGCATGTCCAGTATATGAAAGGTTCATTAACACGAACATAAACAGATAAATAGCGTAGTAGAGGTATTGCCGATGCTTGATACCTGAATAGAGCATCAAGTTATAAAAGAGCAGTGCCAACATCACACCATACAGAAGCCCGTAACTATATGCATCGAACTCTAAGTAATGTTGGTGAGCGTCGTAATCGCGCAAATATATCGGTAGTAAAAGGGGGTCTGGAGACTCAACTCTCAGCAAAACCAATGTATTTCCGGGTAAAACGCTTTGCTCGATTGCAAATAAACGGGAATTTAGTGGACGAAAATGGAATGGATACTGGTCACCCATCGAGCGATGACTAATCACCTGACCATCATGAATAAGGTAGGTATCTATTTGATCTAACCAAGCGGTTTCGATTGATAAAAATCGTCTAATAGGATCGGTTCGATCGTTATAAAGCTCAAAAGCGATCCAGTGAGGGTTAGCACCGATACCAAAAGTCAGAACCTGTTGAGATGAAGGGGTAAAAGCTCCCTGTTGATAAGCACTGATGGCGGAATCAACGCTGATTCGTGAGCTTGATTCCGCATAAAACTGAGCAAAGAGACCTACAGACACTGCTGTGTTGTTATTTATCTGAATGACTTGAGCTTGAGCACAGCCACAAAAAAACAACAGTAGTATCAGCAACCCTCTGTACATCATCATTACCCAAAGAAATTTAAACAATAATCGACTGAATTAATGATAAATTCAATGGTTATATGATTATTTGTTTTGCCATTTAGGTTTACGTTTCTCTATAAACGCATCAATTCCCTCTTTCGCATCCTGAGCCAACATATTTCTTACCATCACTTCTGATGCATATTGATAGGCATCTGATAATGGCATCTCTCGCTGTGCGTAAAAAGCCTTCTTACCAATTGCTAGGGTCATGCTCGACTTTGAAGCAATCTTACTGGCAATCGCATCTGTTGCTTCCTGCAGAGAATCAGCTGAAACTACTTGATTAATCAAGCCCATCTCAACTGCTCTAGAAGCCGAAATCATATCTCCTGTCAGCAACATTTCCATAGCATGCTTGTTACTGACATTGCGCGACAAGGCTACCATCGGCGTGGAGCAAAACAATCCAATATGGACACCCGGAGTACTGAATTTAGATTGATCAGATGCGACTGCTAAATCGCAACTTGCCACCAACTGACAACCCGCTGCAGTAGCAATACCATTAACCTCTGCAATGACTGGTTTGGGACAATTAACAATGGATTGCATCATACTTGCACACATCTGCATGATTTTACAGAAGTATGCCTTTCCGCCATCTTCATTAACCCGAGCACTAGTTAATTCTTTAAGGTTATGGCCAGAACAAAACGCAGGGCCTTCAGCCGCCAATATAATCACTCGCACAGCTGGATCATTTGATGCAATGGCAAAATGTTCAGATAAACAAGTCAGCATAGCTTCCGATAGAGAGTTGCGGGTACTCGCATCACATAGAGTGAGTCGCTGAACACCTTGGTTGTCAATTTGCGTTTTTACAAGATTAATAGACATAAATTTCTATTCCTTTCGCATTGTTATTTTCAAGCGATGGTATAGAAGTTATTGCCAAAGGTGCAAACCTAAACGATAGGTAGATGTTTATTACTGGGTGAAAGTTTCATTAATAGCTAGGCTAAAAAACTTGTGCTTTAGCCTAGCCAAAATAAATTTAACTCATATCTATTAATATGTTATTGGCGAATTCCTTCAATAACTAAGTCTAAATGCACCTGCTCGGCTCTTGGACCTAAATTAAAGTTCATTCCAAAATCAGGAAGGTTTAGTACGGTAGTACCCGTAAAGCCTGCACGATAACCGCCCCAAGGATCTTGTCCCTCACCTACTTTTTCTACATCGATGGTAATCGGTAGCGTTTGCCCATAAAGAGTTAAATCACCTTCTAATACCCCTTTACCATCGCCATGATCGCTGTAGGACGTGCTCACAAATCGAGCATCAGCAAAGCG
>REDB01000037.1 GCA_007693685.1 Oceanospirillales bacterium
CTTCCTAACCTTAACTCACCTGACATCGTTGTTATGTTTATTCCCATCGAATCAGCTTATATTGAAGCTTTAAGATTTGACGAATCTCTATATCAACGTGCTATAGAAAACAATGTGTTAGTGGCAACGCCTTCAACCTTACTGACCAGCTTAAATATAGTACGTCAACTTTGGCGCTTTGAAGATCAAAGTCGTCACACAGCCGAACTGGCAAAACGTGCAGAACGTTTTTACTCTAAGCTAAAGGTGTTTGTGGATACCATGCAGCTTATAGGACAGCAAATTGATAAAACACGTGAAACTTATGATCGTGCTTTTTCACAGCTGTATTCTGGGAAGGGGAATTTGATTAAGCAAGCGTCAGACTTTAAGGAGTTAGGGGTTTCTGTGCAGCAAGAAATCGATGCGGATTTGGTCGAAAAATCAAAAATGGAATAGGGTGTGGAACGGCCGCTCCTGCGCATCCATGCGCTCGCGGAATACCATACATCCTGTACATAAAAATAGGGGCTCTGAATGGAGCCCCTATTGCTTTTCAATATGGATCAGATCTTAACGAAAGCTCGCCATGATCTCATTCAATGTTTTACTAGGACGCATTACAGCATCGGTCTTAGCATGATCTGGGTGGTAGTATCCGCCTAGATCAGCAGGCTGACCCTGAACTTCGCTTAACTCAGCCAAGATCTTGTCTTGGTTTTCAGTCAGTGCTTTAGCTAATGGTGCAAAGCGTGCTTTGATATCTGCATCTTCGTCTTGTGCAGCCAGTTCTTGTGCCCAGTACATCGCTAGGAAGAAGTGACTTCCACGGTTATCCAACTCACCTGTGCGACGTGAAGGAGACTTGTTGTTTTCCAACAAAGTTTCAGTAGCGCGGTCTAATGCTTGTCCAAGAACACGTGCTTTTGGCAAGTTCTCTTTTAAGCCCAGCTCGTCTAAAGAGACAGCAATAGCTAAAAACTCACCTAAAGAATCCCAACGTAAGTGGTTTTCTTGCAGTACTTGTTGAACGTGCTTAGGAGCCGAACCACCAGCACCTGTCTCGTACATGCCACCACCCGCAAGCATTGGAACGATAGACAGCATCTTAGCAGAGGTGCCCAATTCCATGATGGGGAAGAGGTCAGTTAGGTAATCACGTAAAACGTTACCTGTTACAGAGATGGTATCTTTACCACGGATCAAACGCTCCATCGTGCGACGAATCGCAGGAATGTAAGAGTTAACGCGGATATCCAACCCTTCGGTATCATGATCTTTCAGGTAAAGCTCAACTTTCTTGCGCAGTTGTTGGTCATGCGCACGCTCTTGATCCAACCAGAAAATAGCAGGAGTATCAGATTGACGTGAACGAGTTACCGCCAATTTAACCCAGTCGCGAATCGCCGCGTCTTTGGTTTGGCAAGCACGCCAGATATCGCCTTTCTCAACTTCGTGCTCCATGATCACGCTGCCATCAGCGGCGTTAACAATGCGCATGATGCCGTCAGCTTCAAGCTCAAAGGTTTTATCATGTGAGCCGTATTCTTCTGCCTTCATCGCCATCAAGCCAACGTTAGGGACGGTACCCATGGTTGTTGGATCGAATGCACCATTGGTTTTGCAGAAGTTGATCATCTCTTGATAGATACGTGCATAAGTGCTTTCAGGCATCACTGCTTTAGCATCTTTTGACTTACCATCTTGTCCCCACATTTGACCCGAGTTACGGATCATCGCAGGCATCGACGCATCAACGATTACATCACTTGGAATGTGCAGGTTGGTGATACCTTTAACAGAGTCAACCATCGCCATTTCTGGGCGACCTGCGTAGCAAGCATGGATATCTTCTTCGATCTCTTCTTGCTTAGAATGAGGCAGTGTTTTGATCTTTTCATAAACACTGTTCAGGCCGTTATTGGGATTTACACCCAGCTCTTTGAAAAGTTCAGCATGTTTTTCAAAGACATCTTTGTAGTACACAGTAACAGCGTGGCCGAAAACAATAGGATGAGATACTTTCATCATGGTCGCTTTAACGTGTAACGACCACATCACACCTGTTTCTTTACAGTCGTTCAGAGTATCTTCAAAGAACTGACGCAGCGCTTTAGCGCTCATGAACATACCGTCTAGTACTTCACCTTTTTCTAGGTGTAGTTCTTTCTTAACTTGAACCTTGCCATCTTTACCAACAAACTCGATACGTACATCGGTATCTTCGGTCATGGTGGTAGATTTTTCACTGGAGTAGAAATCGCCGCCACGCATGTAGTCTGCATGTGAGCGTGAAGCTTTGCTCCATTGGCCCATAGAGTGTGGGAATTTTCGTGCAAAGGCTTTTACAGCTGGAGGAGCGCGACGGTCAGAGTTACCCTGACGCAATACTGGGTTTACCGCACTTCCAAGAATTTTGCTGTAACGATCACGGGCTTGCTTTTCTTCTTCAGTTTTAGGGTCATCTGGGAAATCTGGAACATTATAACCCTGTGACTGAAGCTCTTTAATACAGGCTTTCAACTGAGGAATAGAAGCACTGATGTTAGGTAGCTTAATAATGTTAGCTGATGGGTCTTTAGTTAACTCACCTAGTTCAGCAAGGGTATCTGTTACGCGTTGTTCTTCTGTTAATTTTTCAGGGAACGCAGCAAGTACACGTGCAGCAACAGAGATATCGCTGGTTTCAACACTGATTTCGGCAGCAGCTGTAAAAGTTCTTACGATAGGGAGGAGGGAAAAGGTCGCTAGAGCAGGTGCTTCGTCAGTGAGCGTATAAATAATTTTTGGACTTTTTTCTGTCATTTTATTCCCCAAATTGCATAGGTGAATCGCTTCAGATCACTATCTCAAGCGCTGGATTAGCTTTTTTCGCTGGTGATTCTATTATTCTAGTAAAAAAACTACATCATTATTGTATCCAAATTCTGAATTTTTTTATACGTTCAATTGTTAGACGATGGGATAAGGATGCTGAGACATTACAACTGAAAATAGGCATAATTGATTTATTTGCAAGAACAAGTCGTCTTGTTCAAAGGTGATAGGTAGGGTTTCATATGGCTGATGTTGATTCAGACTTGCTAAGTAGTGAGCAACCAAGCATGAATGGATTAAACTCTCATACATCTCGGATAAAGCGTCTAAATCAAATTGGTATCGCGCTATCCGCAGAGCATGATAAAACGTCTCTCCTAGAAATTATCCTAACCAGTGCCCGCGAACTAACGCAGGCGGATGCTGGAACGCTTTACATGATTGACTCCTCTACCCAAGAGGTTCATTTTCCACTGGTTCAAAATCATAGTTTAAATATTTTCTTAGGTGGTAAAGGACAGCCCAGTGCAGATTTGTTTAAACCCATTCCTTTATTTGATACACAAGGAACGGCTAATAAAGAATTAGTTGTTACCTGTGCGATACATGATAAAAAGACCATCTGTATAGCGGATGTTTATAACGCTTCTGAATACGATTTTTCTGGCACTAAGTCGTTTGATGCCAAAAGTGGTTATCGCTCGCGATCATTTTTGACAGTACCTTTAATTAA
>REDB01000112.1 GCA_007693685.1 Oceanospirillales bacterium
ACGCATGCCGCCGTCGAGCGGAGCGACCGCCCACGATCACGTGGAATGCCTGCCCCCTGTTCTCTTATCCGGTTGAGTTTGCCGAAGTGCGGTTGGGAGGGCGTTTTTCAGATCGGCTAACCTCGACACAAACACTGTTTATTCCTTATCAAAAACATGAACTTCCGTCTGCGGCGCTTGGTATCCCAGCCGGTGGTCATATTATGGCTAATTGGGATGAACAGGGCCGTATGCTGTCAGATCAACCATTTTTTGAGCTGCAAGTGGTATTGGATGATACGAACACGGTATCTTTATTCGATGGCACTCTAGGTTATGTCCGTATTGTGCAAGATCCTATGCCGCTGTTTCAACAGTTGGTTCTCAGACTGAGACAGTTACTCCAATCTCGATATCAACTTTAATGCTGTTAGATACTTTTAAACTCAGCCCGCTGAGAAACATTCCTAAAAGCCCCTACTGGATCACCGCCCAGGCACGACTCCTATTCCATCGTATTCAAGAAAAATCTACTCTGCAGCATTATCTAAAAGAAGCTGAAAAGGTCATTTCCATTCAACAGACCTTGTCGTCCTTACTGGATAATGAGTTGCTAATTGAGTTAGAGAAGTTTAAACATCTTTCTAAGTTGGATAAGTTATCTGGCAATCGAGAAGAAGTCCTTCGCTTGTTGGCTTGTTTACGAGAAATTTCTAAACGGGTTCTGGGCATGGAACCCTTTACTGTCCAGCTATTGTCTGTACTGGCAATGTATGACGGTTATCTTGTTCAGTTAGCTCCGGGCGAGGGCAAAACACTGACCATTGGTATTCTAGGAGTGATGATGGGCTGGTCTCGTCATCCGTGTCACATTATCACGGCAAATGATTATCTTGCAGAACGAGATGCCAAAGAGTTACAACCACTTTACAAACATTGCGGCGTTACGGTTAGTAACGTTCTTCAATCCATGTCACAGGATGAAAAACAAGAAGCTTATCAAGCCAATGTTGTGTATACCACTGCAAAACAACTACTGGCCGACTATTTAACTGATCAGATTCAGTTTAATGGTCCACTGGATCCAATATCATTGACAGTTAAATCTTTGCAGATGAAACAGGCAGGTCAGCTTCTAATGCGAGGCGTTCATACCGCGATTGTTGATGAAGCAGATAATATTTTGATTGATGAAGCTATTACACCGATGATTATTTCGGGTAAAGATCAAAATGAAGTATTACATCAAGCTATTATCGCCGCTAAACAGCTCGCAGATCTGTTATCGACACCGGAGCATTATCAACTTGATCAAGTCCATAGAGATGTGACTCTAACAAAAGCCGGTGAAATTCTTATCGCAGATCAAGTGGAACGGCTTCCAAGTGTATGGCGCGGTAAAGCTTGGCGTGAAGATTTACTGAAACAGGCAATATTGGCAAAGGATTATTTTTTAATCGATCAGCACTATGTTGTGATTGAAGATGAGGTGGTGATTGTTGACGAAGGTACTGGCAGACCGATGCCTGGTAGGTCATGGAGCTATGGATTACATCAAGCCGTTGAGGCAAGAGCCGGCGTTACTCTTACACATCCAAATAAGACCCTTGCTAGAATGAGCTTTCAAAACTTTTTTAAATGCTATACCCGTTTGACTGGTGCCAGTGGTACATTGCAAACCATAGATTATGAGCTTTTCTTCAATTACAGAACCCTTACCCTGCGTGTACCTTCACGGTTGACTTCTCAATTAGCAATACATCCTTTTCAAATTTATTCTGATAAAGAAATAAAAATAAGAAGGTTAATTGATAAGGTCAAGGCACTAAGGTCGTTAGAAATACCTGTTCTGATCGGTACGCGAAAAATTGATGACAGTGAACTCTTAGCAGAATCTTTTCAACAAGAAGGGATTCCCTATCAACTACTCAATGCCAAAAAACTGGCTCAAGAAGCAGAGATCGTTAAACACGCTGGTGAGCCATCTCGTGTCACGATCGCCACTAATATGGCTGGAAGAGGAACCGATATTAAGCTAACCGACGAAATTAAACGAAATGGTGGACTGCGCGTATTGATGTTTGAGCCTCATGAATCTGCACGAGTGGATTGGCAACTCTTTGGTCGAGCAGGAAGGCAGGGCAATCCAGGCGAAGTCTTTCCATTTGTGGCTTGGGACGATCAATTGCTGATACGCAATATCCCCAAAATACTCTTGCTGTGTTGTCGATGGATTAGCCGCTCTCAAGGTGAAAGCAAACTGGCAACCTTATTGATCCGCTTTGCCCAGTATCAGGCACAAAAAAAAGCTTTTTCCTTACGTAAATTTATGAACGAGAGCACTGCCAAGCATCAAAAGCGGATGAGTTTTACCCGTGAAGATTAATCATTAGGAGATTTTGGTTTTGACGACTACTGAAATTGATTTCTTAAACTTAATCGACAGCCTTGGTGACCGCATCATAGGAACTGAACGCTCTTTAAAAATTTCAGCAAGTAGTTTTGATGCTGGACGTTTACTTTGTGGTGTTGACTCTAAAGGAATAAACTGTAATGAATTTATTAAAAAACTGTCACCCTTCAATCCTTCTAAAAACTGTCTAGAGTGGCTTCAAGATCAATGGGATAAATCAAATTTTTTATATCTGGCGATTGAGTCAGCTGATACCAAGATTCTCTTTAATGAAAGTTTGCCAGAGATTGGATTAGTCAAATCAAATCCAGTTATTAAAGTCTATCTTGAATTTCCAGTACTTTTATCAACTCAAACAAACGACATTATTGTTCATGGAGAAAAAGCATTATGGTGTACTGGATACAAATGGTCACCTCATACTTTCAAAGAACGTGTTACACATTATTATTTACGGCCAGATCTTAACTTAACGAGACTAAACGATCTTGATGTTTTCAAAAAACTTTTAACGCATGATCAACATAATTTAACACTGCTTTCACACTATCTGCGTCAACAGAATCAAGAGCTAATAGAAAGTATTGATATTCTTGAAGTTGATAACCCTTTAGGATCAAAGGGGATAGATCTCCGTTTGTATTCTTTAAATAAACGTGTACAAGAGATAGCACATGTGGTTCATGACATATTTCCTTTGCTAGCACATCATCCAAATTATCCGATTTTTAACCAGTATGTTCTTGAAAAAAATCAGCAATACATAGGTCATATCTCTTTAGGTTACGATCTTGTGATGGCGCATTTTACGTTTTATTGGGAATTTATGAAATAACTAATCTATTGATTTTTATGAGCTTATATGTATTGCTTCTTGTTTGTGTTAATTACAAAACCGATTGATTTTTGGTAAACTATGTTTCATTGTTGTTTACTGATATTGATATGAAATATGTTTCTGATTCGCTCCGCCTTCATGCCTTTAAATGAGCGCTTTCAAAATTAAGGACTCTTACAATGCTTAAAAGCTTTCTAAAAACTGCTGCGTTATCTGGCATAATTGCCACTAGTCTAGCCTTCGCCCAAGAACCCCGTGTCACCGAATACCAAGACTGGG
>REDB01000036.1 GCA_007693685.1 Oceanospirillales bacterium
CGGTAAAGCCCATCGGAATCTGACAGGTCGTACAAAGTTGCGGTAAAGCTTGGCTATAGAAACGCTTACCTTCCGCTTCCATTTTCTTCGCTAGCTCCCAACGGGGGCGATAGTATTTGTCGAACGTATCTGGGTACTTTTCACTTAACCAATCTAACTCTTCATCACTTGGAATCCAGGTATGGAAACCAGCGGCATGACCATAGTTGTAGAAGATCCACCAAGCTTGATGAGAGATGTGCTCTTTCTCTTTCTCTGTGGTTTCAACAAACTTCGGCATACGGATACCGTAGCGAGCCAAATCTTTGAATAATGCGCCGCCGGCTTCTTCAAAATAAACTTCCCAGGCTTCTTTCCAGGACATCACTTTGTTTGGCAGCATGTAATCCATCATCATCGCAACGATGGAAAGCAAGCGAGTACCACGCCAGAACCACTTGTCGATCCATTTCTGCACGATTGGCACGTTGTCTTCATGCTGCTCAAGCAGGAACTTGATAATTTCTAAGCCTAGCGTCATGTGACGGGCTTCATCTGACTGAGCTGAGAAGCCAAAAGTACAGGTCGCCATATCACCGTTATGGGCAGCACCGGACATGAAAGGAACAAACAACAAGTTGGTTAAGACATATTCAAAGCTAAAACTGATCGCAATGAGGAACTCAAAAGGTCCTGCTGAACGTGCATCATCAAAGAAGGATTTTGGTACGGATAGATACCAAACACGATCATGCATATGCGTCCAATCTTGGAAGCCATCAAAGTACTTGTTGTAATGACTCATCGCATGAATTTGTGTTTGTACATGACGCAATTCATCGATTGATTGCATCTGGCAAGCCACACGAGCACCCGCACCACCAAACTGACGACCGACATGGGCATAACCTTGGTAAGCTTGATACTCTAAAGGAGAGACACCGGTTAAAAAGATTTTAATCGCATTTACATAACGTGCATCGGTGACATTTAAATGACCATTATTTTGTGCAAACGCATCAAATATTGCGTAGAGTTTTTTCTCTTTCTCAGCCTGATATTTCCAATAGGCATCCATAGTTAATCTAAAAGGATCTTCCCATTTAGACCAATCAGTTATTTTGATGCCTTCAAACTCTTCATAAGGAAACGCTTTTTTACGATCAGCATAAGAGTATTCCCAATCAAGGTCGCGTGTTAATAGTCTATACTTATCTTTTAAATTTAGTTTTTTAGCTGACATTTTTCTGTACCTTTTTATTTTAATAGCTATCAAATATTCCAGCTTAAACTGAGTTGATCATCGTCCTCATCAACATTTCCACCTAGGGTTATTAGGTTTAAATGGAGTTCTTGAACATTCCAATCACGACCCATTTTTTCTTCAACCGTTTCACGTTTTACAATCAGGCTATTTTCATTTTCGATTCGGATCATCGCTGGATGATGTATCACAGTCGCATCTGGGTTATCTTCTTCGATGGCCTCTATGATGTAGCGAGATTCATCATTATCTTGTAACGCGATATATACTTTTGACATGCTGAACCCCTAGGCTGAAATACCGATTTTTTTAATGCGACTCTCAAGCACTGCAACGGCAGTCTCTAGCGCTGCAGGCTCCAGTGCTTCACTGATGACAGGACGTAGTGCTTCAATTGATTTTTCTTTCCAATGCTCTACCCAACTATGAAGCAAGGCTTTGTTAGCATCTGATTCTGTTGCAACAGTTTTAATGATTGAGTCAAACCATTTCGTGACATCTTTGTTCCATGCCTGCATAAATTCAGTCAGCATGGCGATATCACGACCACCCATCGAAGCGAGTTTTTCGTCGAACTGTTCATAGAAAAGATTAAATATCAGCGTATCCATCACCAGGTTTTGCGCCAGCACCACTTCAAACCAATCTTCAACGGTCGTCATCTCCTCGCACAGCGCACGAACACCCTGCCATGCAGGATTTTCTATCCAATGCTGCTTAGATTCGATTAAAGATTGACCTGTGTTGCCATCCAGCATTAAACCAATACGGGAGAGATATTGCGCAATACCTAAACGATCCATCGCGTTATATAGCAGTGCTTGTGTAATTGCGGTTCCATAACCAAAAGCGCAGCCATACATATTATTTAAGTTGGCAGTATTTTCGATATGTCGTAATGGGATTAAATAAGTAATCAATACATTTTTAACATCATCACTTAAATAGTCTGCTAAATTACGTTTTTCAAAAAATGCATAACTACTTTCAGCAGCTTCCTGCATTTTGGCACGCTGTTGAACATAGGCACCATAATAGAATTGACGCGGATCTTTTAATGCATACCAATCTTCCATTACGATTTTGGTACGGCTTTTATCGTTCAATTCAAATTCAGGCTGCCATAATGGGCGATAATGAAAGTTGGTTTCTGCTTGCAGGTCATAAGTAGCTTCCTGATAACGTGAAGCAGGTTTATCTCCAAATCGACGTTCGATATTGGCAAAGGTATTGCGCACGGGTTCCAATGTGGCCGTTTTAATTTCGATGGTCATAAGCGTCACTCAAAGTTGATGTTATTGTTATTCAACAGAACGGTTGTGATTTTTGCTCATTAGTGTGTCTTCGCCGTAACGCCACTTTTCTAACTCCGCATCTACTTCGGCCATCTGCTCATCGGTCATGTGAATGACGTGATTGTTTTTGCAGAAGGCTTCAAATGCGACGGGCGGCATTATAAGCTCGACAAATAGAGAGGGATCTTCGATAGCAAAATCGAATTCAACGAATCTTGCCCCTGGCTTACTGCGAACACGAACGTACTTCTTCAGGTTATCTACACCTGTTCGAGGACGGGGCGATGGATTGCTGTAAACATGCAAATCTGGCATTGCGTAACCTCTGACTTTTTATGTTGTTATGTCGTCATTGTCAGAAGTATTAGAGCAAGGGCTGTGCCAGCTAAATTATCAGTGGAATTAATCTTCAGAAAAAATAAATAAGATATTGATTTTAAATAAATTAAATTGATAATAATTTTGATGGACGAGGTTTTGCAAGGTTAGAAGTTTAAGAGTTGATCAAGAAAGATTTAATGAAATGATGAATTGATCAATCTCAGTTAATCATTTCATTAAATACCAAAGAATTTACAGCAAGTCCGCAAACGGATGATTGTCCGCTTCTAAAGACTCATGGAAGGTTTCGACACGATCTGCGACTAGATCGGTGCGATGAAATTGTGCGATGTGAATTAACGCGTCACCCTCGTTTACCAAAGGCAGTTTGAGTTGACCAATAACAATGCCACTCATGGGTGACCAGATCTCTTCTTCCGACTCACCGAAAGGATCTGCAACGACACCCAGAAGGGTTTGGTCACGTGTAACGCGATCCCCCTCTTTAACATGGGCTCGAAAGATGCCACTTTGTGGTGATCTGACCCAATTACTAGAGCGAGCAACGATAGGATCTTTGAAGCCTTCTTTGCGAGACTTCGGTAACATCTCTAAAGCTCGCATCACGCTTAAGATGCCATTGACACC
>REDB01000035.1 GCA_007693685.1 Oceanospirillales bacterium
TGTTGAGTTCAGCCATCATAAACCTCGCTTAAAGCTCAGCAGCTAGTTTTTCAACTAGTTTAGCAGACGCTTTTTGGTCAACAGAGGCTTCCAAAATCTTTTCAGCACCGGCAACTGCCAAGATCACAACTTGAGAACGTAAAGCTTCTCTAGCTTGATTAATTTCTTGTTGCAGTTCAGCCTGAGCAGATGCTTTCACACGATCGGCTTCAACACGAGCCTGCTCTTTTGCTTCTTCGATTATTGAGTTAGCGCGTTTGTTGGCCTGTTCTATGATAGCAGCAGCCTGCACCTTACTTTCACGAAGATCGTCAGCTACTCTCTCTTGAGCAAGCCTCAAATCACGTTCAGCTCGGTCAGCTGCATCCAAACCTTCGGCAATCTTCTTTTTACGTTCCGCCATGGCAGCCGTAATAGGCGGCCACACATATTTCATGCAGAACATGACGAACATTGCGAATGCTATGGCCTGACCAATGATGGTGAGATTAATATTCACGCCATTACCCCTCGCAGTTGATTTGTATGGTTAAGACCCATTGGGCCAGCCCCAAAGGTATATTACCGGTCATCAACCCGCGAACAGCATGTACAGTGCCATACCAACACCGATCATTGGAATAGCATCTACTAGACCAACAACGATGAAGAATTGACTACGTAGCATTGGTACCAGTTCTGGTTGACGTGCGGCACCTTCAAGGAATTTACCACCCAGCAAGGTAACACCAATAGCACCTGCTATAGCAGACATACCTAGCAACAACGCAACAGCGATAAACAGCAGTTCAGCCATTTTTTTTCTCCAACATTTTTAAGTTAAAGTGAATTGAAAAAGTTTAATAAGACCACAAATACAATATGTACTAGTGATCATGTTCATCATGTGCCATCGCCATATAGACGATTGTTAACACCATGAATATAAACGCCTGCATGGTAATTACCAAAATATGGAAAATCGCCCATGGCACCGACAACACCCACTGAATCCAGAATGGCAACAATGCAATTAGGATGAAGATAACTTCACCAGCGTACATGTTACCAAACAAACGCAGTGCTAATGAAACAGGCTTAGCAAGCAAAGTAACTGACTCTAGGAATAAATTGAATGGAATCAAATACTTGCCTAATGGCTGTAAAGACAATTCCGCAGCAAACCCTTTGACACCTTTAACTTTAATACTGTAATAAATAATCAAGAAAAAGACGCTAAAGCTCATACCTAATGTAGCATTGATGTCTGTTGTAGGTACTATTTTCCAGTACGGAAGACCCATTTCACCAGCTATATAAGGAATAAAATCAATCGGAATTAACTTCAATGCGTTCATCAAAAATATCCATACGAATACCGTTAGCGCCAAAGGTGCTATCGCAGGATTATTGTGATGAAATATACTTTTTACGTTGTCGTCCACAAAATCTACAACAACTTCAATAAAGTTTTGCAGATTTCCTGGTACACCACTCACTGCGGTATCAGCTACCTTTTTAAATAACCAAATGAAAAATACACCGGTTAGTATTGAAAAGAACATGGTATCGACATGAATTGCCCAGAACCCCATCTGTGCAGCATTTTCACCTCCAGCAAAACCCCATCCATCAACGGGGTGTTTGCCAAAGGTCAAATTACTAAGGTGATGGGAAATATATTCTGAGGATGTTGGGTTTTCGCTTGCCATTCTCAGCTACTCTCAGTCAAAGTTTCAGAAATCGTTCATTAAGCTTCAACTGCAGATACCAACTGGTTATCTGCAGAAATATGTAAGTTATAAATAGCGCTAGTGGATCTAAAGGTTCAACCTTCAAAAAAACCACCACAAACAACACAACCCCTAGTGCCATTTTTCCAGCTTTACTGATGTAGACGTTTGCCAGTATTTTTTGTGGATTATCTAAATTTCTGTTCATCCAGAGCCTAAATACAAACCAACACATTGGTAGCAAATAGATCATCCCACCAAACAATACAGAATAGGCAGTCACAAAGTCTTTAAACATCATCAGCAGTGCTAATAGACTACAAATCAATAACTGTAATAGCAGCACGATAATGTAGAGTTTTGCAAAACGTTGGTTGAACTTATTCAACCCTTTTTTCTTTGCTAATCCTACAGACTCTATGCGTCTTTCATATTGTGATGTCATTGATTCTGTTTGTAGCCTTATCTCAAGTTCTGGGATTATAGGTGTTTAAGCCTTATGACTCAACAGATAGTGTGCTTCTCTGTTACTAAGGTATTAACAATTAACCCAAAATCCCTTATATATTTTATGGCTTTTCTAACATGTTCAAAATTTGATCAAGTTGCTCTTGTGAGTTGAAACTGATACTAATTTTGCCCTTACCCTGTGCTGTTGCAGAAACTTTAACTGGCGCAGAGAAATGTCTTGAAAGCTGTCCTGAAATTTCCTTAAAAGTTTCATTATTTGCCACAGGTGGAGTTTTTTTCGGGATCTCACCCGATTGATACTTCTTAACCAGCAGTTCGGTTTCTCTGACAGAAAGGGCTCTAGCAACCACCTGAGAGGCAGCTTCTATTTGCATTTCGCCTTCAAGACCTAACAATGCTCTGGCGTGACCCATTTCCAAGTCGCCATATTCAAGCATCTTACGAACTTCTTCAGTAAGGTTCATTAAGCGTAACAAATTAGCGATAGTTGATCTGGATTTACCTACCGCATCAGCGACTTGTTGTTGTGTCAGTTCAAATTCAGTCTGTAATCGACTTAATGCAAAGGCTTCTTCAATAGGGTTAAGGTTTTCACGTTGAATATTTTCGATAAGGGCCATCGCAATGGCTGCTTCATCGGGTACATCTCTGATGATGACAGGAATTGTACTGAGTCCTGCCATCTGAGTTGCCCGCCAACGTCGCTCACCGGCAATAATTTCATAACGCCCTTGCGCAATTGGACGAACAACAATGGGTTGCATGACGCCTTGTAATTTGATCGACTCAGCTAGTTCTTCTAAGGCTTGTGGCTCCATATCGCGACGCGGCTGGTAACGACCACGTTCTATTCGATTGAGCTCCATATGTTGGAGTTCACCCTGCGTAGAGAGCGGTGGTGTTGCTTCGTGAAGTGGCGACTCATTATCTTCAGACATTCCCGATAACAAGACATCAAGCCCACGTCCCAATCCACGTTTTTTTACCACCATTACTCTGCTTCCTGTGTTTCTAGTTGTTCAGCTTGTTGTTTTTTCTGTTCTGCTTCAGTTCGTCTTATCAGTTCACCTGCTAAGGCTAAATATGCCAATGCGCCACGTGAGCTTTTGTCATATTGTAAAACCGGTAATCCATGACTAGGGGCTTCTGCCAAACGAACATTCCTTGGAATGACGGTGCGATAGACTTTGTCACCAAAGTATTCAACTAAGTGGACAGAAACATCTCGAGTGAGACTCATGCGTGGATCAAACATAGTACGCAGAATCCCTTCAATTTTTAGTTCTGGATTCAGGCGTTTATG
>REDB01000034.1 GCA_007693685.1 Oceanospirillales bacterium
TCTTGGAAAATCCGGATGTTCAACTGGATACCAACCATCTTGAGCGGGCTTTACGACCCATTCCTATGGGAAAAAATTATGTTCACTACTGCATTATGTGAACAATTATTACTCAGACGCCATCACAGCTGATTCTCATCAGATATATGTCAACATAATATGACATGGGATATTTCAACATGAATGGAGAATCCCATGATTTCAGATTACATATCTTGCCCCGATTTATTGATCGAGTCAGAGAACTTATCACAGGCTGAGTTTAAAACCTTTCTTGAATTTTTAGAGTCTAGGCATTACTCAAAAGGTACGATTCAAAGCTATCTTAGCTGTGTTATTCACTATTTTTCGTGGCAAAGAACGGTAGATAAAGCTAACTGGTTGGTGTTAAACGAAGACAAGATTAATGCATTTATTCATCATCATTTACCACAGTGTAAATGCCCGCCTTCGTTCCATAGGGCCCGCACATCTGGGCGAGCATCTCTTATGTTATGGCGAAAGCTTATAACTGATTCTTCTTGCCCAAGGGAATTATCTCCTGAAGATACGCTATTTAAAGCCTATGATACTTATTTATCATCCGTTATCGGATTGGTTGATGCCAGCAGAATGGCTCGATGCCGCTATGGACGCGAATTACTAATCTGGTTGCGTCAAGCACTAGGCAAACGTGTCAATGAACTTACACAACAGGATTTAGCAACTTACATTTATCATCGATCATCTTCACTATCCCAAGGTTCAATAACAGCAATGGTCAGCGCATTGGGTTGCTTCGTAACCTATTTATCATCAACAGATCAGTGTTCAATCTCACTACCCGTATATCTTCCAAGACCCAAACCAATATATATCATTCCTGCTTATGAGGCGCTCACAAAAGAAGAGCTAACATCAATATTACAGAGCTTTGACCTAAGCTCTTCTATCGGAAAACGTGATTATTGTATGGCACGCTGTTTAATCGACCTTGGCTTACGAACCGCTGATACAGCAGGGATTATTTTAGATAACATTGAATGGCATCAGCGAGTATTAACACTGAAACCGGGTAAAAATCATCAGCAACATCGACTACCCATTCCTGATTTATTGTTCGAGTCAATGGTTGATTATGTTCAAAGTGGTCGTCCGTCGACGCGTAATAGAGCCTTGTTTGTATATCATAGAGCACCTTTAGGGGAAGCTGTTACAACTGCAACGGTAAGAGGTGCCATAAGACGCGCATTTGAGAGGGCTGGAATACCCGGTGATCGACAACAAGTGCACCGCATTAGACATACAATGGCGACCCGACTTTTAAGCGCTGGCCAATCTATCAAACCTATTGCTGATGTTCTAGGTCATCAAAGTTATGAATCTAGTAATCGATATACACATGTTGATATCGACAGCTTAAAAGAGGTAGCAATGCCATGGCCTGAAGGTGGTGCACTATGAAATGGTCTGTACTTGTCGCGCAATATCTTCAGGCCCGCAGGGATTTGGGCTATGCATTGACAGTTGACGGAAAAATACTTGAACAGTTTGCAGCGTATGCACAATCACAAAATGAGCGAATGCCTATGAATGTTGAGTTAGTGCAACAATGGGCTAGACTTGCGCCATCGAATTCTGAAATTGCTATTGCGCGACGTATGTCAATAGTTCGGGCGTTTAGCAAATACCTACACTCTGTTTACCCTGATTCTGTTGTAGTCCCAGTTAATCTGGTTGGCCACACACATCGAAGGCTGCCACCTTTCATTTTTAGTCAGCGTCAAGTTAAAGCTTGCTTGGAAGCAGCTAGTAATCTTTTACCCTGCTATGGGATCAGACCACTCACCATTCGAACAATGCTTGGCTTACTTGTATCCTCTGGACTCAGACCTGGGGAAGCGATTCGATTAAAGCAAAATGATATCGATATCGAAAAGGGTACCTTGACTATACAACAGAGTAAAAACTGGCACCGTCGGATTGTGCCGCTAGACTCAAGCACAGTCATTTCGCTTAAAAAATATTACGATGTTCGAGAGCTGTTTGAGCCCCTTAAGCATTCAGATGGCTTATTACTTATGGATAGTGGTGAGGCGCTAACCATTGAAGCCGCTGATCATGCGTTTAAAATCATCAGGAAATGCACCAATCTTGATTGTAAAGTGAATGGTCGTTACCCGCGGTTATATGATTTTAGGCACACTTTTGTGTGTAGACGAATACAAGCCTGGTATGAAGCCGGGCTAGATGTTAATGCCTTCATGCCAAAACTGAGTCATTATCTGGGCCACAAAAGGATTGAAAATACTTATTGGTATATCAATGCCACGCCTGAGTTGATGAAACTAGCAGCCAGCCGATTTGAGGAATATTGCGCACAAGGAGATCAGCTATGATTGTTACTGCCAATAAGCCCACTGACTTGAGTATCCTGATCTATAAATTCTTTGGCGACTATCTCATACAAAATAGACGGTTAAGTCACAATACGGTTTCTGCTTATCGCGACAGCATTAGACTCTATCTGTTGTTCTTATCAGAGAGAGTTAAACGGCCAGTAGCACGACTGTGTGTTGACGATATGCAATATGCAAGTACCTTAGACTTTTTACAACACCTTGAAGACGGTAGACACAACAGTGTTAGAACACGAAACGGTCGACTTGCTGCGATAAAATGCTTCTCAAACTACGTTGCCATACATATGCCAGAAGCTATGCCTGAAGCTTCTAAAATATTATCGATTCCTCAGAAAACATGGGGAAGACCCTTGATAGACTTCCTTGATCGAGCAGAAATAGAGTCACTAGTTAGTGCTGCTGATACCAGAACATGGAGTGGTCAAAGAGATCAAGTTATGCTTTTGCTGCTATACAATACAGGAGCTAGAGTATCGGAAATGACAGCACTAAAAGTACAGGATGTTGATTTGAAACATCAACACACAGCTTGCTTGTACGGTAAAGGAAGAAAAGAAAGAGTAGTACCTCTTTGGTCAAGGACGGTAACTCAACTAAAGTGTTGGTTACCAATGCTTCCATCTGAACAACCAAATGCACCACTATTTCCAAATCGCTTTGGTCATCCCATGACACGTTCTGGTGTGAGAAAGCGACTCAATTTACTTCAGAAGAAAGCCGTTGAAAGCTGTCCCTCATTAGGTCAAAAATGCATTACGCCACATATCATAAGGCATACAACGGCCATGCACCTATTACAATCCGGTGTTGATTTGTCATTAATTGCTTTGTGGTTGGGTCACGAGCAAATACAAACCACCCACCAGTACATGACGGCAAATCTAGAAATGAAAAAAACGGCATTAGCATCACTTGAGCCAATAGAAATCAAAGGCCATGGCAAAATGAAGGAGATCCCAGAGTCATTACTAGCTTATTTGGAGAGCCTATGATTATGTAAACAAGCACTCTAACTGTGGTCATGGCATATAAGGGCTTTTTGAGTTATGTTCACATAATGCAGTAGTGAACATAATTTTTT
>REDB01000188.1 GCA_007693685.1 Oceanospirillales bacterium
ATAATCACTAAGAGTATATCGGGTGGAAAAGGCGTTACTAAGGTATCGGTGACCAATAAAATGCCAGCTAGTCCCCAAAAGCCGATTCGATCCACTACCCAACCGGTTGCTTGTGCCATTTCTTCTTCAAAAAGGATACCAAGCACAACCATGAGCACGATAAAAATCACTAAACCTAACAGTGCTTTAATCAAATTCTTCTGAATCATTTAGAAATAGCTACTCTGGGCAGGAATAAAATTGGAATTGTAAAGTGTTTCAGGTCAATCGAGAAGCATGTGATGGCTATTATATTAGTTGTCAAAGATCAACTTATCGTCTTTGCACGCTTGTAAAAGCTTATTTAGCGTGGCTTAATCAAATTAAGCGATTTAAACAGGAAGTAAGCCGTGTCCCAGTTGCTTTTATCCTATTCCAAAATACTGGAAATAGTGGGTGATCTTGTAAAGGTTTATGTGCCTGAACCCGATCTTAATACCACCGGTAGTATAGGTTTTGGCGATCTTGCCATCATCGAAAATCCATTGGACCCCTCGCAATTGCCTGCTCTTGCGCAAGTGATCGAAATAGATCGAGACAAAATATCACTGCAAGTATTTTCCGGTACTAAGGGGTTGTCTACAAAAGCGAGTATTCGCTTTTTAGGTCACTCAATGCAGGTCGCTTTTTCAACCAATATTCTGGGCAGAGCCTTCTCTGGTGTAGGTACTCCGATTGATTCGGGGCCCGAGCTTAATGAAGAACCTCATATTGAAATAGATGGACCTACGGTAAACCCAGCGCGTCGCGTCTTAGCCTCGCGAATGATACGTACCGATGTGCCAATGATAGATATTTTTAACTCATTGGTAGAAAGCCAAAAGATTCCAATTTTTTCCGTAGCAGGTGAGCCTTACAACCAGCTTTTAGCTCAAATAGGCGCACATGCCGATGCGGATATTATCGTTTTTGGTGGCATTGGTCTTATCTTTGATGACTATCACTTCTTCAAAACTGCATTTGCAGATGCTGGTGTTTTAGCTAAAACGGTGATGTATGTTCATTTAGGCTCTGATCCCACTGTAGAGGCCCTACTTGTTCCAGATATGGCGTTAGCTGTAGCAGAGCGTTTTGCGGTAGATGAAGGGAAACGCGTTTTAGTGCTGTTAACTGATATGACTGCCTATGCCGATGCGCTAAAAGAGGTGGGTGTTGCGATGGAGCACGTCCCCTCTAACCGTGGTTACATAGGCGATCTTTATTCCCAGTTAGCCCGTCGTTATGAAAAAGCCTGTGATTATAAAGGTGCGGGATCTGTCACCATTCTCTCTGTAACCACCATGCCAGGGGATGATGTAACACATCCTGTTCCTGACAACACCGGATACATTACCGAAGGTCAGTTTTATTTGCATGACGGTGTATTAGATCCTTTCGGCTCTCTGTCTCGCTTAAAGCAGCATGTGATAGGAAAAGTGACTCGAGAAGATCATGGTCAGATTATGAATACCATGGTCAGATTCTATGCCTCGGCACAGGACGCGCAACAGAAACAGGCGATGTCCTTTGAGTTGACCGAATATGACCATCGCTTATTGCGTTTTGGTGATCTATTTCGAAAACGCTTTATGGATATTAAAGTGACTTTGCCTTTAGAAAAAGCCTTAGATCTTTGCTGGAAAACCCTTGCAGAGTGTTTTGAGGCGGAAGAGTTGTTGATGAAGCAGGACCTAGTGGATAAGTATTTCCCTGTTACTGCACAACGGAGTTAATCATGGCTCGATTAGCGCTCAATAAAAGCACCTTGAACAAAGAAGGTAGGAAAGTTAAAGCCTATCAAAAGTTCGTGCCAGCGCTAGACTTAAAACGTAAACAGCTCTTGGCCGCTAGAGCTTCAGCAGAGCAAGCCTTACTTCATCAGCAACATGAACTGTCACAGATTGAGCAACAAGTTAAAGTCCAACTGTCGATGCTGCCTAATTACGAAGGTAGAGTTGATCAGTTGATCAGTATTCGCTCAGTAGAAATAGAGCAGGTTAATCTCGTTGGCATCCGCTTGCCTGAATTAAAATCCCTCGATGTGATACTAGAACCTTATTCCTGCTTAGGAACCGAACATTGGCTTGATCATTTAGCTAAATTGTTGAAACAACAAGTGACTCTTCAAGTACAGCAACAACTGCTACACAAAAAGCTAGAGTGCCTTAATTACGGTTTACAAAAAACTACTCAACGCTTGAATCTGTTCGATAAAGTATTGATTCCTCAATCTCGCCAAAATATTCGTAAGATTCAGATCGCACTGGCAGACGCAGAGCGTGCAGGTGTGGTTCGTGCCAAAATTGCAAAACGTAAACGCTTGGATGTGTCGTTATGAGTATCTTGCAGCTTAATAAGATTTCTCTAGTCGGCTTGACTGAACAAAAGCCAAGATTGCTTGATGCACTCCAACAGTTAGGTCTGATGCATGTTATTCCTTTGCAAGAGGTTGAACAGCGTCAAGCTTCTGATGAAAGTGTTAATCCAGAACGCCTTAAAAGAGCGTTGCAGTATCTGCTGAGTAGCCGGGAAAAGCGCCGCCAAGTGGTGCGCTTAAGACAGTTTAACCTGTCAGAGATGCTGGATCGTATCGACCATAATCGCACACAACGTTTAGATTTGATGTCTCGTCGAGACTTTCTCGAAAAACGTATTGCCGATTTAACGCCTTGGGGAGACTTTGCTTTACCTGATTTGAATGATTTGGCAGGTCAAAAGCTGTGGTTTTATTTAGTACCTAACTACAAGATGCCAGCGGTTGAGCGCTCTGGTTTAACATGGCACTGTGTTTACCGTGATAACCGTCATGCCTATATCGTCGTACTTTCAGAGCATGAGCCTGATGCGAATCGAATGCCCGTTGCCCGAACCTTTACCGGCACTATTCCCCTTAGTGAGTTAGAACAAAATCTAGAAGACTTAGAAATTGAATTAGAAGCGGTTGAAGCCGAACGTGAAGCTTTGACGCGTTGGATCTATCAATTACAACGCTGTATAGCGGATACCGAAGATCGTGCTTTCTTGGCTGAAGTGTCTGATCAAACCCTCGACTATGAGGAGATATTTGCCATACAGGGCTGGGTGGCTTCTAAATACTTATTCGAAATTAAACAGTTTGCAGAAGAAAATCATTTAGTTCTCTTGATAGAGGAACCAGAGCTAGATGAGCTACCGCCTACCTTGCTGGATAATCCTGAAAAACTTCAGGGTGGACAAGAACTGGTCAGCTTTTTCCAGATGCCAGGATATCGAAGCTGGGACCCTTCTCGTGTGGTGTTTTTCTC
Source organism: Oceanospirillales bacterium (assembly GCA_007693685.1). Lineage (GTDB taxonomy): Bacteria > Pseudomonadota > Gammaproteobacteria > Pseudomonadales > Balneatricaceae > Nitrincola. The sequence goes on from REDB01000188.1 coordinate 3,303, forward strand.
TTTTGCTGCCTTCTTCGCAATCATTATGTCTGATGCCGGCTATGCCATCTTAATGGGCTTGGTGCTGGCGTATTACTGGAAAGATATGGCTGCTAGTGAGACATCACGACGCTTACGTTCATTGGCGGTTACCCTGACTGGAACAAGTTTAGTCTGGGGTGTGTTGGTTGGCAGTTATTTTGGCGCAGAAGCACCTATTGAATCTCTAGCTAAACTTAAAATACTGGATTTACAAGACTTTGATTCCATGATGCGTTTTTCCATCACTTTCGGCGCATTACATCTGGTTTTGGCTAACATAATGATGGCGTGGGTCAGGCGAGCTCGTCTTGAAGCATGGGCATCCGTGGGCTGGGCAGTCGCGATACTATCAGCATTAGCTGGTTGGTTGCAGGGCTTCCATTTAATCCACTGGGCGATATTTGCAGCAGGCGTTTTGGCGGTTGTGTTGATGTCCAATCAACAGCAGCAGTGGCAGTTACGCAGCGTTGTTTGGGGAGCTTTGGCGCTGACTAACATCACTAAGCTATTTGGGGATGTGCTAAGTTACTTGCGTTTGTTCGCACTTGGCCTTGCCAGTGCCTCTTTGGCGATCACGTTTAATCAACTCTCCGTTGATGTGGCAAATGCATTGCCTGGAATTGGTGTTTTCTTACAACTACTTATTTTACTGACGGGGCATCTATTGAATTTCGTACTGACCGTGGTCAGTGGGGTAATTCATGGTTTGCGTCTTAACTTAATTGAATTTTACAACTGGAGTTTGGCGGATGAAGGTTATGCCTTCCGTCCTTTCTCAAAGCAGGAGGTTACACCTTGGACAACCTGATTATGGCATTAGGCTGGGCGGGTCTATATGGCCCGATGGCACTTGGCGCAATAGGCAGTATGATCGGCTGCTCCTTGGCAGGTCAAGCAGCAGCAGGAGCGCTATTAGAAACGGAAACGGGGCATGGTCGATATATCGGTATATCAGCAATGCCATCCTCACAGTCCATCTACGGTATCGTGGTGATGTTTGCACTCAATCGCGAGGTAACCCCTGAAAATGCCGCTGGTTTAGCGGGTATCGGTTTACTTTGTGGTTTGGCTTTAATGTTCAGTGCGATCTATCAAGGTCGAAGCTGTGCATCGGCGATCAATGTATCCAAAATTCGTCCAGAGATTTTTGGTATGTCATTAGCACCAGCCGCGATTGTAGAGGGCTTCGCCGTGTTCGCATTTATTTTTGCATTGGTTATTAGTGCTGGTGTTCCAGCCTAGGAGTGGATGATGAATCATCATGAAAAACATCATCCCTCATCAGGTGTTGAAGCCTTAATTGAACAGCTTCGTGATCAGGGTGTTCAGCGTGGTCGCAATGAAGCAGATCAATTGCTTAAGGATGCACAGCAGAAAGCCAAGCAACTGCTGGATGACGCTCGTCACGAAGCTGATCTTTTGCGTCAGCAAGCCAAGAAAGAAGCAGAGCAGACGCGAAAAGCGGGTGAAGATGCGCTAAAAATGGCAGCCAGGGATCTGTTGCTGACTTTAAAAGAAACCATGGCATTAAGCTTTGCGGATCAAGTAGAGCGCTTGGTTGAGCAGCAGATGGATAACGAAGAGTTTATGCGTCGACTGATTCTTGAGTTGGCGGGTAAAGTGCGTGATCAATCTCAAATGACACATCATCAAGTTGAAATTTTACTGCCAGATGAATTTATCGGGCTTGATGAGTTGCGTCGTAATGCGCATGAATATCGTCAAGGTCATTTGAGTCAGTTTGTACAGTCCCTCTCTGCTGATTTGCTGCGAGATGGGGTCAGTCTAGATACACATTCTGGGCGTGGATTACGCATACGTCTGGTTGGTAAAGAGATCGAAATAGATTTAACAGAGTCTTCTATTGCAGAAGTGTTACTTAAGCATCTTCAACCACGTTTCCGAGCCTTGTTAGAAGGGGTGATTCGCTAGTGGCGGACTACTACACGCTGGTCACTTGCCTGCCTTGGTTACCTGAGCAGATGGAGAAGTGTACACAGCTACCTTTATCACGTATCGCGCTGAACAGACGTTTAACACTGTTAAATGCAGAGGATCAGCAAAGTCTTGCGATTGCTGAAGCTCTTTATCACCCCTCAGTGACCAAAGTGCAACCTGATCGTGAGCGAGTACAGCAATGGCAAAAACAGATCGCTGAACTACCTTCATTGGTGCTTCAAGATCTCGTCACACAGCGTTTGGAAGTACAAACCTTGTTAGCAGCTTTGCGCTATAGAAAGCGTCCTAATACTTCCGCCGAACATTTTTATGGCTACGGGCGTTTGACCGAATGGATTAAAAGCCATTGGAAAGAACCATTATTTGGTTTGGAAACGCAAATAGAGCCACTAGAACAATGGGGAGAGCTGTTTAATCACGAGCATACCGGTGATTTACAGCATCAGATGGATCGTTATTTTTGGCAGCAGTTGCTTGCCGTAGAGCGGAGTCATCATTTTACCATTGAAACCGTCGTGAGTTTTGTACTTCGATGGGGTATTGCAGAGCGTCGATTGAAAAGTGACGCAGACGCCGCGTTAGTCGATTTTCAAACCCTGAGTGATACTCTTCTGCACAGTAGTGGTATCCAACAGCAATTGAATAGCTTGTTTGAGGACATGAACAGATGAATGGAACGCCGATTACAGCCCGAGTTGCTGGTGTACGGGATGACATAGTGACCATTCGCTTGATGAAAGATGAGCATGGTGAATTTTATCCACTGATCAAAAATGAAGTGGTGTATATCTGTCCAGAAAGGCGTCCTGCTGATCAACGTCAAGAGCGTTTGCAAGCAGAAGTGCTGCGTGTTCGTCATGGCGAAGCTGATGTACAGGTTTTTGAAAATACCCGAGGTGTTTCCATCGGTGATCGTGTTGAACAAAGTGATCGCTTACTCTCGGTCGCTTTAGGCCCTGGTTTACTGGGCCAGATCTATGACGGCTTACAAAACCCTCTTGAGCTGATTGCTTCTCAGCATGGTTTCTTTCTACCCAGAGGCTTAGACGTCGATGGTATAGATAATCAGCACCTATGGGCTTTTCAGCCAACCGTTAAAATCGGCGCAAAAGTTCGTGCCGGTGATCCGCTTGGAAAAGTCCAAGAAAGACGTTTTACTCACAAAATTATGACGCCATTCAAACTGCGTGGCGATCTGGAAGTAACTTGGATTCAAGAAGGTAGCTTTACGGTCACTACGCCTATTGTTCGTCTAAAAGACGCGAATGGTGAAGAACATGAAATTACCATGCGCCAGTTTTGGCCAGTTCGTGTTCCGGTGAACAGGGACCTACTGCGAACAGGGTCTAGCGAACGCTTGTATCCAGATCAGCCAATGCTGACTACTATTCGTCTAATAGATACTTTTTTCCCCGTTGCCAAAGGTGGAACTGCGTGTATTCCAGGACCTTTTGGTGCGGGTAAAACGGTACTGCAAAGTCTAATATCTCGTTATTCTGATGTTGATATTGTGGTCATCGTTGCCTGTGGTGAGCGTGCCGGTGAGGTGGTTGAAACCATTACTGAGTTTCCTAAAACGCCTGATCCCAAAGGCGGTACTTTGATGGATCGGACGGTTATTATTTGTAACACCTCTTCAATGCCTGTAGCCGCTCGAGAAGCCTCAATCTACACAGGTATCACGATCAGTGAATACTACCGTCAAATGGGCTACAACGTACTTTTGATAGCAGATTCGACTTCTCGCTGGGCACAAGCGATGCGTGAAACCTCTGGTCGTTTAGAGGAAATTCCTGGTGAAGAGGCTTTTCCAGCCTATCTGGATTCCGCTGTACGAGCCCTTTACGAGCGTGCTGGCTTAGTTCGTACCAATGATGGTTCTATCGGTAGTTTGACGCTGATAGGAACCGTTTCGCCGGCTGGGGGTAACTTTGAAGAGCCCGTCACACAATCAACACTCAGAACGGTCAAAACCTTCTTAGGATTAAGTGCAGATAGGGCATACAAACGTGCCTACCCCGCAGTAGACCCATTAATCTCTTGGTCACGCTACTTAGCTCAGCTTGAGAACTGGTTTAACACTCATTTGGATGCTGAATGGGTGCCTCAAGTGCGTGAAATGCTCAAACTTTTAAGGCAGGGCGAAGAAGTTCAGCAAATGATGCAGGTAACCGGTGAAGAAGGCGTCACCTTAGAAGACTACATTGTTTGGCAAAAATCTCAGTGTCTTGATCAGGTATATCTTCAACAGGATGCATTTGATCCTGTTGATATCTCTACGCCGATAGATCGCCAGCGCGATCTATTTAGGTTATTGGTAAGAAGCTTGGAAGGCATGCCTTCATTGGGTACTAAAGAAGCAGTGCGTAAGCACTTTGTTCATCTGACAGGGTTGTTAAGAAATCTTAATTACACCCGCCAGGATAGCCCAGAATATCAGCGCTTATGGCAGGAGATCGAAGCATTATCGGCACCTCATCATTGATGGGTGCCCATTTCGCAGCATAACTCGCCCTCTGGTCCTTTACTCAGTGCTATGTGGCGCAAAGGAAATTTGCCATCTTTGCGATCGCTGAAATAGAACTTTAGGGCGTTCTTGATCGTAGGAAATGCCAGCTCATTCCAGGGTATTTCCGCTTCTGAGAAGAGTCGAACTTCTAGTGATTCCTCACTGATGGAAAAAACAGGTTCAGGCATTTCTGCAAGATAAATCATCTGTACTTGATCGACATGCAAAATCGACGTCACAGTGTAAAGGCTGAGTATATTAACCGAGGCGTTTGCTTCTTCGAGTGTTTCTCGCATCGCGGCTTGTTCGGTTGATTCACCATTCTCCATAAAGCCTGCCGGCAAGGTCCAAAGCCCGTAGCGCGGTTCTATGGCACGTTTGCAAAGCAACACCTGATCTTGGTAAACCGGAAGGCATCCAGCAATAATGCAAGGGTTCTCATAATGAACCGTGTGGCAGTTATTGCATACGTAACGATGGCGATTATCACCTGCAGGTATTTTCTGCTCTACCACAGCACCACAGTTTGAACAGTATTTCATCTTTGCTTCCTTCTTGCCTGAACCTTCATTGTAGACAGATCCAATAGGGCTAGTCGACCCGTTTATTTAAGGCTATGATTATTTCTCTAGGGGGTCTCATGCTCAGTCAAGCCATTCATCGTATCCAACATCACCGACCTTGGTCATTGCGGCGCAAAGGTAAAGAGGCAGCTGTACTCATACCGATCACGCACTCAGAAGAAAACCCTGAAATCATACTGACAGTTCGCTCTTCGTTGTTAAATTCACATCAGGGTGAAGTTTGCTTCCCAGGCGGTAAGCGTGACCCTAACGATCTTCAGTTAATGCAAACTGCTCTTCGAGAAACTGAAGAAGAGTTGGGTATTCAGCCAAAAGATGTTGAGGTTTGCGGCGCGCTAGGACAGGTTGTTTCCAAGCATCATTTGCATGTAACACCTTGGGTGGGTCTAATTCCACCTCAACTGCCTTTACACCCAAACCCTGAAGAGATCGCCCGTGTATTTAAAGTTCCTATACGCTATTTTTTAGAGGAAGGAGCACCGAAGGTTCAGCGATTGAATGTCGATGGTCAGGTATGGGAGTTACCCTACTGGGATTTCCAAGGGGAGCATATTTGGGGTTTGACCGCTTATATTATCTGCGAGTTGCTCACGGTCGGTTTTCAGATGCCTATACCCATGCCTACAAGACCAGAGCGCGGCATGGGAACAGCTGTGTAATGATCGGTTACTTGTTTGAGCTAACTCACGCGATCTTTCTTAACAGAGATCATTCTGACCGATTTGATAAACTTATCTTGAATTTGTAGCGTTTCGAGTCGAATCTCGCCAATCACCATACAAATATTTGCGTCAGGTAAAGACTCAAGTGTTTCTGTAATCAGTCCATTCAGTGTTTTAGGGCCATCTGTCGGAAGTTGCCAGTGTAGGGCGCGATTAATATCACGGACGTAAGCGCCACCATCGATAAAATAGCTACCGTCATCTTGTGGGTGGATATCTTCAACTAGGTCGTTATTTTCAGCCGAAAGTTCACCAACAATTTCTTCAAGAATATCTTCAAGTGTCACTATTCCTTCAACATCGCCATACTCATCGACCACGATTCCAATACGACGACTTTGTTTTTGAAAGTTCAATAGCTGAGTTTGTAAGGGCGTGCTTTCAGGAACGAAATAAGGCTCACGGGAAACGGTTAGAATACTGTCTTTAGTAACTTCGCCACGTTGAATAAGTTGCGCTAAATTACGCATATGTAATAGACCAACGACATGATTTATATCGCCGTGGTAGATAGGAAGACGAGTATGTTGTGTCGTCGAAAGTTGTTCCAATATCTGTTCGATAGATTGGTCTAGATCGATACCCTCAACCTCATTTCTAGGAATCATAATGTCATTTACAGTGACATCTTCCAACTCCAGTACGCCTAGAAGCATTGACTGATTGCGCTTAGGTAATAAAGCTCCAGCTTCATGAACGAGGGTGCGTAACTCTTCTGTACTTAGATGATCATTACCATGTTGATCTGTTTTCACTCCAAAAAGCTTTAGCAAATTGTTGGTAATGATATTGATCAACCAGACCAGCGGATAGAAGATTTTCAATAAAGGTTTCAGTATGTAACTTGCTGGAAAAGCGATACGTTCTGGGTGCAAAGCAGCTAGGGTTTTTGGCGTTACTTCCGCAAAAATTAAAATGATTAGCGTTAGTAAACCGGTTGCGATAGCGATACCAGCATCACCCCAGAGCTTTACTGCAATTATCGTCGCAATAGCTGAGGCAAGAATATTAACAAAATTATTACCAATTAGAATCACGCCAATCAGACGATCGGGGCGCTCTAAAAGACTGCTCGCATTAATGGCGCCGCGATGATTCTTTTTGACAAGATGTCTTAACCTGTAACGGTTTAAAGCCATCATAGAGGTTTCAGAGCTAGAGAAAAAAGCTGACAGGATAATCAGAAAACCAAGCAGGATCAGCAATGAGCTTATCGACGCGTCTTCCAAAATGTAGGGTCCATGTTAAAAAAGTTGAATGCCATTTTCAGAGTAGAGGGCGTCTCTGTCAATAGCACTGTAGTGCATCAAAGAATGAATTCAAGCACCAGTTTCGAGCCAAAGTAGCCCAGCATTAGCAGTAAAAACCCACCGATGGTCCAACGAACAGCAGTGATTCCACGCCAACCAAGTATCTGTCTACCACCCAATAAGGTTGCATAAATCAGCCAGGCTGCAATCGACAAAATGGTTTTGTGCGCCAAGTGTTGTGCAAATAAGTTATCAACAAATAACCAACCACTTATCAATGAGATACTAAGTAAGATAAAACCTACCCATAGCATTTCAAAGAGTAGTTTTTCCATGATTTGCAGCGGAGGTAGACTGGCAACTAGCCCGCGTGTGTGATGGTGCTTCAAGGCCTGTTGTTGGCGCCATAGAAGAACAGCTTGTAAAGCTGCTAATGTGAAAATGCTATAGGCTAAAACAGACAATAAAATATGTAAGAATAGACCGCTGCCATAGGGTTTTAGTACATCGGAAGCTGGCATTAGGCTGGCAAGCATTACGGTAACAGCCGCCATAGGAAAAACACCGATAAACAGATTGTCTATTTTTTGACGTAAACTACTGCCAATAACCAATGCAGTGACTAACCAACTGATTAAAGACCCCATGCTAAAAAGTCCTAGGTCAATTCCAGTTGGATGATGCAAAGTGTGATAGACAGAAACGCCATGCAACGCAAAACCCGCCAAGCCAAACAGTAATACCGTTGGTCTAACGTTTAGTTTTCGCCCTGTTGCACGCTGCCATTGCATCCATGATGCGATAGCGTAGCTAATGGCTGCAGTTAATGAGATAAAAATCAGCATCCGATGAATCTCCTATCAAGCGCACAAGTTTGGCATAAAGTTGTTAAAGAAGAAATATAGGGTGCCGTGTAGTGACTGGGATCTGTATAATGCATAGCAATTTAGATAGATAGTCGCAGCAGAAGTTGTTTTTTCGGTTCTGTTGGCGACAAAAGACTCATTATAGAGGCACAGCATGTTTGATAATCTGACACAACGATTAACACAAACCTTACGAAGCGTTACGGGTCAGGCTCGTCTGACCGAAGAAAATATTAAAAGTACCCTTCGTGAAGTTCGCATGGCGCTTCTGGAAGCCGATGTGGCGTTACCCGTTGTTAAGGCCTTTATTGATGGCGTAAAAGAGCGTGCCGTCGGTCAAGAAGTCAGTAAAAGCCTAAGCCCCGGTCAAGTATTCGTTAAGATTGTTAACGAAGAATTGATCAAAGTGATGGGTGAGGCGAACTCTGAGCTAAACCTAAGCACGACCCCTCCTGCTGTTGTCATGATGGCAGGTTTGCAAGGTGCGGGTAAAACGACTTCCGTAGCTAAGCTATCGCGCTTTTTAAAAGAACGTAAAAAGAAAAAGGTTTTGGTTGTTTCAGCGGACGTTTACCGTCCGGCTGCGATTCGTCAGTTGGAAACCTTGGCAGCAGATGTCGGTATTGATTTCTTCCCATCCGATATCAGCCAAAAACCGATTGATATTGTGAATGCTGCGATCCGTCACGCCCGCCTGCAGCATCACGATGTGCTTATCGTTGATACCGCCGGTCGTTTGGCGATTGATGATGCGATGATGGCGGAAATTCGCGATCTTCATGCAGCGGTCAACCCTGTTGAAACCTTGTTCGTCGTTGATGCGATGACGGGCCAAGATGCCGCCAATACAGCGCGTGCATTCAACGAAGTGCTGCCATTGACCGGTGTTATTCTGACCAAAACCGATGGTGATGCACGAGGTGGTGCTGCATTATCGGTACGTCACATTACAGGTAAGCCCATTAAATTCCTCGGTGTGGGTGAAAAAACCGATGCCTTAGAGGCTTTTCATCCCGATCGTGTTGCGTCACGTATCCTAGGTATGGGTGACGTGCTCAGCTTAATTGAAGAAGCTGAGCAAAAGATCGACAAGGTTAAAGCAGAAAAGCTAGCTAAAAAAATCACCAAAGGTAAGGGTTTTGACCTAGAAGATTTCCGCGAGCAGATTCAGCAAATGAGTAATATGGGCGGCATGATGGGTATGCTGGAAAAGCTACCTGGTATGGGGCAAATGGCTCAGGCTGCCCAAGCCGCTCAAGCGGAAAAAGGGATGAAGCAGTTTGAAGTAATTATTAACTCTATGACACCAAAAGAACGTCGTAATCCTGACATTATTTCAGGTTCAAGAAAACGTCGTATCGCTATGGGTTCTGGAACGCAAATTCAGGATGTGAATCGCTTATTAAAGCAGCATAAGCAGATGGCGAAGATGATGAAAAAGTTTGGTAGCAAATCTGGTATGACCAAGCTTGCTCGCGGAATGAAGGGAATGTTGCCTCCCGGTATGGGTGGAGGCGGCGGTTTTCCGCGCATGTAGGTGTTTAGTGCTTTTATTTGTTGGTCGTTTGGCGTACAATTCGCGCCTTGTTTTTTAAGAATGGCCCCCGTCTTGTCGGCTTACGTAGCGAAGGGGCGGGGATTTTTAACGATGGGCGATCCTAAAACCCATCCTTGCGAAATAGAGGGGTCCAGCACATGGTCACTATTCGTTTGTCTCGCGGCGGCGCCAAAAAGCGTCCGTTTTATCAAATCACCGTTGCTGATTCACGCTTTGCTCGTGATGGCCGCTTTATTGAGCGGGTTGGCTTTTTTAACCCTGTAGCTAGGGGTCAAGAAGAGCGTCTGCGCGTTGACCTAGAGCGTGTTGACTATTGGGTCAGCAAAGGTGCACAGACCTCTGAGCGTGTTGCTCAGTTGCTGAAAGAAGCACGTAAAGCAGCCGCACAATAAGTTTGGCGGATCTGGCAGGCATGGAAAAAGACGCAGCGAATGGGCTGACTTTGATCGGTAAATTGGCCGCTCCTTATGGAGTGAAAGGTTGGGTGAAGATTTACTCTTACACCGCACCGATTGAAAATGTCTTCACCTACAAGCCCTGGCAGATAAAACGTGATGGCCAATTGGTTTCGATAAAACTCGAAGCTGGTAAGCCTCACGGAAAAGGCTTGATTGCCAAGTTGGCAGGTATAGAAACCCCTGAACAGGTAAAAGAATGGACTGGCGCAGAAATTTACGTCTCCATGAATCAGTTACCTGCTTTAGAGCCGGGCGAATATTACTGGAGTCAGCTTGAAAATCTTTTGGTATTTACCGAATCCGGCGAGTTGCTGGGTCGGGTAGATCACCTGATTGAAACCGGTTCTAACGATGTATTGGTTGTTCATGCAACCGAAGAAAGTTTGGATCAAACTGAACGTTTGATTCCCTATCTACCGGATCAGGTGGTTAAAGAGATAGATCTTAAAGCAGGAACGATGCGGGTCGATTGGGACCCGGAGTTCTAGATGTGGTTTGGAATCGTTAGTCTATTTCCAGAGATGTTCACAGCCGTCACTGGCTATGGTGTAACAGGACGCGCGGTTCGAAACGGCTTACTGAAAGTTGAGTGTTGGAATCCTAGGGATTTTACGCACGATAAACATCGCACAGTGGATGATCGACCTTACGGCGGTGGTCCAGGCATGTTGATGAAGGTTCAGCCGTTGCGTGACGCTATTCAGGCTGCTAAAGCGCAAGCGCCCGGTAAGCCCAGAGTGATTTACCTCTCTCCTCAGGGGAGACGTTTAACTCAGTTTGGGGTATTGGAGTTAGCGAAAACTGACAGTTTGATTTTAGTTGCAGGGCGTTACGAAGGGATTGATGAGCGCCTGATTGAAGCGGAAATAGATGAAGAGTGGTCGCTGGGAGACTTTGTTCTCAGTGGCGGTGAGTTGCCGGCTATGGTAATGGTCGATGCGGTTTCTAGAATGTTACCCGGAGTATTGGGGCATGAAGACTCTGCTGCAGAAGACTCATTTGCTGAGGGTTTGTTAGATTGCCCTCACTATACGCGACCTGAAGACCTTGATGGTAAGCAGGTTCCAAGTGTTTTGTTAGGTGGTAACCATGCTGAGATTAAGCGCTGGCGCTTGAAGCAGCAGTTAGGTCGAACCTGGCAGCGACGACCAGATCTACTGGATAAGATTGAACTCAACCCCGAACAGCAAGCGCTGTTAAGCGAATATATCCGCGAAGCCGAACAGGCGTGCGGTTGAAAAAAACAGGAGCGAGCGATGAGCAGCAAAAGTAATATTATTCAGCAGATCGAAGCTGAACAAATGAATAAAGAGGTGCCTTCATTTGCACCCGGCGACACTGTTGTCGTTCAAGTAAAAGTAGTCGAGGGCGATCGTAGCCGTCTACAATCTTTCGAAGGTGTTGTGATTGGTATTCGTAACCGCGGTTTAAACTCTGCGTTTACTGTACGTAAAATTTCTCACGGTGTAGGTGTAGAGCGTACTTTCCAGACTTACAGCCCAGTAATTGACAGCATTAGCGTCAAGCGTCGTGGTGATGTTCGTCAAGCGAAACTTTACTACTTGCGTGAGCGTAGTGGTAAGTCTGCACGTATTAAAGAAAAATTGGGTTGATTGTTTAAAATCTTCCTCTAAAAAACGGCCTAATGGCCGTTTTTTTGTTAAAAGGAGTTCGCCAAACTACTAAAATCTGCCTAGAATGGAATCTATACACGTAGAGCGGGGTTAAATGGTCTAAATGCGTTTACTTAAACACTTATCAAAAGCACTTTTATTACTTTTGATCCTTGCATTGGCGCTCTATGCCCTTTATTACTATCAAGTAAAAAGTTCTGTGGACCGTCAGTTTCAAGAGATGCGTCCCTTTATAGATGCTCAATATGATTCACTTTATGTGAACCCACTAGGTGAGATTACTCTAAATACCGTAGCCGTTAACCTAATGGGGCAATCTGGTATCATTATTGATAGCATTAGCCTGAAATCCGATCCTCTTTTCTTTTTGCAGTTTGAATCCCGCATTAATAAGGGAGACTGGCCAGACACTTTGACCTTGGCTATAGAAGGGCTAAACGTCGATTTTAATATGCCCTTGTTCTTGATGATGGAACAATTCGCTACAAACGATAGTGAAGGTGTTCAGTTAGCTGCTTTAGGCTGTGGACGAGTCACTCAATTTGATATGTCTGCTCTTCGAATGATGGGTATGCGTCAGGGGCGCTTTGATTTCTTCCTCAATCTTCGCGGTCGAGATTTGGGACCTCTGAATCTTCAGCTTCTCACCAATATGCAAGGTTGGGGAGAGTTGTTACTTGATGTTGACGTCGGTGGGAATGTTGGTTTGGATAATCTAACTGCTGATGTACCTAGTTTACAACGTGTAAGTTTTAGTTTGCGTGACACAGGTTTTAACCAGCGGAGAAACCAATTCTGTTCAATGCAGTCTGGATTATCAGTGGCTGAATATCGTCAAGAGCACCAAACCTTAGTGAATGATTGGATAGCTCAAACACTCATACCAGTTCCTGAAAATTTAATTGCTGCTTACCATCAATTGTCTGAACCTGGTGCAAGTTTTTCTATTCAGTTGAATGCCGCAGGAATCAATCAAGCCGATTTATTATCACCAGAGCAACTGTTTGAGCGTTTAAGTCAGCAGTTAAGCGTAACAATTAATAATCAGGTTCAAGTGATTGATGCAGATAGCGCTAATTTGATGTTGGCGCTAATTCAGCAGCCTGTGGTGTTGACTTCAGAGGATGTAGCAGAACCAATTGAAGTAGATCCGGCCTTGCCAAGAAGCATGCCGGGTGTGGCCTCTCCTCCTGCTCAAGCTGTGCAATCAGTAGTTCCTAGACGATATCAACAAACATCACCAGAAGATCTAGTGAACTATGTTGGGCATCCGGTAAGATTCTTTACCTCTTTTGGTAAGCGTGTTGATGGGATTTTGGTAAGTGTAGAAGGTACAACTGTCCGAGTTGCTGAACGTGTTCAGCATGGCGTCGCCCAGTATCCGGTTGAATTAGACACGATTCAGGGAACAGAGGTTTATCGTTGAGTGTTGATCGTCGTTTTAACGCCCTACGTCCGACTGAAAA
>REDB01000084.1 GCA_007693685.1 Oceanospirillales bacterium
AATGGGTAATATTCATGTTTAATGAAGAAGATTTAAGACGTATTGCATGGCAATGCCGTCGCGGAATGTTGGAGTTAGACGTTCTTCTCGAGCCTTTTGCTAAAGAGGCGCTACCTAATTTGCCATCTGAAGATCAACAGCGTTTTGTTAAGCTTTTAGCTTGTGAAGACCAGGATCTCTTTGTTTGGTTCATGGAAAGAGATCAGCCAGAAGATGCTGACTTACAACGGATTGTGAGGATTATTCTTGATCGGGTTCAGCCAAGTTGATATTGAGTTAGGATATTCACAAACTCTGACATCAATTATTTTCATCGTTCATGTTTCTGCGGTCATTGCACTGGCGATGACCGATTTCACACTTTTTTATCTCCTGCCTTTATTTTTTTTAGTATTACTAAGCGCTCATCTTATTCTTAAAGATCTCTTATTTAATAGTCAGCTTATTAATTTTCTGCGTTGCTTTCCAGATGAACATGAGTGGTATGCAGAAGATCAACAAGGTAACACATATATTATCAGTCAGCTTTGCAATTACAGCATATTGAGAGGTTGCTTGATAATTAAACTTGAGGACGATCAAGGTAGACGACACTGGGTCGTCGTACCTAAAGATGCAGTCGATTCAAATGCCTTCAGGCGTTTGAATGTGCTACTGCAGTATCACCTTCCCTTACAGCATCCGGCCAGCAAAAGTTTGGAGGTGTAATAATTGTATCCACTGATTCCGCTGATTGTGTTGGATAATCCTGAGTAAAATGCAAACCTCTACTCTCTCGACGCTGCATCGCACAGACGATAATAAGTTCTGCTACCGTTGCTAGATTGCGTAATTCGATTAAGTCCCTACTAATTTTATAGTTAGAGTAGTAATCCGCAATTTCTTGCTTTAACAATTGAATGCGGTGCATCGCTCTTTCTAAGCGTTTGCTTGTTCTGACAATACCGACGTAGTCCCACATAAAACGTCTCAGTTCATCCCAGTTATGTGAAATGATGACATCTTCATCTGAATCGGTAACTTGGGACTCGTCCCAATCCGGTAGCAGGTAATCTTCATCTTGATCTCTGGTTAACTCTTGCTGACGGATATGTGATGCAGCCGATCGACCATAAACAACACACTCCAATAAAGAATTCGATGCTAGACGGTTAGCACCGTGAAGGCCAGTAAACGCAGTTTCTCCGATAGCATATAACCCAGGTATATCGGTACTGCCATGCTGGTCAGTAATAATGCCTCCGCAGGTATAATGAGCCGCAGGCACTACTGGAATTGGTTCTTTAGTAATATCTATTCCGAAGTCTAAACAGCGCTCATAAATAGTGGGGAAGTGTTCCTTGATGAACTCAGGGGGTCTATGTGAAATATCCAAGTAAACACAATCACAGCCTAGACGTTTCATTTCATGGTCAATAGCACGAGCTACGATGTCCCTTGAGGCCAACTCTCCACGATCATCGAACTTATGCATGAAGCGACTGCCATCAGGTAAGAGCAGTAATCCGCCTTCACCCCTAACTGCTTCTGTGATTAAAAAGGATTTTGCTTTTGGATGATAAAGACAGGTTGGGTGGAACTGATTAAATTCCATGTTAGCAATGCGGCATCCGGCTCGCCATGCCATGGCTATACCATCACCTGTTGTGCCATCGTTATTGCTCGTATAGAGATAGGCTTTAGATGCGCCACCTGTGGCGAGTACAACCATGGGCGCCTTGAAGGCAATCACATGGCCAGACTGATGGTTTAATACGTAAGCGCCAATACAGCGATTGTTCATCATGCCTAATTTACGACGAGTAATTAGATCGATAGCGATATGATGTTCGAACACTTTAATGTTTTTGTGTGCTAATGCATTTCGGATCAATGTCTCATGCACTGCACGTCCAGTAGCATCCGCCGCATGAATAATACGGCGATGTGAATGACCACCTTCACGCGTTAGGTGATATCCTTGTTGATCCTGTGTAAAAGGAACTCCTTGATCAATTAACCAGTGAATAGCTTCTGGGCCGTTACGAATGGTGTGATCAATGGCGCCTGGGCGACTCAACTTAGCTCCAGCAATCCAGGTATCATTAACATGATTCTCAAACTGATCTTGTGGGTCTAGAACGGCTGCAATTCCTCCCTGGGCCAACCATGTTGATCCAGCCTGGAGTGTGCTCTTGCTCAATAGGGCAACACGATAGTCATCAGCGAGTTGAAGTGCCAGAGTTAGACCAGCCGCGCCACTTCCGATTACAAGTACGTCGAAATCATTTGCTTCTGTCATTGGTTGCCTTGTCCCTTGTCTGATTACTTGCCATTATGCCCTATACCTTAGTCTTGTGTGTAAGTCTTATGCGTAAAATTTCATCCTTTATGGAACTTCATCACCTTAACTGAATCGAACAATTAAGTTTAAATTCTTAGGCGCTGGTCTTGAATGACTGTTAGGGAAACCACATACTGGATTACTAATGATTTCACAGGTCATCTCAACCGTCTTTTAAGGATTCCAAGTGTCGAAAGAGAGCCAGGTCAACGCTGATCAGCTTCTGGTCGAGCGTGTACAAGCAGGAGATAAACGTGCCTTTGATCTACTGGTTAAAAAGTACCAGCATAAGATTATAGGGTTAATCTCTCGTTATATATACGATCACCATGAGGCAATGGATGTTGCTCAGGAAGCTTTTATTAAAGCTTACCGAGCTTTGCCCAATTTTCGTGGCGATAGTGCGTTTTACACTTGGTTGTATCGAATTGCCATCAACACGGCTAAGAACCATTTGGTGGCTAGAGGTAGGCGACCGCCTGATACTGATGTGGATGCTGAAGATGCTCAATATTTTGAGTCTGACTCTGATCTGCGTGATATTGAAAACCCTGAAAATGCGCTTTACAAAGATGAATTACAAAGGGCAATCAATCAAGTATTGGAAAAGTTGCCAGAAGACTTGCGTGTAGCCCTTACCCTTCGAGAGTTTGAGGGGATGAGTTATGAAGAAATTGCCCAGGTTATGGATTGTCCTGTTGGCACGGTGAGATCCCGTATCTTCAGAGCGAGGGAAGCTATAGATAATGAGATCGCACCGATGCTCAGAAATGACTGAGACGCGCGCGAAGTAAACGCTGAGGTGACAGCATGAGTGTAGAAAAAGAAACCTTATCTGCTTTAATGGATGGTGAAGTAAGTGATTTAGAACTTCGCCGTGTATTAAAATCGTGTCAGCAAGACGATGAAACTGCTGACCGTTGGCAAAGATATCATTTGGCAAGCGCCGTTATGAAGCGTGAGCCTATTAGCTCTTTTGATCTAAGTAAGAGAGTAATGATGGCTTTGGAAGAAGAACAGACTAAATCATCTGATAACAGTCATAGCTCTTCAACTGAAGCGGCATCATCTCCATTCTCGGGTATGCTGCGCTCATTTATTAGTATGGGGGTTGCTGCATCCGTAACCGCTGTCGTGATTTTAGGTCCTTCTTGGTTGTCTAATGATGAGCCTAGCGTTAATCAGGCTCCTCAAGCTGCTATTGCAGCATCTTCCAATGTTCAGCGAAGCCCATTACTACAACCCGTAACCTTTGGTCAGCAATCACTTTCCACTAACTACCAACGTTCATTCTCTTTAGATGAGGATATGATACGTTCACCACAAGGTATGCAGCGCTATATCGATCAGCATCTTTCTTTGGTTGAATCAAAACCTTTAGAGTGGGGCTTGGCTTGGCTACCTGAGGGGTATCAAAATATCCGTCATGAATCCACTCGAGCTGGTGAAGTTATGGTATTTTCAAATGGTTTGAAAGCTTTCTCAGTAAGTGTTGAGCAGCTGGGAATGCAGACCATGCCTGAAGGTGTTATCGATGCTGGAGACTTTATTGCTTTAGGTCAAGCGGCTGATGATCGTTTTGTTACTGTTGTTGGGGATATGCCTATTATGGTTGCAGAGCGCATTGCTGCTGCTGTAACGCCGAGTCATTAAGAAGCGTGGTTGCCTGTGCTTGAAGAAATTGCTGAAGTTGTTGAGGTCCATTCAGACTTCTTACTGGTATCCTCTTCAAGATTAAGCGCTTGTAATACCTGCCAAGCTAGTGCTAACTGTGGTCAGCGCAGTTTGGCAGGTCTATTCGGTAATAAAACAATATTCATCAAGCTGGAAAATCCTGAAAGGCTTACTGTTGAGGTAGGTCAGTCAGTTGTTTTGGGCCTGCATGAACATGCATTGCTTAAGTCTTCAGTTGTTATGTATCTAATTCCTCTGCTTTTTTTAATTATTTCTGCTGTCGCTGCTACTTTATTTAATCTCTCAGAAGGTCTGATTATTGTGTCAGGTCTTGTCGCTTTGTTATTGGGTTTTGTGGTGGCTAGGAAACTTTCTACAAAACTCTTGTCAAACCCTAACTACACACCAAGACTGTTAAGAATCGCACAATAATCGTTGAAAAAAGGTCTCGTTATGAAAAAAGTACACTGGTTAATAGGGTGCTTGTTAATGACGCTGTTGTTATCCAGCCAAGTTTCGGCTCAACAGTTGCCAGATTTCAAGACACTGGTTCGTGAATCTTCTCCTGCCGTTGTAAATATTAGTACTGTTCAAAAGGTACCTGAAGAAGTGACTGATCCATTTAGTCAGTTCCGTGGTCCAGGTGGAGAAGACATTCCGGAAATATTTAGACATTTCTTTAGAGGTTTTCCTGAAATTTCTCCTAGCCCAAGACGTGGTAACCCAGCACCGCGTTCATTAGGTTCTGGTTTTATCTTATCTGCTGATGGTTATATTTTGACAAATCATCATGTTATTCGTGATGCAGAACAAGTTATTGTTCGTTTAAGCGATCGTCGAGAACTAGAGGCAGAAGTTATTGGATCTGATCCTCGTTCTGATGTTGCTTTGCTTAAGGTAGACGCACAAAACTTACCCTATGTAAAAACAGGTCGTTCAGCGGATGTTGAAGTAGGTGAATGGGTGCTCGCTATCGGATCTCCCTTTGGGTTCGATCATAGTGTTACTGCGGGTATTGTCAGTGCGACAGAGCGTTCTTTAGCAAACGATACCTATGTTCCGTTTATTCAAACTGATGTCGCTATCAACCCAGGTAACTCTGGTGGACCACTATTTAACTTGGATGGCGAAGTAATTGGAATTAACTCTCAAATCTATACACGTTCGGGTGGATTTATGGGACTTTCATTTGCCATCCCAATTGATGTCGCCATGGAAGTTGCTGATCAGTTGCGTGATACTGGAAGTGTTTCACGTGGATGGTTAGGTGTCGTTATTCAGGAAGTCAGCAGAGACTTAGCAGAGTCCTTTGGCTTAGATAAACCATCAGGAGCACTTGTCGTTAATGTGTTGCCTGATAGTCCAGCACAATCTGCTGGTATTCGTGAGGGTGATGTTATTTTAACCTTCAATGGTAATGAAATTGCTCGCTCATCAGAATTGCCTCACCAAGTAGGTCGTATTCGTCCAGGTGATAAAGCTGAAGTAGAGGTAATGAGAGATGGTCGACAACAAACAATTTATGTCACCATTGGGTTACTTCCAGATGATGATCAACTTGCAGAAAGGCGCAGTGGTCCCAGCGAACCTGAGCCTTCTGCGGAAACAGCCCTAGGTATCGTTGTCACTCCCTTAACGCAGGAGCAGAGAGATCGCTGGAACTTAAATTCAGGTGTCGTAGTATCTCAAGTCAATGTCGGGCCAGGTGCACAAGCAGGTCTAGTGAATGGAGATGTTATTACGATGCTGAATGGTGAGCGTATTGAAACCCTAGAGCAGTTCTATCAAATAGTGGCAGAACTTCCAGACGATCGTGCAGTTCCCATGCGCATAGTACGTAGAGGAAGTGCGATGTTTATTCCGCTTAGAATAAACCCTTAGTTTTTAGCCATCTTTAACAAATGCAGCCCCTAAAAAGGCTGCATTTTCATTTTATGGACTGCTGTTTTATTTGCCAAATCTAATTTAAGACCTTACTCTACTATTCATCTCTTATCCGGTTAGGATATGATCAATGTTTAAAACTTAGACACTGGACGCTTTTGGGTTAGATGGATGACATTCGTATATAGATCTGCCTTGCTCATTTTTCTGTATGGCGCGCTATGGCAGTTCGCAAGCCTATTCGAAATAAATCAAATGGTCAGTGCCTTCTACCCTGCTGCAGGTGTTCTGTTTTACTTTATCTACCGCTTTGGTCCTGCTTATATACCTATCGGTGCTATCGCCATAGCTTTGGGAGCCTCCCCTGTTGATCCATTCTGGGAGTGGGGTGGTCTGCAGATTGCGATGCTTATTCGTCAGTTGTTCTTTTATTCCTGCCTAGGTTTGATTCTACGAAAAGTGCCAGCTTTTAGCTTGCCATTGATGCGACTGTCCTCCGTTAGCATTTTAATAGGTTCGGTTTTCTTGACCACCATTCTATCGGCCATCACATCGATGGTATTGATGGAGCATTATTTGGGTTTAGATCCTAGTGAAAGACTAAATATTTTTGTCTCCTTTTGGATAGGTGATCTAGGAGGAGTCTTGATGTTTATTGCGGCTGTTAGCCTTTTCTTAGACTTTTACGAAAAGGAAAATAACTATGAGGATATATTTGATAGCGGATTGTTAAGACCTATTATGCTATTAGTCTTGATCTCTTCCGCTACTACTCTGTTATTTGTCCTGACAGGTCTTCAAGCCGAGATAAGCCGTTTTGGTTATTTGATTTTACTACCGGTCGCTTGGGCAGCTAGCTTTTATGGTATTCGATTTGCGTTATTTGCCGCTCTTTGTGTTAACTCAACAGCGGTAAGTCATTATATTCTACTTGGATTAGATACTTATCCTGCTATTGAGTTGCAAACACTGTTCAGTGTCAACTTAGCGATGGCGATGTTGCTTGGTGCTTCTTTAGAAGAGCGCCGATTGGCGATGTTTGATGCAGCCCATGATCCCTTGACGCAAATGCTTAACCGCCGAGCCTTCTATCAAGAAGGGCAAGCGCTACTTGAGCGCTGTAAACGTCAAAATAGACAGTTAGCCTTGTTGATGATTGATCTAGACCATTTTAAGCGTGTTAATGATGTTTGGGGTCATCAAGCAGGAGATAATGTGCTAATGAAAGTCGCGGAGTGTTGCCGAAAAGTCTGTAGGCATACGGATATTCAAGGGCGTATCGGTGGCGAAGAGTTTGTCCTTTTGCTAGATGATGCAACACCAGAGCAAGCCTTTGCTGTTGCAGAGCGTCTTCGCCTTTCCGTGGAAAAGGTTTTAGTTCCCAAGACAAATGAGCATATTTCGACAAGTATCGGTTTGAGTCATCTTCTCGAAATAGAAGACAGCCTAGATGACTTGCTAAAACAAGCTGATTTAGCACTCTATCAAGCTAAAGAAGCGGGACGTAACAATTGTCGGAGTACCGTAATAAATACTCAGTCAATGACACTAGAAAGTGCACCTACATAAAATTGTGAAAATTTTATAGCTTAAGTTGATAAAATCATAAAGTTTGCTGTCAGTATCTATGTCTCTTTAGATCGCCAAGCGATTTGCTTCAAGGTACAATACCTACCAATTTCTATATTGCATCCGTTCCCATGGTTATTTCTGTACACGGTTGCGTTCATACCCTAGGTTATACTGAATGTCAGAAGTCGTAAAAGATAATAAACTCAATCATATACGTAATTTCTCTATCATTGCTCACATAGATCATGGTAAATCCACCTTGGCTGATCGCTTCATTCAAGTTTGTGGCGGCCTAAGTGAACGTGAAATGGCTGAGCAAGTATTAGACTCAATGGATATCGAGCGTGAGCGCGGTATTACCATTAAAGCTCAGAGTGTGACACTAAATTACACTGCCAAAGACGGTAAGGTGTATCAATTGAACTTCATTGATACACCGGGTCACGTCGACTTCTCCTATGAAGTTTCTCGTTCGCTGGCGGCCTGTGAGGGTGCGTTGTTAGTTGTCGATGCTGCTCAGGGTGTAGAGGCGCAGTCTGTTGCTAACTGCTATACCGCGATAGAGCAGGGGCTAGAGGTTGTTCCAGTTCTTAACAAGATGGACTTGCCACAAGCAGAGCCAGAGAAAGTTAAAATTGAAATCGAAGAAGTGATCGGTATCGATGCGACTCACGCTGTAGCATGTTCGGCGAAAAGTGGTATGGGTGTTGATGAGGTCTTAGAAGAGCTGGTTAGGCTGGTCCCACCTCCTGAAGGTGATATTGATGCACCGCTTCAAGCTCTAATCATTGACTCTTGGTTTGATAACTATCTAGGGGTTGTCTCTCTTGTTCGTGTTAAACATGGACAACTGCGTAAAAAAGACAAAATTCTTGTTAAATCCACCGGTCAAGTTCATCTAGTAGATAGCGTAGGGGTGTTTACTCCTAAACGTCTGATTACAGATTGTCTGAAGGCGGGTGAAGTTGGTTTTATCGTTGCCGGCATCAAAGATATTCATGGTGCACCTGTTGGCGATACGTTAACCCTGTCTAAAACTCCTGATGTACCGAGTTTGCCCGGCTTTAAAAAAGTTCAACCTCAAGTATATGCAGGTCTATTTCCTACCAGTGCAGATGATTATGAAGATTTTCGAGAAGCACTGGATAAGCTAACACTGAATGATGCATCGCTATTTTTTGAACCTGAGAGTTCTGATGCGCTAGGTTTCGGTTTCCGTTGCGGCTTCTTAGGAATGCTGCATATGGAAATTATTCAAGAGCGTTTAGAGCGTGAATATGATCTAGATTTGGTAACCACGGCACCTACTGTGGTATATGAAGTGGAACTGAACAACGGTGAAGTGATTCACATCGACAGTCCTTCAAAAATGCCAGATCCGGCCGCCATGAAAGAGATGCGTGAACCGATTGTCGCCGCCAGTATTTTGGTGCCACAAGATTACCTAGGTCAGGTGATAGGATTATGTGTTGAGAAGCGCGGTGTTCAAAAGAACATGTTGTTTGTGGGTAATCAAGTTCAGTTGCATTACGAACTGCCCATGGCAGAAGTAGTATTAGATTTCTTTGATCGCCTGAAATCAGTCAGTCGAGGATATGCTTCGCTGGAGTATAACTTTATCCGTTTTGAAGCGGCAAAGCTTTGTCGTTTGGATGTTTTGATCAATGGTGATAAGGTCGATGCGTTGGCTGTTATCTTGCATAAAGATAATGCTCAATTCAAAGGGCGTATGCTTTGTGAAAAGATGAAAGATCTCATTCCTCGTCAGATGTTTGATGTCGCGATACAGGCGGCTATTGGTGGCAAGGTTATTTCGCGTACTACCGTAAAAGCATTGCGCAAAAACGTACTCGCTAAGTGTTATGGTGGTGACGTGAGTCGTAAGAAAAAGCTGCTTTCTAAACAGAAAGAAGGTAAAAAGCGCATGAAGCAAGTAGGTCGAGTTGAGATTCCTCAAGATGCCTTCCTTGCTGTATTGAAAGTAGATAGCTGAGGCTTACATGGATTTTGATTTTGCGTTAGTACTTGTCAGTTTAACTGCTGTCACGGGTTTACTATGGTTGGTAGACACTCTGTTATTTGCACCTAAGCGACAACAGCGGTTAGCCATTGCTGAAACTGAAAATGGCGGACCACTTCCAGATCAGACACGTGATAAGATCCTACAAATGCCTAGCTGGGCTGATCTTGGAAAATCGATGTTTCCAGTGTTGGCAGTGGTGCTGGTACTGCGCTCTTTTCTGTTCGAACCCTTTCAGATTCCATCAGGTTCAATGCTACCCACTCTGCAAATTGGTGACTTTATTCTGGTCAATAAACACCACTATGGAGTTCGATTGCCGGTATTAAATACCAAAATCATCGAGATTAATGACCCTGAACCCGGTGAAGTAGCCGTTTTTCGCTACCCTAATAACCCATCCATCAACTATATTAAAAGAATCATTGGTGTACCGGGTGACGTCATTCACTATCACAACAAAACCTTCTATATTAATGGTGTAGAGATAGAGTCTGAATTATTGGCAAGATTGCCACCGGTAAATCCTGAAGTACTTTTGCTTCAAGAAACACTAGGTGATAATTCGTTCACTATTTATCAAGACTTAGGAAGACCTTCTATGTCTGCTCAATGGGTAGTACCAGAAGGGCATTATTTTGCGGTCGGAGACAATCGTGATAATAGTAATGACAGCCGCTACTGGGGATTTGTCCCAGACGAGTTGTTAGTAGGTAAGGCAATAGTCGTTTGGATGCACTGGGATAACTTCTTTAGTTTGCCCGATTTCAGTGTGATGCGTAAAATTAGATAGGATTATGATCATGCCAAAACATTTGCGTAACAGACAAGCCGGTGCCTCCTTTTTTGGTGTACTGAGCATTCTTATCCTGTTGGGGTTGGTTTTTAGTGTAGCCTTTAAACTTTTTTCCCCTTACTGGGAATACCGAACGATATCCTCAGTTGTCAAAGCGACTTCCGAAGATCGTGAAGAGTTAGGTCGACCTATCGCTCAAATTCGCAGTAATATCGATCGCCGCTTCCTGATTAATCAGGTTTCTTTACCCAGTAGAGAAGCGCTGACAATCACCGAGGATGCCGGCATGATTTTCTTTAATCTGGACTATGAAGTGCGTGTACCGATGTTTGGCAATGTTGATGCAGTGGTGATGTTCCAGGAAACTTTTGAAGCTAGAAAACCTTGAAGAAACCTGTATCAGAGCTGGCCCGGCGTTTAGGGCATAGTTTTAAAGATGAGTCACTATTTGAGTTAGCGTTAACCCATCGAAGCTGCGGTAAGCGTAATAATGAACGACTCGAGTTTCTAGGTGACTCAGTACTTAATTTCACGATAGCAGCGGATCTTTATCATCGCTTTCCGGCAGCCCGTGAAGGACAGTTAAGTCGCTTACGTGCATTGATGGTAAAAGGGGAAACCCTATCTGAAATTGCACGTGAGTTGGGCTTAGGGGACTATTTGCGCCTAGGTTCTGGCGAACTTAAAAGTGGTGGTTTTCGTCGGGATTCGATTTTAGCAGACTCAGTTGAAGCGATTATCGGCGCTATCTATCTAGACGCAGGTCTAGAAACCGCTGAACGCTTTATCCTCTCATGGTATGAAAAACGCCTTGATGAACTCGATTTAGATGGATCGATCAAAGACTCGAAAACACGCCTGCAAGAGTTCTTACAATCGCGTCGTTTAGATCTGCCGGAATACGAGCTGGTTAGTGTTGAAGGGGAAGCGCATGCACAAACCTTCAATATTGAATGCCACACCGTGCTATTAGACAAGCCAACTCAGGGTCAAGGTAATAGCCGCAGGCAAGCTGAGCAAAATGCAGCTAAGGTTGCTTTAGTTCAATTACGAGAGGAGAAGGGGCGTGTCTGAAGCAACCCGCTGTGGTTTTGTGGCTATCGTTGGACGACCTAACGTTGGCAAATCCACTTTATTGAATCAAATTCTAGGTCAAAAGCTCAGTATTACCTCCAGTAAGCCGCAAACGACCCGTCACCAGATTCACGGCATCAAAACTGAAGGACTGGATCAAGTTATCTACGTCGATACCCCTGGTTTACATAAAGATGATCAGGGTAAAGCCCTAAACCGCTTTATGAACAAAACCGCTTCAGATGCATTACGCTATGTTGATTTGGTCATTTTTATCGTAGACCGGACGCGGTGGTTTGAAGAAGACGATATCGTCCTAGAAAAACTGCGTTACGTGAACTGTCCTGTCATCTTGGTGGTCAATAAAATTGATCAGCTAAAACAAAAAGATGAACTATTACCGCATATCGAAATGATCTCAAGTAAACGTGATTTTACTGCGATTATGCCGATGTCTGCGACCAAAGGGCATAATGTCGAAGAACTTGAAAAATTGGTAGCGGAGCATTTACCTGAAGGACCGCATCACTATCCAGAAGATCAAATCACCGATAGAAGCTCACGCTTTATGGTGTCAGAAATCGTACGTGAAAAACTGATGCGAAACCTTGGTGAAGAAGTGCCCTACGGAATCACTGTTGAGATAGAAGCCTTTGAGCATGACGGAGAGCTATTGACCATTAGCGCACTGATCTTAGTTGAGCGAGAAGGGCAGAAACGTATCGTCATTGGTGATAAAGGTAGTGTGCTGAAAACCATTGGACGAGATGCACGACTTGATATTGAAAAGATGTTCGAGTGTAAAGTGATGTTGAATCTTTGGGTCAAGGTTCGTCGTGGTTGGTCTGACGATGAGCGCGCATTGCGTAGCTTAGGTTACAGGCACGAGTAATGTCCCAACGTGCTGAACAGGCTGCAGCCTTCGTTCTGCATTCACGCCCCTATCGAGAAACCAGTTTGTTGGTGGATCTATTTACGTTGGAGTATGGGCGAATTAGTGTGGTAGCAAGAGGAGCAAGGCGATCTGGCTCCTCTCGTCGCTTTACCCTTCAGCCCTTCCAGCCATTACATGTCAGTTGGACAGGGCGGCATGATTTAAAAAACCTTACACACGCTGAAGTACCTCAAGTGATGGCGCAACCACAAGGAAAAGCCTTACTTTGTGGTTTATATGCTAACGAGCTTTTACAGCGATTATTACAGCCTGCTGATCCACATCCCCGACTTTATCTGTATTACACCTATTTACTGCGCGAACTGATACAACCTGATGATTTAGAAGGTGCGCTGCGAACGTTTGAGCGTCAGCTATTGAATAGTTTAGGTTATGCTCTAGAGCTGAGCAGTTGTAATGCTCATCAGTATTATGTTTTTGACCCTCGTCACGGAGGGATGCAACTAACCGATCAACAAAGCGGTTATTTAGGGGCTTGGTTACATTCCATTGCGGAAGATAACTATGATGATGCCGACGTTAGACGTGCCGCGAAACGTTTAATGCGAGAAGCGCTGGCAGTATTGCTTGGTGATAAGCCTCTAAAAAGCCGTGAACTCTTTATGAACACTAGGAGAACTGCATGAACCTTGGTAAACCGCTTCTGTTGGGTGTCAATATCGACCATATCGCCACATTAAGACAGGCGAGAGGAACTCGTTATCCTGATCCTGTGTATGCAGCACAATTAGCAGAAGCTGCTGGTGCCGATGGCATTACGGTGCATCTGCGAGAAGATCGCAGACATATTCAAGAGCGTGATATACGAGTGCTAGCAGAAGTGATTCAAACTCGCATGAATCTAGAAATGGCGCTGACGCCAGAGATGCTAGCTTTTGCGCTAGAGATTGAACCAGCGCATATCTGCTTAGTTCCCGAAAAGCGTGAAGAGATCACCACTGAAGGTGGATTAGACGTCATTACCTACGAATCGCAAGTGCAGCATTTCTGCGAAACACTAGGTGCTAAAGGAGCAGAAGTCTCTTTATTTATTGATCCTGAGTTCGATCAAATCGATGCGACCATACGCTGTGGTGCTCCTGCTATAGAGTTGCATACCGGTGCCTATGCAGATGCAACAACACCTGCTGGTATGCAGAAAGAACTTGAGCGAATTCGCAAAGCGGCAACCTATGCTGCAGAAAAAGGTCTGATAGTGAATGCAGGACATGGACTTCATTACCATAATGTTGAAGCGATTGCTGAAATCCCAGAACTGAATGAGCTGAACATTGGCCATGCCCTAATCGCTCATGCGTTGTTTGTGGGTATGACTGATGCAGTCAAAGAGATGAAGTCGTTGATGTTAGCAGCGCGTCAACGTGCTCTGCTGGCTTCAAGAGAAGCCGCTAAATGATTTTTGGCCTTGGTGTGGATATTGTACAAATATCCAGAATAGACAAGGCACTAGAGAGAACACCTGCACTGGCTCAGAGAATACTGACAGTGCAGGAGCAGTTGCAATTAACTCAGACAAAAGACGCTGCACGTTTCTTAGCCAAACGCTTTGCCGCTAAGGAAGCGGTGGTCAAAGCCTTAGGCACGGGTATTGCGAAAGGTGTCGGTTGGCAGCAAATACAAATAGATAAAACCTCAGAAGGAAGACCTTTGGTAGTCTTGTCAGGTTACGCGGAAGTCTATGCCAATCAGCTAGGTATTCGCGCCTGGCATCTTTCTTATAGCGATGAAAAGGAATATGTTGTTGCAACTGCGATTGCAGAAAGTTGAGTCAAACCGTCAGAGCCGTTACCATCACCTGTTGGCTAACGTTTAAGACAAGAGTTTTGAGTGGTTGATTAAGTCTCTATATTTTTTACACAGGGTTGCAAACATGACAGCACCACACTATCCCACTATCGCAGAATGCGTCGGCAATACACCGCTGGTTCGTCTGCAACGCTTCAAGGTACCAAATAACAATACGCTACTATGTAAGCTTGAGGGTAACAATCCAGCGGGTTCTGTTAAAGATCGTCCCGCATTGAGCATGATTGAATTAGCAGAGCAGCGTGGCGATATTAAGCCCGGTGATGTGTTGATTGAAGCGACTTCAGGTAACACCGGCATTGCATTGGCGATGGCCGCAGCGATTAAAGGTTACGCGCTTAAACTCATCATGCCTGCCAATATGAGTAATGAGCGAAAAGCGGCTATGGCTGCCTATGGTGCCGAGCTAATTGAAGTGAGTAAAGCGGAAGGAATGGAAGGTGCTCGTGACCTAGCGATGCAGATGCAGCAGGATGGTGTTGGCAAAGTATTGGATCAATTTTCCAATCTAGATAATCCTGAAGCACACTATCGTACCACGGGCCCTGAATTATGGCGTCAAACTGCAGGCCAAATCACGCACTTTGTTAGCTCTATGGGTACAACAGGTACTATTATGGGAGTGTCGCGCTACCTAAAAGAGCAGAATCCCAACATCAGTATCGTTGGTTTACAACCGGCTGAAGGTTCCGCTATTCCGGGTATCCGACGCTGGCCTGAAGCTTATTTGCCAAAAATATTTGAAGCAGCAAGAGTGGATATCGTATTGGATGTCGCTCAAACTGAAGCAGAAGTCATGATGCGACGACTGGCTCAAGAAGAAGGCATTTTTGCTGGTGTATCATCGGGTGGTTCTGTTGTGGGTGCAATGAAACTTGCTGAGCAGGTTGAGAATGCAACCATCGCCTGCATAATTTGTGATCGTGGTGACCGCTATTTATCTACGGGTGTGTTTGATCCTCGTTAAGTGGTCTAAGGAGTTACCTTCGCAATGGTTAAGGTACGTGATGAACATCCCATACGTGAGGATGGTTCAGTCGATCTTGAGCTTTGGCTTGATCGAATTCAAATGCAAACTGACTCCAGTGTTGATATTGAGAGCATTCGCAAAGCCTGTGAAGTAGCGCGCGAAGCTCAAGAAAAAGCCGCTAATGCTGATGGCGATGACTGGGCCAGTGCGCATAAAAACAGCTATTTAATCGGTTTAGAAATGGCGCAGATCTTAGCTGAATTACAGCAAGATCAAGATTCTTTAGTGGCAGCAATTCTTTATCGAGCGGTGCGTGAAGGAAAGCTTTCACTCGCGAAAATAAGACGTGAATTTGGTCCTGTTATCGAAACGCTGATTCATGGCGTTTTACAAATGGCGGCTATCGGTAGCCGTAAAAATCCAAGACATGATTCAACCGTTTTGGGCGACTCAGAAGGTCAGGTCGATAACCTGCGAAAAATGCTGGTAGCGATGATTGATGATGTGCGCGTTGCACTAATCAAAATTGCTGAACGTACCTGCGCTATCCGCCGCGTGAAAGATGAAAGTCGCAAAAAGCGTTATCTAGTTGCTAGAGAAGTATTTGATATCTATGCACCTCTTGCTCATCGTCTAGGTATCGGTCATATCAAGTGGGAACTTGAAGATCTCTCCTTCCGTTATTTGAAACCCAACGACTACAAAAACATCGCCAGACTGCTTGATGAAAAGCGTATGGATCGCCAGCTATTTATCAATGAAGTGGTTGAACAGTTGCGTGAGCGTTTGCAAGACGCCTCTATTGCCGGTGAAGTGCACGGGCGCGCCAAGCACATCTACAGCATATGGCGCAAAATGCAGCGCAAAAACATCGAATTTAATCAGGTTTTTGATGTTCGCGCTGTACGTATTTTAGTGCCTGAAGTTCGTGATTGTTACACTGCATTGGGTATCGTGCATGGATCGTGGCGTAATATTCCGAATGAATTTGATGATTATATCGCTTCACCAAAATCCAATGGCTATCGCTCATTACATACCGCGGTATTTGGTCCTGAAGGTAAAGTACTAGAGATACAGATTCGTACTTTTGATATGCATGAAGAGGCGGAGTTAGGTGTTTGTGCTCATCATCTTTACAAGGGCACCGATGTTCGTGCGCGCCGAGATGGATATGAGGAAAAAATCTCTTGGTTGCGTCAGGTGCTTGAATGGCATGATGATTTGGGAGAAAGCGAAGGCTTACGTGAAATTCTGCGCGGAGATGTGACTCAGGATCGTGTTTATGTATTTACCCCTGAAGGGCACGTTATTGACATGCCAACTGGATCGACACCGGTTGATTTTGCTTACAGGGTCCATACGGAAGTCGGTCATCGTTGTCGTGGTGCTAAAGTCAACGGACGCATCGTTCCACTCAATCACGCGTTAAAAACGGGTGATCAGATCGAAATCATGACCAGCAGCGAACAGCGCCCTAGACGCGACTGGCTCAATACGAACTTAGGTTTTGTAACGACTTCGCGTGCTAGAGCAAAAGTGGCACACTGGTTTAAGCTTCAAGCGCGAGATCAAAACGCTGAGGCTGGTCGTGAGATGCTAGAGCGTGAGCTTAAGCGTTTAGCGATTGATGTTCATCAGCTAAATATGAAAGTGATTGTTCAGGCGCTTAGTTTCAAAACTGCAGACGACATGTATGCTGCCATCGGTGCAGGTGATATACGTTTATCACAGATTCTCAATGAAGCTCAGAAGCAAACAGAGCCAGAACATGAAGAGCAGATGGACCTGCAATTACAGCCTATTCATCATCGCCATGCCCAACAAGTCCATGGCGCTGGTGAAGGTGTCCGCATTCAGGGCGTGGGTAACTTACTAACCGTGATTGCCAACTGCTGTAAGCCAGTTCCGGGAGATCCTATCATCGGCTTTATTACACAAGGACGAGGTGTTTCTATTCACCATGAAAACTGTAGCAACCTGCAAACTCTTCGTGAAACCGAACCACGTCGTATCGTTACGGTAGATTGGGATGAAGATGGCGAGAATACTTATCCAGTAGATATTATGATTGAAGCCTATGATCGTTCGGGTCTGCTTCGCGATATGATGATGATCATGGCGAATGAAAAGCTCAATATTTTGTCTGCCAATACGCGTACTGATAAAAACAGCAACATTGCCCGTATGTCTCTAACTGTAGAGATTTCACGTTTAGATGTTCTGGGGCGGATTATGGATAAGTTAAACCAGCTACCTAACGTGATAGATGTTCATCGAGAGCGTGATGGCAAACATTAAGTACACCCTAGATGATCTTATCTATTTGATGTCACGTTTGCGTGGTCCAGATGGATGCCCTTGGGATCAGCAGCAAACCTTTAGCAGCATCGTTCCCCATACGCTGGAAGAAGTGTACGAGGTGATCGACACGCTGGAGCGACAGGATTGGGCTCATCTGCAGGATGAGCTGGGTGATTTGCTGTTTCAAGTGGTGTTTTATGCCCGTCTAGCCGAAGAAGATGACCTTTTTAACTTCCATCAGATCATTGATCAATTAGTCACTAAACTGATTCGTCGCCATCCGCATGTCTTCCCGAATGGGCAGTTGCATGAAAGTACAGCAGTCACCCCCGAAGTTGCTCAGGTTAATCAACAGTGGGAGGTGATTAAGCAGCAAGAGCGTGGTGAAAGAGAGCGTCATTCCGCCATGGATGAAATTCCTATGGCGCTGCCTGCTCTGAATCGTGCAGCAAAGCTGCAAAAGCGCGCCGCTAATCTTGGCTTTGATTGGCCTGATATCTCAGGGGTGCTGGATAAAATTGAAGAAGAAATTGCCGAATTAAGAGAAGCCATCGCTTCGGGTCAACAGCATGCTATTCTCGATGAAGCGGGCGATCTATTATTTGCTCAGGTGAATCTTTGTCGTCATCTTAAAATAGACCCAGAGCAGGCACTCAGGGGCACCAACCGTAAGTTTGAACGACGTTTTCGACAAGTAGAGCAACAGGTGTTTGCAGGGCGTGGTCGTTTCGACGAATATAGCCTAGAAGAACTGGATCAATTTTGGGAACTGGCGAAAAAAGGAGAGGTGCAATGACGATAAATCTGCATGAAGCCCTACGCGACGACGTACGTATGCTGGGTGATAGCCTTGGGCGAACCATTGCTACCGATCTGGGTGATGACTTCTTACAGCGTGTTGAACGCATCAGACAACTGGCTAAAGAGGGGCGAACAGCGGCAAAGCCCGACCATGACGAACTATTATCCGCGATAGAATCACTGGATAAAGACGATGTGTTACCTTTGGCAAGGGCATTTACTCAATTCCTTAACCTTGCCAACATCGCTGAAGAGCATCATCGCGTTCGTCGTCAATTAGATGCCAACGAGCAGGACGAACCAGACGAATTTTCAGGACTATTAGAACAACTGTACAGCCAATCAGGGCAAAGTGCCGAGCAGATCAGCCAAGCTCTGTCTGAATTACGCATAGATCTCGTCTTAACTGCCCATCCTACCGAAGTGAATCGTCGTACCTTGATCCAAAAATATGATGCCATTACCGACTGTCTCAAGCGACTCGATCGCCAAGAGCCCGTCAGTGAGCGACTGGATCAATTGATTGCACAGATATGGCATACCGATGAAATTCGTAAACAGCGTCCGACACCGGTAGACGAGGCTAAATGGGGCTTTGCGGTCATCGAAAACTCTTTATGGAAAGCGATACCTGCTTTCTACAAACGCTTAGATCAAACTCTATCAAGCACCTTAAACGTCAATCTACCTTTACACTGCTCACCTGTTCGCTTCTCCTCTTGGATGGGCGGGGATCGTGATGGTAACCCCAATGTAACCGCGAAAGTCACATCAGAAGTGTTGCAGTTAGCTCGCTGGATGGCGGCAGATCTGTTTGCACGTGATGTTGATGAACTGCGGAAAGAGTTATCTATGTTTCGCGCCAATGCAGAGTTACGTGCCTTGGTAGGAGATCAAACCTCAGAGCCTTATCGTGTCTTCTTAGGTGGGCTTCGTGGCAGGCTAGAGGCGACTCGAAGTGGTATCGCAGCAAAACTGAAAGGGCAGAAGGTGGATGAAGAGGGCTGGATCTTTGATGATCAAGAGCTGCTTGAACCACTAATGCTTTGCCATCGCTCTTTATGCGAGTGTGGTATGGAGAATATCGCCTCTGGATTACTGGAAGACGTGATTCGTCGAGCCGCTTGTTTTGGTTTGGCACTGGTTAAGATTGATATTCGACAGAACGCAGATCGTCATATTCAAGTGTTTGATGAGCTCTGTCAGTTTTACAATCTAGGTGACTACTCCAGCTGGTCAGAAGCCAACAAACAAGACTTTTTACTGAAAGAGCTACAATCAAAACGACCCTTGATACCTCATGATTGGCAACCTTCGGCTGATGTTCAGGAAGTGCTAGATACCTGTCAGGTAGTTGCAAATACCTCGCCTGATTCATTGGGTTCTTATGTCATCTCTATGGCCAGTAAGCCTTCCGATGTGTTGTCGGTCATTCTGCTTCTGAAAGAAACTGGCATCCGCTGGAATATGCGTGTTGCGCCGCTGTTTGAGACCTTAGCTGATCTGGATGGCGGTCCAGACTGTATTGCAGCACTGCTCAGTATTGACTGGTATAAAGACTACACTCAGGGTAAACAAGAGGTAATGATCGGTTATTCTGACTCATCTAAAGATGCCGGTCAGTTAGCTGCTGCTTGGGGACAATATCGTGCTCAACAAGCGCTGACTCGTGTTTGTCAGCAGCATGGCGTTCATTTAACACTCTTTCATGGTCGTGGTGGTACCGTCGGTCGAGGCGGTGGTCCCAGCCACACTGCAATCTTATCGCAACCTCCAGGTTCAGTGGCTGGCGCTTTGCGAGTAACAGAACAGGGTGAAATGATTCGCTTTAAATTTGGTGTGCCAGAAATAGCAGTGCGAAATTTAGAGCTTTATACGGGTGCCGTGCTTCAAGCGACTTTGTGCCCCGGTGCACCAGCTGATCCTCAGTGGTGTGAATATATGGATCAATTGGCAGAGACTGGATTTAAGAGTTATCGCTCTATAGTGCGTGAAGATCCACAATTTGTGCCTTATTTCCGCTCTACCACACCTGAACAGGAATTGGCAAAACTACCACTGGGATCAAGGCCCGCGAAACGTCGCATGGATGGTGGTGTAGAAAGTTTGCGCGCCATCCCTTGGATTTTTGCTTGGACTCAGATACGTTTGCTGCTACCGGCATGGTTAGGTTCTGACAGTGCGTTGGGAAATGCGATCGAAAAAGGTGAGCTATCCAAGCTACAAGAGTTGTATAAAAACTGGTCTTTCTTCCGAACCAATATCGACATGTTGGAAATGGTGTTGGCCAAAACGGACTTTAGTATCTCTGCTTACTATGAAAAACGCCTAACTTCGGATGAACTGGGTGTTTTAGGAGCAAGCCTTCGCGATCGCTTGCAGCGGACTGTTGATTGGGTAAAACAGATTAAACAGGTAGATCGTTTATTAGAAGATAATCCGATCATTCGCCAATCGATAGAAGTGCGTAATCCTTATCTGGATCCTTTGCACTTCTTGCAAGTTGAACTCTTGTATCGTGACAGAAATCAACCAGATCAGCGATTAGAGCAAGCGTTAATGGTGACGATGGCGGGCATTTCGGCGGGTATGCGTAATACCGGTTAGTGCTAATGTCGAATTGTGAGATCCGTTGCTGAAGCGTTACTCTCGGGGATTATTTTCGTGTGCTGTAGCCTTGATAAAGGCTGACGTAACAAATTATTAGAAATCAAGTAGGAGTAAACCCTCAATGCGAATTATTTTGCTAGGCGCACCTGGTGCCGGTAAAGGGACACAAGCACAGTACATTACTGAAAAATTTGGTATTCCGCAGATCTCTACTGGAGATATGTTACGTGCAGCTGTGAAAGCAGGTACCCCATTGGGTGTCCAAGCTAAAAAAGTGATGGATGAGGGCGGTCTGGTATCTGATGAGATCATTATCGGTTTAGTCAAAGAGCGCATCGCAGAAGCTGATTGTGCCAATGGCTTCCTGTTTGATGGTTTCCCAAGAACTATTCCCCAAGCAGATGCTTTGAAAGAAGCGGGCGTTAAGATCGATGCGGTCGTTGAAATCGATGTTGACGATGAAGAGATCATTAAGCGTATGAGCGGTCGTCGTGTACATCCAGGTTCTGGTCGTACTTACCATGTGATCTTTAACCCACCAAAAGCCGAAGGCGTGGATGATGTTACGGGTGAAGAGTTGGTTCAACGTGCTGACGACCAAGAAGACACGGTTCGCCTACGTTTGAATGTTTATCATGATCAAACCAAGCCATTGATCAACTACTACCAAGGCTGGGCTCAGCAAGATGCTGCTAACGCTCCAACATATGTTTATGTTGCAGGCGTCGGTAGCGTTGAAGATATTCGCGATAAGGTGTTTGCTAGCCTTCAAGGCTAAGATCACCTGACCTAAACTAGGCCCTGCACTGTCAGGGCCTTATTTTTGTTAGCCGAATGAAGATTGATTTTGTGATGAGTTATACTGAAAAAGATCCTGTAGAAATCTTAGAAGAACCTATTCCTCCTACACCCAGTGAGTGTTGTGGTGGTGGCTCTTGTTGTCCATGTGTATGGGATTTTTACTTTGAACAAAAGCGCCTATGGCAGGAACAACAGAAAGCCCTGAAAGAAGCTGATACTGCTGAGCAGAAAGATAATTCTCAGGTCTAAACTTTAATATTGAGTTGTAGCAACTGGAATATCTAGTTGTAACATCAAGTTTTTAAATCTAGCCTCTAAAAAATAGCCTATCAGCCTGTAAAACCATGGCGGTGATAAAATCGCTTGAGCTGACTTTCAGATGCATTCATTCCGGTAAATACTCTGACATAATCATTGATTCTAGCCATACGTACCGCAAGGGTTTCATGGGTTCGCATGGAGACATAGCCAATCTGTGTTAGATAAATAGTGCGCGCACGAATATCCGCTTCCTGTTGAGGGAAATCAAAGCGCTCAAACATTTCACCAATGGCCTGTAAGCGGCGATGATCTGCTTGTTCAATCTCATCTCTAACATCGTCCGACTGTAATGCCCAGTTGCGCATCGCAAATTCAAAGCCATCATCAAATAGGGCTTCATCCAGCCAGCAATCAAAAAGGTTGAGCACTGCTTCAGTAATATTTTCAGCATAAGCTTGTGTTTGCTGAATTAAGTTTCCGGTATTTTTGTCTCGCCACCGCTGTATTAAGGCTTCTAACAAGGCTTCTCTGTCTTTGAAAAACCAATAGAAACTGGTGCGTGACAGGTTGAGTTGCTTGGCTAAGGGTTGAATACGAACAGCTTCAACCCCACGCGTAATCAGCGTGTCATAAGCAATATCTATCCAAACATCTGGCGATCCGCGCCATCCGGTTTCAGGCATATTCATGTCGCGAAGAATACGGTCTTTAGTCGTTTAAGGCAATTCAATGTTCATTAATGTACCTATAATTGACACATGTGTACATTTTGACTAATCTCGAATGACATCATCAAAACCACATAGATTAATAACTGCAAAAATGGGAAGGTGCTCATATGTCTAAAGATCCATTGCTTCAACCCTATCAGCTTAAGCATCTAACATTAAAAAACCGGATTATGACCACTTCCCATGAACCGGCCTATCCTGAAGACGGCATGCCGAAAGCTAAATATCGCGCTTATCATGCCGAGCGTGCTAAAGCCGGTATCGCTTTAACCATGACCGCAGGATCAGCAACCGTTTCTAAAGACAGTCCACCCGTTTTTAACAACATCCTTGCTTACAAAGATGAAGTGGTTCCCTATATGCGTGATCTGGCTGATGCCTGTCACGAACATGGCACCGCGGTGATGATTCAATTAACTCATTTAGGTCGTCGGACGCACTGGGCTAAGGGTGATTGGCTAAGTGTGGTTTCTCCCTCCCATCATCGTGAAGCTAGCCATCGTGCCTTCCCTAAAAAAATGGAAGATTGGGACATCGAGCGTATTATCAAAGATTATGCTGATGCTGCTGAACGTATGTATTCTGCAGGTTTGGATGGCATTGAGTTGCAAGCCTATGGACATTTAATGGATCAGTTTTGGTCACCTTTGACCAATACCTTAGATGGCCCTTATGGGGGTTCACTTGATAATCGCTTGTTATTCACCTTTGATGTCCTAAAAGAAATACGAAAACGCGTCGGAGAAAAATTTATTGTCGGTGTTCGCTATACCGCAGATGAAGCGTTACAGGGTGGTATCTCGGTCGAAGAAGGTTTGCTGATTTCACAAAAATTACAAGCCAGTGGTATGGTCGATTTCCTCAACGTGATACGAGGTCATATCGATACTGATGCGGGTTTAACCGACGTGATTCCTGTGCAAGGGATGCGTAATGCCCCGCATCTAGACTTTGCGGGTGAAGTACGCAAATTAACCGGAATGCCAACCTTTCATGCTGCTAAGATTCCGGATATCGCCACGGCTCGCTATGCTATCGATTCTGGCAAGTTAGATATGGTGGGCTTAACACGGGCTCACATGGCCGACCCACATATTGTGCGTAAGTTGATGGCGGGTGAGGAAGATCGTATTCGCCCCTGTGTCGGCGCCAATTTCTGTTTAGACCGAATTTATCAAGGCGGAGAAGCTTACTGCATTCACAATCCGGCGACAGGTCGTGAACTGACCATGCCCCATGATATTCCTAAAGCCACAACACAGAAAAAGGTGTTGGTGATCGGTGCTGGCCCTGCAGGCTTAGAGGCGGCGCGTGTTGCCGCTGAACGGGGTCATCTAGTGACCGTTATGGAAGCCGCAGATAAAGCGGGTGGTCAAGTTAGGCTGACAGCGCAAAATGAACGTCGTCGAGAGATGATCAGCATTATTGATTGGCGCTTGTCTGAATGTGAACGAATGGGCGTGGATTTTCGTTTTAATACTTGGGCTGAAGCTGATGATGTTCTCAATCAAGAAGCAGATGTTGTCATAGTGGCGACGGGTGGTATGCCGCATACCGAGGTGTTAAGCGAAGGGAATGATTATGTCGTTTCCACTTGGGATATTATTGCTGGAGACGTCAAACCGGGACGCAATGTGCTAATTTATGACGATGCTGGCGATCATGCTGCCCTGCAAGCGGCAGAAGTCATCGCAGCCAGTGGTGCTAAGGTCGAGATCATGACGCCTGATCGAACCTTCGCTCCTGAAGTCATGGCGATGAATCTCGTTCCTTATATGCGCAGCTTACAAAAGCAGGATGTGACTTTTACCGTCACGTATCGACTGGCATCTGTTGAAAAGCAAGAGGGTGGCTTGCTGGCTCGGTTAAGCAGTGATTATGGTGGAGTGCTTAATACTCGTCATGTCGATCAAGTGGTGGTTAATCACGGTACCTTGCCATTGGATGAGCTTTATTTTGAGTTGAAGCCTCACTCTAGCAATTTAGGGGCGGTTAACTACGAACAGTTAATTGCCGGTGAAGTGCAAACCGAGCATCGCAATCCAGACGGTCAATTTGTGCTGTATCGTATCGGCGATGCTGTGTCAGCACGAAATACTCATGCTGCTATTTATGATGCTTTGCGCTTAGTAAAAGATATTTAATTGGTTTAGGTAAGTTGCAAAGCGACTGAGTAAAAAATAAGAAGCCCGGCATTGCCGGGCATTTTCTTTACTTAAAACTGACGGCTGAATTAAGCTGCATCCTCTAGTAGGAGTTGCTAAGACCTTAAGCTTTTTTCAGTTTTTGTTTCAGCTTTTTCACTTTCTTTTCTTGCTTGGCTACTTTTGCTTTGGTTGCTTTAATCGCTTTTTTTAGCTTCTTTTTTACATCAGCCATGGGGGCTCCTTGTTGAACAGTTAGTTTGTTATTAATAAATACAACACCTTAAGCATAGACCCTATATGGTGATAGGTCAAAAACAGATGTTACTGATTATTTTGATTAAATCGTTTTATAGGTTTTGAATAAGATCATGAAGTTTTGCCTACTAAAAATTTGCCTATAGCACTATATTGTTAAGGTGTAATTTTATTCCTTATTGAGGCATGCACATGAACTGGATCAATAAAAGTCTTTTCAATAAGTTACTGTCTATTATTGTTGGCGGTTGCTTACTGATTATTGTTGCAGGTATTTTTTATTTCGTTCAAGTCAGTCAAGGAATTCAGCGCTATAACCAGCTGATTAGTCAAGAAGTGGCCATGGAACGTGCTATCAACCAGATGCAGAGTGAATTTAAAACTCAAGTGCAGGAATGGAAAAATGTACTGATTCGAGGTGAAAGACCCGATCAGCTTGAACGATTTTGGACTAGCTTTCAGAATCAGGAGCGACTCGTTCAAACGATTGCGAAAGATTTATTGACGATCATGCCTGATGGGGAAGAACGCCAGACCGTTATACAGTTTGTTGAAGCTCATCAATCGATGGGAGTCGCCTATAGAACCGGTTATCAGGCTTTCGTTAACAGTAATTTTGATCATCGTGTGGGTGATCAAGCGGTGGCAGGCATTGATCGAGAGCCTTCTCGATTGTTGAACCAAGCAGCTGCAGATTTGGCTGAAAAAGCAATTCAAGAGGCTAATAAAATACCCGGAGAAGTGCAGTTTGCATCCTTATTGTCAGCAGTACTTTTGCTAGCAGCGATCCAGCTTTTTGGTGTGATTGCCATGCTTGTTGTGAACTTAGGCATCGTTCAACCTAGTCGCAAGCTGATCAGTGCGATTCAAGACTTGAGTGAAGGTCGATTGAACACACGGATTGCTATCTCAAGGGCAGATGAATTGGGTACTCTCGCGCAGTCTGCAAGACAGCTTCAAGAGTTTTTATTGCAAGTTGCCAATGAGATGCGAGTCAATACTCAAGAGTTGACTGCCTCAACTGCAGAAATGTCGAGTATCTCCAGCAATATTATTGAGCATGCGGCGAGTACGAATGATAACGCTGCCTTGGTAGCAACTGCAATGGAAGAAATGGCTGCTGCTGCCAGTGAAGTATCCAACCATGCTCAGGATGCGGCTAACTTAGCCAATGAAGCTAATCATGTTACTTTAGAAGGCTTGGCTTCCATGCAAAAAGCGCATGTTGCATTGGATCGACTAGCCAGCCAAATTAGTTCATCCATGAACATCGTCAGCCAACTTGAATCTGATACTAATAATATCGG
Organism: Oceanospirillales bacterium; assembly: GCA_007693685.1. Lineage (GTDB taxonomy): Bacteria > Pseudomonadota > Gammaproteobacteria > Pseudomonadales > Balneatricaceae > Nitrincola. Next base: position 26,292 of record REDB01000084.1, read on the forward strand.
AGCAGTTATCGGGGTAATTAGAAGCATCTCTGAGCAAACTAACTTACTTGCTTTGAACGCCGCTATAGAAGCTGCGCGTGCAGGAGATCAAGGTCGAGGTTTCGCGGTCGTTGCTGATGAAGTAAGAACACTCGCCCAACGAACACAAGTTTCCACTGAAGAGATACAAAAAATTATTGAGACGGTTCAACAGGGTGCCAGTGAAACGGCTAATGTGATGCAAGCATCTCACGCTATCTCCAAAGAAAGCGTAGAGATTTTTGAAGTCAGCTCCAACCAACTAAAGAATGTCAGTGAACTGATTACAAAAATAAACAATTTTAATGCGCAGGTTGCTACGGCTGCTGAAGAGCAAACCAGTGTTGCCAGTGATATTGCAAATAATATCAGTAAAGTCTCTCAACAAACTCATGAAACCGCTGAAACCGCACAAAATCTCAGTAGTATCGCTGACGTCTTAAACCAAATGGGGCACAGAAATCAAACCCTAACTTCGCGCTTCTCGGGTAGTTAGTGATCGAAGGCTAGTCTGTGTTTGCAGGCTAGCCTTTGTTTTTACTATATTCTGTTATTCGTAAATAATATCGCCGAGTTTTAATGTGATGGGTTGGACGCCCGCCCACACTGGTAGTTGCATATCTTCCGAATCGTCAATAGGCCCTCCCGTTCGAATCTTCGCTGAAATGTTCTCTAGCTTGAAAGCTAACACACTGGTGGCTTTAAGCTCGGTATCATTGGCGGGGCGTGCTTCTTTAGAGCGACCCTGATGAAATTTTTCCATCAAAGCGTCCAGTGATGCGCGTTTTTCTACTTCATCGGTTACCTCATAAGCTTTCCCGTGAAGTATCACACTGCGATAGTTGACTGAATGGTGAAATGCAGAACGAGCAAAGACAATGCCATCGAGTAGGGTGATCGCAATACTGGCTTCCGCGCCATTCAGTAGTTGCTGAAATAGACCATTCTTAGAGGAGCCGTGAATATAGAGCACTTCGTCCACGCGCCAGTGAAGTGTCGGCTGTATTAAGGGGCCTTGATCGCTTTGGCAGGAGACATGGCAGACCATCGCTTCGTCTAAGATTGCATGGATGACTTCTTGGTCGTAACAGGCACGCTTGGGGCCTCTAATCACTTTGTTGCGCTGTGTAATGGGATAGCTTTTCATGATGGATTCTCTTATTTAACCGCTGACTTGCAGTTTAGGTCTTAAAAGTGGATTCTATAAGATCCAATTCTTGTCTAAATGATAGGTCCACTTTGAGTTCTCTAGCTGATCTGATCCGATCACCCCTTTCATTGGGGCAAACACGAAGTCTCCCGCGTTACCGAGAGCTGGTACTCAGATTTCAACAGGCGATATTGTCAGGTCAATTGAAAGCGGGCGAACAACTTCCCTCCACCCGCGAGCTGGCAGAGGAGTTAGGCGTTTCTCGTAACACCATAAAAAATACTTATGAACTGTTGCATGCCGAAGGGTATATAGATACCCGCAAAGGTTCTGGCAGCTACGTTGCGAATTTGCCTGACCATCTTCTCCAAAAAACTGATCGATTACCGGTAGTGAATGATTCGCTGAACGTCACGCACCTCTCTAGAAAAACAGACAAGGTTTCAGCCAGCTCAGGATTAAAACTTCAACCAGCGATGGCGGCGCTCGATCAGTTTCCCATGCAAGCATGGAAGCGTTGCGTTAATGTCGCTCAGGCGTCACGAGGTTTGCTGCAGAGTGCGCCTTTAGCTGGGGATGAGTTGTTACGCGAAGCGATAGTTAAACACCTGTTGATTCGACGTGGTGTTCAGGCAGCATCTTCTCAGGTGGTGATTACTTCCGGTTCGCAAGAAGCGCTTTATTTAGTCAGTCGATTGCTACTCAAGGCAGGTGATGAGGTGTTGGTTGAAGCGCCCGGCTACCAAGGTACCTATGATGTCGTTGCGCAAACCGGTGCTCGGATCCAATCGATCAGTTGGCAGACCCTTCAGCAGAAGCCAGAAAACACGCCTAATGCCAAGTTATTGTGCTTAACACCCTCGCGTAATTTTCCACTAGGGCATACCTTGGGTTTGTCATCAAGACTGACACTCTTGGCTTGGGCAGAGCAGAATCAAAGCTGGATTTTAGAAGATGATTTTGACTGCGAGTTTGCCACAGGACCGGTGGTGAGTGCTTTGCTGGGTCTAAGCGAAAACCAATATGCACGTCAGCGCGTTATTTATACCGGAACCTTCAGCCGCACGGTTTTTCCTGCCTTAAGGCTAGGCTATGTGGTGCTTCCTAAAGAGTTGGTCGCACCGTTTTTAGCACTGCGCAATCACGTCGATGGTGGGTTAAGTCGCCTACCACAACATGCCTTGGCTCACTTCATGATTTCAGGTGAATATAGCCGTCACTTGAAAAAAATGCGTCTGCTTTATCAGCAAAGACGGACGGTGATGGAAAATGCCCTAGCGGCTAGTGGTTTATCCGACTGGCCAATCATAGACGCGGGGGGAGGCATGTATTTAGTGCTAGCCATGCCAGAAGCCAGTGATGATGTTGGGCTCTGTCAGTCTTTAGCTCAGCAGGGGTTTGGCGTACGGCCTTTATCGGTATACGACCCATTAACTCGCCAGTCCGGTTTAGTACTAGGTTTTAGCGCTGAACCTGAAGAGAAACTGGCGAGTTTAGTGAATGAATTAGCCTCGCTGATAGGTTCCTACCAAACGATTCATACCCAGTAAGTTAGGTTCTGTTTTGTCTAACAGCTCCGCCATGCTCAAGCCTTCAGGAAGATCCAGTTGCTTATCGAAAGCCAGTATCCAGAAGTAATAGTGATGGACGCCATGACCTTCAGGAGGCATAGGGCCGCCATAACCTAGGTTTCCAAAGTCGTTCACTCCCGGTGTGCCAGCATCTGTGCCTTCTTCTAATTGATTCAGGTCAGCGGGAAGATTGTAGAGAACCCAGTGAACATAGCCATAGCTTGCATTTTTAACTAAAGGGGCATCGGGATCATGGCAGATAATCGCAAAAGATTGGGTGCCTTCAGGAATATTGCTCCAAGCTAACGCAGGAGAGGTGTCAGGGCCTTCACCGGTATGTTGTTTCGGAATGGCACCGCCGGCAGCAAAAGCAGTACTGGTCAGTTCTAGACTTGAAAGTGCAAAACCCATTGTGAACTCCTTGATTAAATGTTTTGTTTTTAGCCATTCAGTATTACCTTAGGCTTGATCTATTTCAAGGGTGTACTGTATTTCAAGCGCATCCATCCATTAGGCTGCAATCGACACAGGGTTTTCTGCTACACTTAATTTTTTATTTGCTAGAGTTTCGCTTCATGTCTTCAGAACGTGTCTTTGGGCTGCACGCAGTCAATTCAGTATTAAAGCAAGATCCATCGCGCATTAAGGTAATTTTTCTGCAAGAAGGGCGTGCCGACGAGCGCTTTAATAGCCTGTTAGAGCAGGCTGCTGCTTCGGGTATTACGGTGCAGCGAAGTGCACGTAAGCGGATGGATATGATGGTAGAAGGCGTTCATCAGGGCGTCATTGCTGAATGCAAAGCGATTCGCATGGCTGATGAGTCTGATCTTCAAAAAATCTTGGAAAACCTACCTGAAAACCCACTGTTTTTAATTCTAGATGGTGTGACTGACCCTCATAATTTAGGGGCTTGTTTAAGAACAGCCGAAGCCGCTGGTGTGGTAGCGGTCATTGCACCGAAAGATAAATCTGCACCCTTGAACTCAACGGTGAGCAAAGTCGCTTGCGGGGCGGCTGAAATTGTTCCCTATATTCAAGTGACTAATCTAGCTAGAACGATGCAACAATTGCAACAAGCAGGTGTCTGGATCACTGGTACCGCGGGCGAAGCTGAGCAGACACTCTATCAAGCCAATTTAAAAGGTGCCGCAGCTTTAGTGATGGGAGCTGAAGGGAAAGGCATGCGCCGTTTAACTCGAGAGCATTGCGATCAACTGGTCAAGATTCCGATGTTGGGCAGTATTACCAGTTTGAATGTCTCGGTAGCCACCGGTGTATGCTTGTTTGAGATGGTTCGTCAGCGCGGGATTGAGTAAACCAAGTACATAAAAGAACAGCCAGAGACTTGTCAGGTTAATATCCTGAAAAGCATCTGGCTGTTTTGCTTAAGCCATCAATCTATTGAGTCAATCGACTGATGTGTAAACCTGCTTAGTGAATTTTTGCGAGGGTGTGCATCGCAATCATCATCTCTTCATCCGTTGGAATCACACGTAACGCGATGGATGAGGTATCACTGCTGATTAGCATAGCGTTTTTACTGTTCGCTTCAGCATCGAGTTCAGCGCCTAGCCATGCGCAGCGCTCAACCACACGAGAACGAACATCAGCATCATTTTCGCCCACACCACCCGTAAAGACGATCTGTTCGATGCCACCCATCGCAGCCGCTAAGCGTCCTGCTTCTTCTGCGATACGCAAGCAGAAAAGATCGATCGCTTCTTCGGCGTGAGGATGTTTGGCTTTGTGCAGTTCAAGCATCTCGGAACTGATTCCACCAGAAACGCCATACCAACCGCTTTCTTTGTAGAGTATGGCTTCAATCTCATCGATATTCATCGAATATTCGCGCATCAAGTAAAGCAAGACACCGGGATCGATATTACCGCAGCGGCTTCCCATAGGTAGACCTTCAACGGCGGTGAAGCCCATGCTTGAAGCAACCGACTTCTCATTAGCGACACCACACATACTGGCGCCAGCACCTAAATGACAGACGACGGTTTTCAGTTGGCTGGCATCGGATTGACGTAATTGATGAACGATGAATTCATAGGACAACCCATGAAACCCATACTTCATGACACCTTCATCACTTAGGCGGCGGGGGATCGCATAGAGTCGTTCAAGTCGTGATTGACTGGTATGAAACATGGTATCGAAACAGCCTACCGCAGGCAGTTCAGGCAAAAGGTTACGGATCGCTTCAATCAGTTTTAAGTTGTACGGCTGATGCAGTGGCGCCAGTGGAATAAATTGCAGTAATTGGCTGCTAATTTCTTCAGTGATAGTCACAGGCGCACTGAATTCATTGCCACCATGAACGATACGATGCCCTGTGGCAATCAGTTGATGGCCTTGGTAGGTCGCATTCAGCCAACTCAGCACTTCATTCAGTGCTGCTTGATGACGTTGCTCACGACCGACGCTATTCATATCAATCGTTTTAGATTCTAATGAAGTGCCAGCGGCGTTCGCTGCACTAAAACGTACACCATCGCCTAACAAATTGCCCAGTTTGATGACGCAAAGATTCTCTAAGCCTTCATCCGTTACCTGATAAAGGCCACATTTTAGACTGGAAGAACCACCGTTCACGGTTAGCAAGGTTTTCATATCAGCTTTCCTTTTCTGGGTGATACACCATGTGAGAAGCCATCGCACAAGAGGCTAGACGTCCTAGGGTGCCTTCTGCGCGGCTGGTCAAAATAATAGGCACTTTAGCACCCACTGCTAGACCCGCTGATTTAGCACCTGCTAAGTAAATCAGCTGTTTTGCGATCATATTGGCTGATTCAAGGTCTGGTGCAAGCAGAATGTCAGCTTCACCTGATACCGGTGAGTCGATATGTTTATCGATAGCAGCTTGCAAAGAGATGGCGTTATCAAAGGCAAGTGGGCCATCTAAGATAGCACCAGTGATTTGACGACGATCAGCCATCTTGCACAACGCAGCAGCATCCAGTGTGCTTTGCATCGCTGGTTTTACTTTTTCAACCGCCGCAAGAATAGCGACTTTAGGTTTATGAATACCTAGTGAGTGGCAGAAGTTAATCGCATTTTGCACGATATCGCGTTTAGTCAGTAAGTCAGGTGCAACGTTAATTGCGGCATCGGTAATGACTAGCGGCTTGTGGTAGTTAGGAATATCAAATACCCAAACATGACTTAAACGACGCTCAGTACGAATACCTTTGGTCTTGTTGATAACCGCAGCCAAGAGTTCTGACGTGCCTAAGCTGCCTTTCATTAAGGCAACCGCTTCTGCACTGCGAACAAGCGCACAAGCGCGTTCAGCCGCTTCATGGCTGTGCTCTGTGTTTACGATTTCATAAGGTGATAAGTCGATGCCTTCAATTTCAGCTGCGGCACGAATTTTATGCTCTGGGCCGACTAAAAGAGGCTCAATTAAACCTTGTTCGGCTGCTTCAATAGCACCCATTAAGCTGTTGTGATCTACTGGATGCACAACGGCAGTTCGAATGGGAGTGGCTTGACGAGCTTGTTCGATAAAAAATTCCAGCTGATCATGAACGGGTGGGCGTTCTTTTTTCAAGCTGAGGGATGGATTAGATTCACTCATGGTCTGACTCCTTAATTGTCACAGTGCATCATCATAGCAGAGATTTACTAAAATGGCGCACTGCAACAAAAGAGTCATTTTGGTTTTATACAGGTACTTTTAAAGTATCCTGATAAGGAGGCCAGCCCAGTGGTTTTCCACCTAATAAATGCAGATGAATATGATACACCGTTTGACCGCCATGCGTATTACAGTTAAACACCACTCGATAGCCATCTGCCGCAAAACCGTTTTGTTCAGCAAGTTTTGCCGCAACCCAGTGCAGGTGGCCAACGATTTCACGATCCTCAGAAGAAACATCGTTTAGAGTTGCAATGTGCTTGCGAGGGATGATCAACGCATGAAAGGGCGCTTGTGGATTAATGTCCATAAAGGCCACTGCCAGATCATCTTGATAGATGATGTCCGCTGGAATATCACCGGCTACGATTTTGCAGAATAAACAATCCATCAGTGACTCCTGTTATGTGTTAGAGGCTATTTATTTTTCTGTTCACGAGCGATGGCACGATAGCCAATATCATGTCGATAAAACATGTCCTGCCAGCGAACTTGATGCACGGCTTCATAGGCGCGTTGCTGTGCATCACTGACACTTTGACCTAAGGCTGTTGCACAAAGAACACGGCCACCGGCGGTTACCACTTTGCCATCTTTCAGTGCAGTGCCTGCATGGAAGATTTTAGAGTCTATGGCTTCAGAGGCAGGTAGTTCAATTTCGTCACCCTTACGGTAATTTCCTGGATATCCACCTGCGGCTAATACAACACCAACTGCTGGACGACTATCCCAGCTAGCGCTCACTTCATCTAAACGCTTATCCAGTGCTGCCAAGCAAAGATCAGCAAGACTCGTTTGTAAACGCATCATGATCGGCTGAGTTTCAGGATCGCCAAAACGGCAATTGTATTCAATGACTTTGGGTGCGCCATCGGGTGTGATCATTAAGCCTGCATAGAGAAAACCTGTGTAGGGGTTTCCTTCGGCTGCCATACCTTCCACGGTTGGCATGATCACTTCTTTCATCACGCGGTCATGGACTTCAGCAGTCACGACTGGTGCAGGGGAGTATGCACCCATACCACCGGTATTAGGACCTGTATCAGCATCACCGACACGTTTGTGATCTTGGCTGGTTGCCATAGGTAAAACGTTTTGGCCATCGACCATGACAATGAAAGAGGCTTCTTCCCCCTCTAAAAACTCTTCAATGACGACACGATGACCAGCGTCACCAAAGGCATTGCCCGCCAGCATATCGCGTACCGCATCTTCTGCTTCTTCAAGGGTCATGGCAACAATAACGCCTTTACCTGCAGCAAGGCCGTCAGCCTTGATAACAATCGGTGCGCCTTGTTCACGCAAATAGGCTAATGCTGGCTCTACTTCCGTAAAGTTTTGATAGGCACCCGTTGGGATGTTATGACGAGCTAAGAAGTCTTTAGTGAAGGCTTTTGACCCTTCGAGTTGCGCTGCAGAAGCGGATGGACCAAAGATTTTTAAACCTTTTGCTTCAAAAGCATCCACAACACCAGCAACTAAGGGTGCTTCTGGACCAACAATGGTCAGAAGGATTGCATTTTCTTCAGCAAATTGAATCAAGCTCTCTTTGTCCATCACATCGATAGCGACGTTGCTGACTTTGTTCTCAGTTGCTGTTCCAGCATTACCAGGTGCAACAAATACCTGTGACACCTTTTCATCACGTGCTACTGCCCAAGCTAGAGCATGTTCACGACCGCCAGATCCAATAATCAGTACGTTCATTTTAACCCCTTAATTAGTGTCGGAAGTGGCGCATGCCGGTAAACACCATCGCCATGCCATGTTCGTTGGCTGCATCGATCACTTCTTGATCACGCATAGAACCACCTGGTTGAATCACGGCAGTTATTCCGGCTTCAGCAGCGGAATCGATTCCATCGCGGAAAGGGAAGAATGCATCTGACGCCATGACGGAACCTTTGACTTCTAAACCTTCATCAGCCGCTTTGATGGCAGCGATACGAGCTGAATAAACACGGCTCATCTGTCCAGCACCGATACCGATAGTTTGACCATCGCGGGCATAGACAATCGCATTGGATTTAACAAACTTAGCGACTTCCCAGCAGAAGAGTAGGTCGCGAATTTCTTGCTCAGAAGGCTGGCGCTCGGTGACAATTTTTAATTGAGAAACATCGATCATGCCGATATCACGATCTTGAACCAGCAATCCACCGTTCACGCGCTTATAGTCAAGTCCGGCACTGCGCTGAACATCCCATTGTCCACATTCAAGCAAGCGAACATTAGGCTTGCTAGCAACGATTTCGGATGCTTCTGGGCTGACTTTGGGTGCGATGATAACTTCAACAAATTGGCGATCAACAATCGCTTGAGCCGTTTTACCGTCCAGTTCACGGTTGAAGGCGATGATGCCACCAAACGCGGAAGTTGGGTCGGTCTGGAAAGCACGATTGTAAGCTTCCAACAGGTTATCACCAATCGCAACACCACAAGGGTTTGCGTGTTTTACGATGACACAAGCGGGATCTTGGAAGGGTTTTACACATTCGAGTGCGGCATCGGTATCGGCAACATTATTGTAAGACAGAGCTTTACCTTGAACCTGACGAGCGGTGGCAACGGATGGTTCAGAAGGATTAGCTTCAACATAAAATGCAGCTTTTTGGTGTGGATTTTCACCATAACGCATCTCTTGAGCTTTAATAAATTGAGTATTAAAGGTCCGTGGAAAATTGCTAGGCTCGATCTCTTCGCCTTCGCTGACTGAATCGGTCATGGTGCCAAGGTAATTGGCAATCATGCCATCATAGGCTGCGGTATGCTCAAAGGCTTTGACGGCAAGATCAAAGCGCGTGGCATAGGTTAGCCCCTTTTCTGCATCCAGTTCAGCGATGACAGTCGAGTAGTCCGACGCGTTGACGACTATCGCGACATCCTTATGGTTTTTAGCAGCAGAGCGCACCATGGTGGGGCCACCAATATCAATATTTTCGATCGCCATTGCAAGGTCACAGTCAGGACGAGCAATAGTGGCAGCGAAGGGATAAAGGTTAACCACGACCATATCAATCGGTGCAATGTCATGCTGTTGCATGATCTCATCATCCTGTCCACGGCGACCTAAAATGCCGCCGTGAATTTTCGGATGCAGGGTTTTCACTCGGCCGTCCATCATTTCTGGAAAGCCAGTGTGATCCGAGACTTCGATCGCATTGATACCTGTTTCTTTCAGTAGTTTGTAAGTGCCACCGGTGGAAAGAATTTCAACGCCACGCTCGCTAAGGGCTTTGGCGAAATCGGTGATGCCGGTTTTGTCAGAGACACTAATCAAGGCTCTGCGAACTGGAGTAACTGGAAGTTGAGACATAAAATACTCGGATCAAATTGGATTTCAGGAATTACAGAAGACCGTATTGCTTCAATTTTTTGCGCAGCGTACCACGGTTTAAACCTAGCAACTCAGATGCTTTAGTCTGGTTGTCTTTGGTATAGGCCATTACGCTTTCAAATAAAGGCGCTTCGATTTCAGATAACACCATCTGATACACATCAGTCACTGGCTGCCCATCTAACTGTTTGAAGTAGCTGGTCATTGACTGATGCACATTATCTCTCAACGTCTGTGGTGGCGTTGTCGGTTGTACCAGGCGTATGTCTTTCACAAGTTTATCATCCATTGCGTTCATAGGCTTAATCCTGATGTCAGGCGGCAGTTAAACGATGTTCAGCAAGATATTCGTTTAGTCTACTGCGTTGTAGTTCTGCTGAGTCAATTTTATTAAAGTGCTTCCGAAAATCTTCACCCTGACTGAAGTGTTGCAAATACCAGCCAATATGTTTGCGTGCGATCCTAACACCCATGACCTCACCATAAAAATGATGTAGTTCTTGCAAGTGGTGTTGCATGATCTGGCTGATTTCATCGACGCTAGCGGATGGAAGATGATTACCCGTTCTTAAGAAATGATCGATTTCACGGAATATCCAAGGTCGACCTTGTGCAGCTCGACCAATCATCACGGCATCAGCACCGGTTTTTTTAAGAACGAGTTGTGCTTTTTCTGGCGAATCGACATCACCGTTTGCGAATAAGGGTATGGTTATCGCTTCACGGATCTGTTCGAGAGTGTCGTATTCTGCTTCACCTCGATAAGCATCAGCGCGTGTACGTCCGTGGACTGCCAGTGCTTGAATACCGATCGATTCTGCCATGCGGGCAATTTCTACCCCATTTTTGCTGTCTCGACACCATCCTGTGCGCATCTTGAGTGTCACGGGTATATCAACTGCACTGACCACACTTTCCAAAATTGTCTTAATCAGCTCAGGTTCACGCATCAACGCCGATCCTGCTGCTTTATTACAGACTTTTTTAGCGGGGCAGCCCATGTTGATATCAATAATTTGTGCGCCTCTTTCTGCATTCATCCTTGCTGCTTCGGCCATCATGACAGGGTCTGCACCTGCAATTTGAACGGATCTAGGGGCGACTTCGCCAGTATGATCCAATCGAAATGCAGATTTACGTGTCTTCCAGAAAGCTGTGTCAGAAATTACCATCTCAGAGACTGCCAAACCAGCACCCATCTGACGGCATAGCTGGCGAAAAGGGCGGTCAGTAATGCCTGCCATCGGTGCCAGTATCACTTTGCTGTCGATGTTGTATGGGCCAATCCGGAACATGCGTTACCTTAGGGTCAAAACTTAGGGTCAAAAATAAGCTACCAAGCTATCGCGTAGCTTTAGCAGGGTCATTTTTCGGAAGGGGGACAATGATACCCCTTCACGCGGAGTGCTCCAAGTCGAAATTGATGATTTTTTGATCTGTTTCAAGAATCAGAGTGATGAGCGTGCAATCCAATCTATCTCATAACCAAGATGGCCAGTACCTGGGCGCTTGATTAATAGTCGAATATCAAGTTTTTCGTTAGGCTGTATAACCTTTGTTTGAGGTCTATAAGTTGTTGCTGTGATGTCTCTTGCTGCAATGACTCGTCCGTTGATATCGCTAAACTGCAATCTCAGATTCGGTAACTGAATCGGCAACATGCTGGAGTTATGGACACCTGTAAGAAGTTCAAGAACATCAGGGCGGTCAGTTACTTCACGAACAATCAAGTGAGTTGTATTTAGCGCATCTAAACCTGCTGTGGAGGGCAAGGTGCAGTCAATCTGTTGGCAGGCAAGATCATAGACAGGCATTAAAAAAGGATCTTTGGACAGTAAAGCTCTTTCAAACCACAGGTATTGACCAGCCATGAGTGATAGGGCAAAAAAACACGCAGTGATGGCCCAGCCTTGAGAGGCTGGCTTATCAGTATAAGAATCAAGCTCTGGTGGTTCAACTTTCAGCGCACGTACCTGTTTCATCAAACTGGGTTGAGAAATGATAGGTTCCGTTTTCTTAACTGGTGCAGGTGTCTCTTTTGGTACTTTGGGGATAGCATCAAAAACGGTCAGACATTGACCACAGCGCACTTGTCCATCTGCAACGCGCAGTTGACCAGGGGTAACGCTGTAACGTGTTTTACAGGCAGGACATTGTGCGATAATCGGTTTGCTCATAATCGATGGCCTGTGAGTCTGTCCTGCTACATAAAATTAAAGACGTGTCGCAGTAATTCGTATCCAGTTGTCTTTTGACTTAATTTCTTTAATATCAAAATGACCTTCATAGGCATTTCTAATTTCTTGCGCTTGAGTATCTAATAGACCTGACAAGAGTAATTGTCCACCCGTTTTTAGGTGCTTCGCAAAGGTCGGTTCGAGTTGAATTAAAGGGCCAGCCAAAATGTTAGCAATTAGTAAATCAGCTTTAATCTCAGGAACCTGTTCAGGCAAGTAAGCCGTTAGTAATGAGTTATCAAGATGGTTGCGCTGCAGGTTATCGCGTGTTGCGGTGAGTGCTTGGTGATCAATATCGACAGCAGTGACATGCGTTGCACCCAATAATAGCGCAGCAATACCTAAAATACCTGAACCACAGCCATAATCGATGACATTCAGTCCATCAAATTGAACACTATCAAGCCACTCTAAGCACAAGGCTGTGGTTGGGTGAGTGCCTGTTCCAAAAGCTAAACCAGGATCTAGCATTAGATTAACGGCATTAGGATCGGGAACTTCACGCCAGCTTGGACAGACCCACAAACGTTGACCAAACTGCATGGGATGGTACATATCCATCCAAGCTCTTTCCCAATCTTTATCTTCTAAAATCTCTGCGCTCACGCTGGGAGCAATTTGATCTACTTCAAGCAAGTTAGGAAGTTCTGAGCGAATATACTCTAGAGTTGTTTCTAGGTCATGCTCTGCAGAAAAAAGCCCTGTCACCACGGTAGATTGCCACAAAGGTGTCGTACCCAGATCGGGTTCAAAAATAGGGTTGTCCTCTGCATCTTGAAAGGTAACAGCAGCACAGCCCGCTTCAAGTAGAAGGTCTTCAAACTTGTCAGCATGTTCTGGCGAAACGGGTATTTTTATCTGTAACCATGACATAGCAAAAGGATCCTAAACAGGGTAAATGTGAAACAAAAGCCCGCAGAAGCGGGCTTTATTCAGAAGGCTAAGTTTAATTACAAACCTAGCTTCTTCTCTAGGTAGTGAATATTAACACCACCGTTCATAAAGTTGGCATCACGAACAATTTCCATGTGTAACGGAATGTTGGTTCGAATGCCGTCAATCATGGTTTCATCGAGTGCGTTTTGCATTCTTCTTAACGCCGTGGCCCGATCTTCACCATAAGTGATCAGCTTTGCGATCAACGAATCATAGTGAGGTGGGACGGTATAGCCATCATAAAGATGCGAATCAACACGCACGCCATTACCACCTGGTGCATGATAATGGGTTACTTTGCCAGGGCAAGGTAGGAAGCTTTTTGGGTCTTCAGCATTGATTCGACATTCGAACGCATGTCCTAGCAGTTTGATATCTTCTTGCTTATAAGAGAGTGGCATGCCAGATGCAATGCGTAGCTGCTCTTTAACGATATCAACACCAGTAACCATTTCGGTAACAGGATGCTCAACCTGAACGCGAGTGTTCATCTCGATGAAATAGAATTGGCCATCTTCATAGAGGAATTCAAAAGTACCCGCACCACGATATCCGATATGAATACAAGCATCGACACAGGCCTTGAAGACAGTTTGACGTGCTTCTTCATCTATCATCGGAGCCGGCGCTTCTTCAACTACTTTTTGATGGCGACGCTGCATAGAGCAGTCACGATCATAGAGATGAATCGCATTGCCTTGACCATCAGCAAGCACTTGAATCTCAACATGGCGAGGTTTTTCTAAAAACTTTTCCATGTAAAGTGTGTCATCACCAAAGGCAGCACCGGCCTCAGAGCGAGTCACGTGAATAGCGTTCAGTAAGCTAGCTTCGGAATGTACAACACGCATACCGCGTCCACCGCCACCCGCGGCTGCTTTAACGATTACGGGATAGCCGATGCGCTCTGCAATGGCATAGAGCTCATCGTTATCGTCCGGTAATGGGCCATCCGAACCTGGGACTGTGGGAACGCCTGCTTTTTTCATCGCTGCGATAGCTGACACTTTATCTCCCATCAAGCGAATAACATCCGCGGTAGGGCCGATAAAAGTAAAGCCAGAGCGCTCAACTTGCTCAGCGAAAGCTGCGCTTTCAGCAAGGAAGCCGTAGCCAGGATGAATACCTACACTATCGGTTACCTCAGCTGCACTAATTAGTGCAGGAATGTTGAGGTAGCTTTTACTTGAAGGGGCAGGGCCAATACAGACAGCTTCGTCAGCTAGACGAACATGCATTAGGTCTCTATCTGGCTGAGAGTGCACAGCTACAGTCCGTATACCCAGCTCCTTGCATGCCCGTAGAATTCGCAGTGCTATCTCACCACGGTTTGCAATCAGAACTTTTTCCAGCATCTTTGAAAGATCCTTGCGTCAGTAAATGGATCAGACAATGGTGAACAGAGGTTGATCATATTCAACCGGTTGTCCATCTTCTACTAGGATCGCTTCAAGGATTCCTGATTTGTCTGCTTCGATCTGGTTCATCATCTTCATCGCTTCGACGATACAAATAACGTCACCTGCTTTAACTGGCTTACCTACTTCTACAAACGCTGGTGAGCTAGGTGACGGTGCTGAGTAGAAGGTACCTACCATGGGTGAACGAACAACGTGGCCTTTCATGGCCGCTTCCGCTTTACCTGAATCAGCAGCACCTGATGCAGCTGGCGCTGATGGAGCTTGTGGTGCTGAGTGATAAACAGGAGCTTGATGATAGACAGGTGCCGATGAAACAGTACCGCCGCGACTGATGCGAACAGACTCTTCACCTTCTTTTATTTCAATTTCGTTGATGTTCGACTCTTCAAGTAATTCGATGAGTTTTTTTACCTTACGAATATCCATTCTTCTTTGCTTCTCTGATTGAGTGACAATAATAAAAAAATTAGCTTTTCAAGCTGTTTAAGGCAGCTTGTAGAGCAAAATGATAACCATCAGTGCCTAACCCACAGATAACGCCACGAGCAATATCCGACAGATAGGAATGATGTCTGAAGGATTCTCGAGCGTGAACATTGGATAGATGCACTTCAATAAAGGGGATAGCGACACCGGATAGCGCATCTCTTAGTGCGATACTAGTGTGCGTGTAAGCTGCTGGATTGATCAGAATGAACTGAACCTGCTCTTCACGCGCCTTGTGAATACGTTCAATTAAAGCGTGCTCTGCGTTACTTTGATAGCAGAGTAACTCATAACCCTGGTTCAAGGCGTCTAGTGTTAACGCCTTTTCAATGTCCTGAAGCGTTTGGCTACCGTAGATATGAGGCTCACGGGTACCCAATAAATTCAGGTTTGGGCCATTGATTAAGAGTATCTTTGCCATGGTTTTCGCGACAGACTCCAGTAACTTCAGGTTTGCAGCTGTTTTGCGGCTATATCTCACGCCAATGCAAAAGCTTAGTTGTTAAACTTTCTATTTCAATTAGCACTAGTTTGCCTGAAATCCTATGTTGTGTCTATTTTACAGCTGAAGATTTGTCTGTTGTCTGCGAGTTAGCCGAAGTTCAGCGCATTTAACCAGTCAAAATCAGGAAAGTGCTATCTTGATACTTTCGAGTCGTTGACCATCAGCGGTATTCGTAGCATAGTGCTGTTAATTTTCAATTTACGCTGTGGGAATGGTGTTTTAAGCGCCAAATGACCTTAGAGGAGATGGATACGTTATGATTCGTGTGGTGTTTAACCAAAAAGGTGGCGTGGGTAAATCAAGTATTGCTGTTAATTTGGCGGCAATCAGTGCGTATAACGGCCTTAAAACGCTAATAATCGATTTAGATCCACAGTGTAACACGACCCATTACTTATTGGGTGACGACTCCAATCTACCCACTAGTGATATTCGTGATTTTTTTGAACAAACTCTCTCGTTTCAGCTAAAAGCCCATCCACCCAGTAACTATGTTCACGAAACACCCTTTGAAAATCTTTGGTTGATTCCATCCAATCCTGATTTAACCGATCTTCAGTCTAAATTAGAAACCAAACACAAAATTTATAAATTACGTGATGCATTGCAAGAGTTACGCGATGAATATGATGTGATCTATATCGACACGCCACCTGCGTTTAACTTTTTCACCCTGTCAGCCCTTGCTGGTGCTGAAAGGTGTTTAATTCCGTTTGACTGTGATGAGTTTGCTCGGCAAGCCCTTTATAGTTTACTTAACAATATAGAAGAAACTCGAGCTGATCATAATGCTGGCTTAACGGTTGAAGGGATAGTCGTCAATCAATTCCAGCCTCGTGCTACGTTACCGCAGCGCTTAGTAACTGAATTAGAAGCCGAAACGGTACCTGTCATGCGTTCACGCATATCTTCATCCGTAAAGATGAAAGAGTCGCACATTGAAGCGAAACCGCTGATCTACCTAGCGCCAACGCATAAGCTGACGCAGGAGTTTGTGGCGCTTTATAATGAACTTAACGCCGTTGAAGTTTAAGCTTCGTTTTTAATATTGGTTTTCTGACAGTTTCTGATCCGCATGGACGCGGAACAGTAACCATGTCCCATAAAAAATGCATAATCCCAACAATATTCCTATCTCGCGCAGAATGCTGGAGAACGGTGCTGCCATCTGGTTAATCGATAAAAAGCCTTGAATCCCTGCTTTTGCTGGAAAAACGTAACTGATGATATCAATCCATTTCGGCAAGCTTTCAACTGGCCAAACGAATCCGCCCGTAAAGACAATGGGAAGAGAAGTAACAAGAACGACGACAATTGCCAGTTCCGGTCTCGGTAACAGATAACCCAGCCAAATCGCGAAGAGTGTCGTACTGAAGAAAAACAGCATGCTCAACGCCAGCAACTCTATTGGATTGGCCGCGTGAGGAATGCCATAGAGTTGAAAGAAAAAACCGAAATAGATCATGGCAAAGAGTAAATAAATGATCACAAAATTGATCAGCCTCATGGGTAGTGTCAGCAAAAGAGGGGATTTTTGTAATCCTAGTTTTCGCCTAGCCCTATCTTTAATCGTTAAGCTGCCTGCTGCAATAAGTAAAGTCTGGTGCAGAATCAGGACAAATACTGCTGGAACGACATAGCTGATGTAGCCAGAGGTAGGGTTAAATACGGGAATAGTTTTCATCTGCATCGGCATGACTTGCCCAGGAATCAATGCAGGGTTTTCCCCTTTCATTAGACTACTGACCACCTGTGTTTGAACCGTTAGCGTGACGGCGGCAGTTAATAGGCCCTCAACCACATTGCCATAGATCAGAAAGTAGCTGGCATCACCCGCAAACGACAAATGAGTGGGTTGTCCTAAATACACGTCACGTTCAAAAAACTGCGGAATCACCAAGAGTCCATGCACTTCACCGCTTGCCAGAAGTGCTTCCGCTTCAGCAAAGCTGGCGGGGTGAGCGGCAACTCTCACTTGAGGAGTGGCATCAGCCATTCTAATCAATTGTCTCGCTAAATGAGTGCGATCGTAATCAACCACGGCAATCGCTTGTTGACCCGGAACATTCTCTTTGTAGGGAAGAGGGTAAAGCAACGCATAAAAAATCAAACCGCCAAAGACTACCAATAACACTTCCTTATCTTTGAAGATCTTTTCGAGTTCGCTTAACCAAGTTAGCCAGAAAGAGGTTTTTTCACTCATAAGCTGATTCGCTCTTTCATGTTAACTTCCAGTTGAGATGGAAGACGGTAGATAGCGAAAGGAAGTAGCAGTGAAAAGACAGCGAGCCAACCTAGTGAGGGTAAAAAAGTCAGTAGTGGAGCACCATGATCTGCTACAGCAACCTGCAGTTCCATAAAATGTGTGGATGGCATTAAGTTACCCCAGAACTGTGCAAGACTGTTCATGTCACCTCTTGGAAAGGTCATCCCCATAAAGGCGAAGGCTGGCGCAAGATAGGCAGATGACAAACTGAAAGCACTTATTTTATTGCCCACAAGAGATAGGATAAGTGTGCCTACACTTTGAATGGCAAGAACCTTTAAAGCCATCGCAAGCACTATCCATAACACATTATCTTCGGGTGACCAGCCGAGAAATAGATAGTAAAACGCCAAAAATAGGATGCCTTGAAGCCATAAAATCAATGCGATAGGTAAGAGTAGCTGAAGAATTTCACTGACTCGAGAAGCGTAATTATTGGAGAGCGGTGCTCTTTCTAAGCGCCAGCAGAGTGCGAGCAAGGTCGATGCTACGATGAGAATTTGCCAAACAGCTGGGGTGATCGAGGTGACTAGAAAGAGCGCGTAGCTCATGCCTGCATTATAAAGCGCTGTAATTTGCGGCTGAACTGGAGCGGCTGCACTGGTTGCTTCAGGTAAAGAGTATCCCTGTCCAAGACGCAAGGCGACACCTATTTCTGCCGAGAAACTCATACTGGTCTGCATCAGAGCAGAAGAGATGAACTTGCCCGCTAATAAGTACTGACTGTTGTAAAAAGCACTGGTTTTGGGGCTGGTGGAACGACGTAGATCTTTACCGAAATCACTTGGAATGATAAGTAGCGCATAGACTTCGCCGCGATGAAGAGCATCACCACCCTCCGTAGCAGAAGTAAAGGGGTGTCGCATATCCAATGAAGGGTGAGCATCCAGCTTGCGGATGAGTAATCTGGATTCGCTGGTATGATCAAGATCCACAACACCTACAGGGAGTTTATGGGGTGTGCCCGATGCGAAAATAGCAATAAAAAGCAACGCAGACAGTGGCGGTAAAAAAATAACCAACGCTGCCAGCCAAGGGTGATCTTTGAGGGCTTGCCAGCCGCTCCATGACTTAGCGGCGGTCATTCGAACTGCCTGCTTCCGGCGGAAGGTCAAGTAGCACACTCATGCCCGCTCTTAAGCCTTCAATTGGTGTGACAGGATGCATCTCCACTTCAAAGGTGCGCATGTCGAAACCTCGACCCGGGACGGTCGCTCTCCAGGTTGCAAAATCACCCATGGCAGCAACATGGCTGACTTTGAATCGAGCGGTTTTATTCAAGGCAGGAATTTCAAGATCAAATTCCGCACCTTCGGGAACAAAGCGAAGCAGATCCTCACGCACATTAAAAATAGCCCAGGCATCATTCAGATCAGTGATCATGACCACAGGGAAACCTTGAGGAACAAGCTCACCGGGATTTAACAACACATTACTAATCATGCCACTAGCATGGGCAAAGGCTTTGGTGTCATCCAGTAACTCTTCTATTTCATCTCGTAAACTGCTGGTGATCTCTTCCCCAGCTTGAGTTGCTGTTCGCGCTTCTTCACGAGGGCCTGCTTCGGCAAGTTTTAAAATTTCGCCAGCCGTAATGCGTGTTTGTTCAGCAACGCGGAGCATGGTGAAGGCTTCATCTAAGCGTTGACGCGCAATCACACCTTCTTCAGCTAAGGCTCTGACCCGCTGATAAGTGGTTCTTGCCATGTTTTCAGCGGCTTGAGCTTTGGCGAACTCACTGCGGGCAGCTGCAATTTTTTCTTCACGAGTGCCACCCTCAACGGCCTGAGCAATGGATCGACTGATAGTGTCTAAGGCATCGACTTGAGTGAGTTTGGCTTCGAGTTCGGGGCTATCTATGCTGAACATCAAGTCACCGACATTCACTAAATCACCTCTGCGAACTTCAACTTCACCCAGTCGTCCTGGTATCTTTGAAGATACCATGAACTGTTGAGCTTCAATCTGGCCTTGAAGACGAAGCGTAGGAGTGCTGTAACTCTGCCAAAAGACGATAGAAACGGGTATAGCAATGACGATCAGTAGTAAAAGTATCGCTAGAACAAAAAGTTTAGGCTTATTCACTGAACAGGCACTCCATTGTTAAGGTAAGTGAAGAAAGACTCTTGTTGACCGCTTAAGCTGAGAAGATCAGCAAAGGAGAGTACAAAGCGAAAGGCTGCGGCATCACGACGAGTTTGTGTGGAAGATAAAAATGTTTGTGCATCAATGACGTCTAGGGATCTACCTAGACCTTCGCTGAAGGCGAGTTCCTGTAATCGCAAGCTTTCTTTGGCTAGTGATACGGTGCTCTCTAGGTCTCTATATTCCTCCAGTGCATGGCGCGCTTCTCTGTATTGATGGTCCAACAATAACGTTAATTGACGCTGAGCGGCTCGTTGATGATGTTGAATTTCAATAACCGTGCTGCGTGCCGCTTCAATTTTACCACTACGGCCACTGCGATCGACTAAAGGAACGCTAACTCCAAGACCGACAAACCAATCAGGAGTTAAGTCACTCGCAATAGAGTTGTCCTCATAAAGGTTGTAGCTACCAAACATAAAGACATTCGGCTGGTACAAACCTCGGCTAGCTTTTTCAATGCTTTCAGCCTGAGATCGTTTGGTGGCTAAAAGCCGCAGTGCAGGGTGACTCTCTAGGCCCGCTTTAAAGTGTTCTAGGGGTGGAAGTTCATTCAGCGTAAAGAGAGGCGACGAGGGGATCGGTCCGTCGAGCATGTTTTCAAGAGGGGAATGAATAAGTGATGCCAAAGTTTGCTGCGCCGTATCACGTTGTTCACGAACAGATCGGGTAGTGATTTTTGAACGATCATAAGAGGCTTGCGAGGCCAATAGCTCTACTCTAGCGATTTGTGACTGAGCTTCGAGTGCTTGAGCCGATCGAAAATGTTGGGACAGCATCGATTCAGCTTGTTCTTGTGTCGCCAGTGCATGTTCAGCCATCACTAAGCCGAAATAGGTCGCGACTAAGTTGCTGAAGCGAGTTCGATAAATCTCTTCAAGTAATAAGTTTGCCTCTTCATTACCAAGGCTAAGCAATTCTCTAGCTGTGGTAATTTTGCCACCAGTATAGAGGGGCCAGAACATCACAAGTGAGCTGCGCGAGACATTACGTTGAGTGGCAGGTGTGCGAAAGATATCAGGACCACCGGCAAGGTTAATAAGGCCAGAGCCAATTCTTGAATCCGCGATGCTGCTGAGAGGGTTTAACGCTAATGCATCCAGCTCAACTGGACTATCTAGGCGAGTATATGAGGCAACTAAATCTATTTGCGGCATCAATAAGCTGTCACTCGATGACAAGAGTGCTGCTGCCCTTTGTTGAGCGGCTTGTCCTGCAGCAATCTTATCGTCCTGGATGCGAAGCTGGTTCCAAGCATCTTGCACTGAGATCTCTTGTTGCGCTGAAACTAAGGTTGATGTCATAGCAAAGACGATAATAAAACTTGTTAATTTAAATGAAATATTCAAGCGCATTCTTCCTTAAGGTTTGTTCAGTGCTTAGAGATTAAAAATTAATAATATTAATAACTTGATCATTATCTGCTTTATAGCAAACAGTGTTTCCGCTCAATCAAACATAAGTCTGCGCGATATTGTTATTTTTATCTTCATATCAATTAAAACTACAATTAATTTAAAACAATGATCTAATATTATCAAAGAAAAGTAACAGCAATATACAAGAGCAACTACCTATTCAATACCTCTGGACTATCTTTTGTTCACAAGGAACTATTATGCCACCACAATCTACTGCTCATAAATTGTCGTTTAACCAGCATTCGCATTCTAACGGTACCTGCAGTTGTGGTTCTCCCTTTCTGCAAACATTTCACCAGCGAATCATGGCTGATATTACTAGACGACAAATGCTCGGTGGTATGGCTTCGGTGATGGCGATGTTTTCGGGTGTCGCGGCCACATTAAGTCATTCTCAAGAACATCCGTCTCAAAAAAAACCAACCTTGTTAGTCAATGCCAAACTGTTTGATGGTTATTCGAATACGTTGAAGGAAGGTGTTTCGGTTCGTGTCAATGATGGAAAAATTGATGCAGTTTTGTCGACGGGTCAAGATGCTGGCGATGTGAATATTATCGACTGTGGTGGTCGTGTGTTAATGCCGGGTCTGATTGATGCGCATTGGCACACGACCTTGGCTGCGATTACTCAAATGGATGCGATGACTGCAGATGCAGGTTATGTTCACTTGGTTGCGGCGCAAGAGGCAGAGAGAACCTTAATGCGAGGTGTCACCTCGGTTCGCGATGTGGGCGGTCCATCATTTGCCTTAAAGAGGGCGATTGATGAGGGAATAGTTCATGGCCCTAGAATTTTTCCAGCTGGAGCGATGATTTCTCAAACTTCGGGTCATGGTGATTTTCGACTGCGTCATGATGTTCCTAGAAGTAGTAATGCTCAGCTGACTGAAATAGAACGTCAGGGTGTAGCAATGATTGCTGATGGCGAAGCTGAGGTGTTACGTCGCACGCGAGAGCAGCTCATGCTAGGAGCTACCCAGATTAAATTGATGGCAGGAGGGGGTGTAGCTTCTATTTATGATCCTCTTGATAGCACCCAATTTACTGAGAGGGAAATTCGAGCTGCCGTCGAAGCCGCCGAAGACTGGGGCACTTATGTCATGGTTCATGTCTACACATCTCGCGGGATTCAGCGTGCTTTAAAAGCAGGTGTCAAATCTATTGAACACGGACAGCTTGCCGATGAAGAAGCGGTTCGTATGATGGCTGATCATGATGCTTGGTGGAGTCTTCAGCCTTTTCTTCAAGATGAAGATTCCAATGTTTATCCCGATGCTGCTAGACGTGAATCTCAGCGTCAAGTGGCTGTTGGTACCGTTAAAGCATACGAAATGGCGCAAAAATTTAACGTTAAAACGGCCTGGGGAACTGACATTCTTTTCAATCCAAAAAATACACCCAATCAACTCAATCATCTTGCCAAACTTACACGTTTCTATGATCCCTTGACTGCATTAGCTATGGCAACGGGTCGAAATGGTGAGCTATTGGCTCTATCAGGACCTAGAAACCCCTATCCAGGCGTATTAGGAAAGATAGAGCCCGGTGCACATGCTGATTTATTGGTCGTTGATGGTGACCCGAGTGTCAGTTTGGATTTCTTGAGAGATCCAGAGCAGAACATTCGCATGATTATGAAAGCGGGGCGGATCTATAAAGATAAGCGTTGATAAAGTTGGATACTTTTCTGTTTCAGTTCGTTGATCGAATAAGGAGTTTTTATGCAACAAAAAAAACAAATTAAGTGGACACTTACAGCCGCGATGTTCGCTACTTCACTTGCATTACCCTCCATTAGTCAATCCTGCACATCACTTGTTTATAAAGATATACATGGTGCTCCTTACGCTGAGAGAACCATGGAGTTGCCTATGGAATTACCCTATAAAGTGGCTTTTTTCCCACAAGGCAGTCATTTCGCATCTAAGGCTGAAAAGCATCCGACCCTCAACTTTGAAGCAAAACATTCATTTTTATCTATCACAGTTCCAGATCCAGTTAGTAAAGATCTAAAAGTGACAGAAGGTATGAATGACCAAGGGCTTAGCTTCAGTGTGCTTGCTTACGCTAGTACTGAAGGTCCAAAGGATATGGTTGATAAGACACACGCAGCCTTGGCGGCTATTGATTTAGGTACTTGGGTACTGTCTCAATTTAGTTCAGTTGATGAAGTGAAAGCTGCTTTGAGTGAACAGCCTGTATTGGTCACAGCATTGCTACCTATGGGTGCTCTAAAAACACCTTTTCATTACACAATTCATGACGCTCAGGGTCATTCATTGGTTATAGAGTTCGCTAATGGCGAGCAAAAAGTATATGACAATCCTATAGGTGTCATGACCAATGGCCCCGAGTTTTCTTGGCACCTTACTAATTTAAACAACTACACCTTCTTGAATAATGTTGACCAGTCAGAGCTTGAGTTGGCTGGAGTCCAGTTGCGTCAACCTGATTCAGGCATTGCGACGGCTGGATTACCTTCGTCAAATACTTCTGTCGGTCGTTTCGTCAGAGCTGTCTACTATTCGCAGTACACTGAAAAAGCTAAAACTCCTGATGAAGCAATTCATAATTTAGCCCACATCATGAATAACTTCGATCGCCCTAGAGGTATTTCTATTGATCATCGTTTCAAAGGTGCCGCTCAGGATATGGTTGCTCCAGAGGTCAATCAGCACCCTACTTACACAACAGAATATACATCATGGACGTCATTAGCAGATCTTCAACGATTACAGTTTAGCGTGCGACCCCATGACAGCCTTAACTACGTCACTTTTGATTTAGCGATGTTAAAAGAAACTTCTGAAGCGAAGGTTTTGCCGTTAAGTGAATTTGCAAATACTTCTCATGATGCTAACAATATTTTAAAACTGAAAAGTAAATAATTTTAATAAAGGAATAATAACTTATGAGTATAAATAAGACTTATCAGTCCACTATTGATCAAATTTTTTCACTCAGTGGTTTGCGTTCAGATCACTGGCGTGAACTGTTGGCTATGGCTCGAAAGTGGGCGGCAGATAAAGTTACCACCGACGAATTAAAATCTGTACTTACCAATTTGCGTGCTTTGGAAATGCTGCATGCCTATCCTGGCAAGCCACTAATGGATGCATTGGCGGCTGATCTTGAAGCCGGTCGTAAGGATGCATTCATTGCTTTGGTTGGACGGATCTCTTTTTCTATTTTGGCACGCTACTACAAGGAAGACCCTCATGAATGGGACCTTCCCGGTGGTAGTCAGGCTTTTGTTGATGACGGTCACGCGCATGGCGCGAATGATCGCCCCTATTTCGAGGTACTCGTGGTCGCCCCTGATGCGGGTCCCCGAGTGACGCGAAACCTTCAGTTACTTCGTCACCAACGCCAAAAAGAAGACGAATTTATTTATGAGCCATTACTAGTCACCAGTTTTCAAGATGCTTTTTGTGCTGTGGCAGCTAACAGCAATATTTGTGCGGTCGCTATTTTTGAAGGTTTTGACTTTTCTAGCCAGCAACCTGTCCCTCAACTTGAGCGAATGATGCGTGATTTAGATATGCATCAAGATGAAGATCACTTGGCACTTCAGCTGGCCATGACGGTGAAAGAGCATCGTCCTGAATTAGATATCTACCTGATGTCGGATCAGCGTCCGCAAGATATTGCTAGTGACCCCCGTTCGACCTGCATTCGTAGAGTTTTGTATGCTGTTGAAGAGCCAATTGAGTTGCATTTGGCAATTTTAGAAGGCGTCAGAATGCGTTATGAAACGCCTTTCTTTGACAATCTTAAGCACTATGCGCAGCGTCCTATCAGTACTTTCCATGCACTACCCATCGCCCGTGGTAAATCGGTTTTCCGTTCTGATTGGATTCGCGATATGGGGCAGTTTTATGGACGTAATCTGTTCTTAGCTGAATCGTCTGCAACGACGGGTGGTTTAGATAGCTTGTTGGAGCCAACGGGCAATATTAAACGTGCACAAGAAAAAGCTGCACGTGCTTTTGGCGCTGATCATTGTTATTTCATCACCAATGGTACCAGTACCTCTAATAAGATCGTACTGATGGCTATTGCTCAACCGGGTGAGATCATTGTGGTGGATCGAAACTGTCACAAATCACACCATTACGGCGCTGTTTTGGGTGGTTTACAGCCATATTATGTTGAAGCTTATCCGATGAAAGCTTACTCAATGTATGGCGCTGTGCCGCTTAAAGCTATTAAAGAAGCGCTATTAAAATTGAAAGCAGAAGGAAAGTTGAACCGTGTACGTGCGGTTGATTTGACTAACTGTACCTTTGATGGGCATGTATACAATACTCGTCGAGTGATGCAGGAATGCTTGGCAATTAAACCTGATTTAGTTTTCTTGTTTGATGAAGCCTGGTTTGGCTTTGCACATTGGTCACCTTTCTTGCGCCCAAGAACAGCGATGGGTGCTGCAGCTTACATGGAAAAGTGGATTAGTGATCCAGCGTCAATAGAGGCTTATGAAAAGCAACAACAAGCGTTAGGTGATAATCCTAGTAATGAACAACTCTTAGAAACGCAACTCATTCCTGATCCGCGGAAGGTTAGATTACGAGTTTATCAAACTAACTCTACCCATAAATCCATGTCGGCTATACGTCAAGGATCCATGGTGCTGGTAAAAGATGTTGATTTTTATGCTATTGAACCTCAACTTCATGAAGCTATCTTTACCCATTCAACCACCAGCCCTAACCAGCAACTCATCGCTTCAATGGACGTGGCTCGTCGTCAAATGGAGTTGGAAGGCTATGGTTTAGTGAGTAACGCCATACAGATGGCGCTTGATATTCGTCATCAGGTCAATACGCATCCGATTATTTCTAAGTATTTCAGAACTCTGGGCGCTGATGAGATGGTTCCGGAAGAGTTCCGTAATAGTGGTTTTAAAGACTACCTTGCTCCGGGTACTAATTGGAGTGACGCGGCGTTGGCTGTGAGAGATGATGAGTTTTTCTTAGATCCGACACGAATTACCTTAGTCTGTGGAACGGCTGGATTCGATGGTACGCAGTTTAAAAACATGTTGGCGGATAAGTATGATATCCAGTTAAACAAAACGTCACGTAACTCTATTCTTTTACAATCCAATATCAACAATACCCGCAGTGATGTGGCTCAACTGATCCATGTATTGCTTGAGATTTCTACCAAGATCGAGCATGACCTGAGTCGTTCAGGAGAAGAAGGTGCGCGGCAGTTTGCAGAGCGCGTGAATAGCTTAATGACGGATGTCCCAGACCTTCCTAACTTCAGCCACTTCCATGAAAGTTATCGTCAGGATGTTGATGGTGTCGCTGTTGAAGGTGATATACGTACCGCATTTTTCCAAAGTTGGAATCCTGATAACAGTGAGTATGTTGGACTGTTCAGCGAGGAGTGTGATCGTCGATTGAAAGAAGGGCCGCCGATGGTTTCTGCGAAACTGGTCATACCTTACCCGCCAGGTTTTCCAATTTTGGTACCGGGGCAGGTGATCAGTAAAGAGATTATCGATTTCATGCGCAAACTGGATGTGAAAGAAGTTCATGGATATGAGGCGAGTCGTGGGCTACAGCTGCTTAAGTTGAATGCGATTACTCAGTCCTAAAACTGGATCTTAACTTACCTGATGAAAGCCGGTTTCTTAGCTCTAGTGTGGGTTAAGAAACCATTTCTTGCGATCATAGGAGCGCATTATGTTAGTTTGGGAATGGATTGAAACTGTCCTTCGCAGTAATCCTGAGTTAGCGATCTTTTTAGCGTTAGCCGTAGGTTATTGGATAGGTGGAATCAAGCTAGGAAGTTTCAGTTTAGGTGCGGTAACCGGCACCTTACTTGCAGGTGTGTTGATAGGGCAGATAGGTATCGAGATTTCACCACAGATTAAATCGATATTCTTTATTATGTTCCTATTTGCAGTGGGCTTTGGTGTTGGTCCACAGTTTGTGCGGGGGATAGCCAATGATGGTTTACCGCAAGCCATTTTTGCTGTTGTGGTTTCCTTACTCTGCTTATTCTCTGTTTATTTTGCTGCTGTCGTTTCAGGTTATGGACCTGGTTTGGCTGCAGGGTTGTTGGCAGGTACACAGACGATATCAGCATCTATTGGTCTAGCCACCGATGCGATAGGGCGATCCGGACTGTCACCTGAAGAAGTTCAACAGCAATTAGATCTCATTCCTGTTGCTTACGCAGTCACTTACCTATTTGGTACGGTTGGAACAGGCTGGATTATTGCGTTTGTCGGACCTAAATTACTGAGGATAAATCTTCAGGAAGAATGTAAACGCTACGAAAAAGAGATGTCCGCTGGCGCTCCAGATGATGGCCTTCATTCGGCATGGAATAAATACATTATTCGAGCCTATGAACTGAAGACACCCGGGTTAATTGCAGGGAAAACAGTTGCAGAAGCAGAGGCAACGGTTGATGAGCGTTTGTTCTTAGAAAACCTACGTCGAGATGGTCAAATTATTCCGTTTGATGAAAATACCGTGTTGCAGTTAGGGGATGTTGTGGCTGTTTCGGGTAAACATGAAACCCTTGTTGAATGGAGCAATCGCGCTATCGAAGTGGCTGATGCTGAGCTGTTAAACATCCCCGTAGAGTCAGTGGATGTCTATGTCACCAGCAAGCATGCTAATAATAAAACGCTAATCGAAATTGCAGAAAAATCTATGGCTCGTGGTGTCTATGTCACACGAATTCGCCGAGGCTCTATGGGGGTTGATATCCCCGTCTATGCTCAAACTCAAGTGCATCGTGGTGATATCATCAGTGTCACTGGTACTAAAAAACACCTTGATCATATCGTCGAGCAATTTGGTTATGTTGATCGTCCTACTAGCGTCACTAATATGGTGTTAGTTGGGTTTGGTATTGTATTAGGGGGTATTATTGGTGCGATCAGTGTGCCGGTGCATGGTATTCCGATTACCCTGTCAACGTCAGGTGGTGCCTTAATTGCTGGCCTTATTATTGGTTGGCTGCGTAGCTTTGTTCCTAAAATAGGCTCCGTTCCTAGTGCAACTCAGTGGTTTATGAACTCGGTAGGGTTAAATATTTTTATCGCGGTGGTAGGTATTACCGCAGGGCCGACCTTTATAGCGGGTCTTAAACAAGTCGGTTTTGAAATATTTTTCTGGGGTCTGTTTGCGACATCGGTACCCATGTTGTTGGCACCTTTGATTGGTAAGTATATCTTCCGTTTTGATCCTGCTATTAACCTAGGTTGTTGCGGTGGTGCTAGAACTAGTACAGCGTCAGTGGCAATGGTTGCTGATGTGGCAAAAAGTAATGTGCCGATGCTGGGCTATACCGTGCCTTATGCCGTTAGTAATACGTTACTAACCTTGTGGGGTATGTTTATAGTGTTAATGTTATAAAAAGCGTTGAATAGGCTGCTAACGTAAAAAATGTTAGTAGCCTATTTGATATAAACTGGCTTACATCCCTTTCACTGCATAGATCCCCGGCGCATTTCGCCAGTAACCTTTGTAATCCATACCGAAGCCAA
>REDB01000129.1 GCA_007693685.1 Oceanospirillales bacterium
CCTACCACGCCTTCACCATTCACTTCCTGGGTCTGTTCGTTGCCATCGGTGATCAGCCAGCGTCTACTTATAAGCTGTACCGGAAAGGCATTATGGTTGGTAATGGTGATGTGATAAGAAAATACGTAACGATGAGCTTCAGGGTCTGATTGCTCAGTTAAGTATGCGGTGTCGATAGATATCTGAATGTTTTTATCCAGTGAAGGTGTATTCATAAATGCACGTTATTCCTTTTCTGCTTGAGTCAGGTGATCACTGATACGTATGAAAGCCTGAAGGTCTAATCGTTCAGGTCTTTCGCCAGGATTGATATCAAGTGCCTCAAGCGATTCAGCACTGATTAGCTCTTTCAAATTGTTACGCAGTGTTTTACGACGTTGATTGAATGCCGTGCGCACCACGTTTTGTAATTGATTCACCTCTAATGCTTCGTATGGAAGCGTTTCATAGGGCGTTAGACGCACTATCGCTGAATCTACTTTCGGGATAGGGTCAAAGGCTTCTGGTGGAACTAGGAAGAGGTTATCAACACGGCAGTAATACTGTGCCATTATACTTAGTCGACCATAGTTTTTCTCACCTGGGCCAGCAGCAAGACGCTCTACGACCTCTTTTTGTAACATAAAATGCATATCAGCGATATGCTGATGATGACTGAGTAGATGAAAGATCAGTTGCGTGGAGATGTTATAGGGCAAGTTGCCGACAACACGAAGTCGTTTTTGGTCTGTACACAAAGTCGTGTAATCGAACTTCATCGCATCCGCTTCATGAATGCGAAATTGATCACCATAGCGAAAAAATTTAGTGCGAAGGATAGGGACTAAATCACGATCTAGCTCTATCGCGTCGAGATGACCCGCGTTGGCTAACAGTTCTTCGGTCAGGGCGCCTAGTCCTGGGCCTATCTCTACCAGTGCATCATCAGCTTTTGGACTAATGGAGCGGATAATGCGTTGAATGACACTTTGATCTTGAAGGAAATTTTGACCAAAGCGCTTACGGGCCTTGTGAGCCACGGGTTTTTTACTCATGTGATTCCAATTGTTTGTGTTGTGCGTTCGCCATTTCGACAGCGACTTGAATTGCGGTCATTAAGCTACCTGGGTCAGCTTTACCTGTTCCAGCTAAATCAAAAGCAGTGCCGTGATCAACAGAAGTTCGAATAATGGGAAGACCTAACGTA
The DNA here is from genome assembly GCA_007693685.1 of Oceanospirillales bacterium. Classification (GTDB taxonomy): domain Bacteria; phylum Pseudomonadota; class Gammaproteobacteria; order Pseudomonadales; family Balneatricaceae; genus Nitrincola. The sequence continues at coordinate 1,187 of REDB01000129.1, forward strand.
ATGTTTACTGCCTTTCCAAAGCCTTTGTATTTTAGAACAGGTAAGCCTTGATCATGATACATGGCTAGAACGGCATCGGCTTGGCTGAGCAACTTTTCGTTAAATAAGGTATCTGCAGGAAGAGGGCCGCTAATGAGTTCTCCAGCTGCTCGAAATTTATCGAGTACTGGTGTGATAATATTGATCTCTTCCATACCCAAGTGACCATTTTCACCTGCATGTGGGTTAAGGCCAGCTACCAATACTCTAGGCTGTTTGATACCAAATTTATGCCGTAGATCTGCTAGCAGTATTGTTAAGACTTCATCTAATAGCGGCGCTGAAATAGCATCTGCAACATCACGCAAGGGTAAATGAGTGGTGGCAAGTGCAACTCGTAAACCATCAGTTGCCAACATCATGACCACTTTAGAGGCGCCGGTCATCTGCTCAAGAAACTCGGTATGTCCAGTAAAAGGAATACCTGCATCATTGATGACACCTTTATGAACCGGAGCCGTTATTAAACCGTCTAAAATACCCTCTTGGCAGAGCTGAGTTGCACTGGACAGTGTATCTAAAACGTACTGGGCATTTCGTGTGTCGGCTTGACCCACCCTAACCTGCGCTCCAAGCTGATGAGGATGAATTAATAGTTCGCCAGGTGCGCAAAGATGTGAGTCTTCAGGTCCTTCCCAGATTCTGAGTTTTAGTGGTAAACCCAGTAGGGCGGCACGGGACTGCATTAACTTTGGGTCTGCAAAAATGATTAACTGGTGTGGCCAAATTTCCTGAGCCAGCATTACGCATAAGTCAGGACCTATACCTGCTGGCTCCCCGGGTGTAACAGCAAAACGTAATATCGACACGCACTTAACCTGGATTACGAATTTCTATATAGGACTGAGAACGCAATTCGCGTAACCAAGTGTCTAGCTCTTCGCTAAATTTACGTTGGCCTATCGCGTTTCGCGCCATATTCTCCATCATCTCATTGGTCATATCTTGGGTACGACGATCTCTAACCCACAACACATGCCAACCAAAACGAGATTCAAATGGTTCAGATATCTCACCAACAGGTGTGTTAACCATTACTTGCTCAAACTCAGGAACCATTTGTCCCTCTTGAGCCCAATCTAGGTTGCCACCTTGTGAACCGCTGCCAGGATCATCACTGTATCGACGCGCCAAATTCTCGAAAGGTTGTCCTTCGCGTAAGCGATTTCGCAGATCAAAGGCCAGGTTGCGAGTTTGTTGTGGTGATCGAATCTCGTTTGGAGTTAACAGAATATGACTCACTAAGGTTTGCTCTACCAAGGTGACATCTCCACCTCGACGATCGCGCACTTGTAAAATATGGAAACCACCGGGTGTGCGGATAGGGCGACTAAATTGGCCTGGTTGAAGTCCTGCGATAGCGGCAGCAAGATTTTCAGGCAGTTCGTTCTGATTACGCCATCCTAGATCACCACCGTTCAGCGCATTAGGTGCGCTTGATGCTAATACCGCCAAATCAGCAAACACGGCGCCTTCTGTTAGTTGTTGATAGATTTCCTGAGCTTTACGTTCTGCTTCTTGGATATCTTGTGGGGAAGCTTGTGAAGGCAGCCCGATCAGGATATTACTCAGTAAGAATTCAGCTCGCGATTGTTGGCGTGCAGCATCCGAATTCAAAAAGTTGCGAACTTCTTGTTCAGTGATCTGTATACGTCGATTAACGTTGCTTTGTTGAACCTGACTAACTAATAGCTCACGACGAATTTGTTCACGTGCCTGAGTGTAGTCTTGACCCTCAGCAATCAAAGCGTCCCTAAACTCGGACAAGGTCATACCGTTCTGAGCTGCAATATTCTCTAAGGTTTCGTTTAGCTGACGGTCTGACACTCTAAGACCTTGCATCTCAGCAATTTGAAGTTGCAGGCTGTCCATAATCAAACGATCAAGAACTTGCTGGCGCAACACATCAGCAGGTGGCACTTGTACACCTTGAGCAAGAATTTGATCGGTAACAAGCGAAATGCGAAGATCTAGTTCACTTTGCATGATGATATCTTCATTCACCACGGCAACAATACGGTCAAGCTGCTGTGCTAAGGCTTGAGTAGCTAGGGCACTTGTCAGAACTAGGGTCATCAATGACCGCATCAGTCCTTTTTTAGAAATTATCATGATCTTTCTCTCTAAATCCGGTTATTTCTTCGATCAAGCTACGTCCACCATCTCCACCAAAGGAGCCAAGGCCACGTAGAACGAATTGCAGGAATACGCCACGATCGTATTCTG
>REDB01000033.1 GCA_007693685.1 Oceanospirillales bacterium
TACCCTGATGCTAAGACAATCATCAGCAACACATACAGTAATAGGTGAGCTGTGTGTGCCGCCCATTTTTCCCAAGGCTGCTGCGCTAAACTTCGCGGTGTTGGATTGATGGCTCGCCACCCCAGACGCATCAATAACAGGATTGCTAAGATAATTCCCAAGCTGCGATGCAGATTTGGATAGATCCGATATCCTGGGTCGTAATAACCTAAAGAAACGATATAGAGCCCTAGTGGGTACATCCCTAAAATCATTAGTGCCATGCCCCAGTGCAGTGCAATATTGATCCAACCGTAGCTAACCTTTGAATTTAAAAAGTGTTTATTCAAAGACATTACCGCTTCCTATGCTGCTTCCTTTAAAAACGAATTGCAGTGTATCGACTCTAGCATTATTCTTCTAATGAATTAGTAGGATAATGATTATGCACCAAGTGAATTTACGTAACTTTGATTTAAACCTGTTAGTGGTTCTCGATAGATTGCTAGAAGAACGACATGTCTCTCGGGCTGCACAGCTGTTAAACATGAGTCAGCCTGCCGTCAGCCGTGCCTTAACACGCTTAAGAGATGGCTTTAAAGATCCATTATTGGTTAGAACCGCTGATGGTTATGACTTAAGTGCCCGCGCATTAGCTTTGAAAGCACCGTTAAAGGTACATCTGAAACAGTTAGAAGCGCTTATTTCACAACCTCAATTCGATCCTGCTACTGATGATCGTCTGATACGTATCACTGGATTAGATATGGAATTGTCACTCTATATTCCAAAATTAATTCGTATATTAAGGCAACAAGCCCCTAACATGCGCTTTGAAATACTTCGGCAGGAGGGTGATAGCTTTAGCATGCTGGATCAAGACGAAGCAGATTTTTGTCTTAGCGGTATTGCACCGGGACACTCTGAGTCGAGACTACATAGATTTCATGTGGATACGATGCCAATTGTTTGTGTAATGGATGCACAGCACCCTCTTGCAAATCAGCCCTTAACTCTTAAAGACTATGCAGCTGCGCCACATGGATTGGTTTCAATTACGGGTAAAGGACCAGGCTTTATGGATAAAGTCTTAGCTGAGCAAGGTCATCAACGCCAAGTCATGGTCAGACTAGCAGGCTTTACCTCTGTTGCGGAATACTGCAGCGGTAGCAATCTGTTATTTACGTTACCTCAACGTGTAGCTGAACGCATTGCTGCTGAGCAGCCCATCTGGATCGCTCCACTTCCAAACGAACTAAATCTACCCCAAGTTAATTTTTATTGGTATTGGCATGAGAGAAATCATCAAGACCTTCGCTGCATGTGGATCAGAGAGGAGTTTCAGCGAATGCTAGAAAAAGAAAAGCCCCGCTAGATTTCTCTAGCAGGGCTTTCTAAGCTGCGCTAACTATTAAGCTTTTAGAGCAGCTTTCTTTTCTTTCGCTTTTGCCACAACGGTTTCAGCTACGTTTGCAGGACATGCTGAGTAGTGCGAGAACTCCATAGAGAACTGACCACGACCAGAAGTCATTGTACGTAGTGAACTGATGTAACCAAACATTTCAGATAGTGGCACATCCGCTTTGATACGAACGCCTGTCACACCAGCTTCTTGACCAGCAATCATGCCACGACGACGGTTTAAGTCACCGATAACATCACCCACGTGATCATCTGGAGTGAACACGTCAACCTTCATGATTGGCTCTAGTAGCTGTGGACCCGCTTTAGGCATAGACTGACGGAAAGCACCTTTAGCAGCGATTTCGTAAGCAATCGCTGAAGAGTCAACTGCATGGTATGCACCATCGAACAGTTCAATTTCAACGTCTAGTACTGGATATCCAGCCAAAGTACCTTCAGCCATCATACCAGCGAAGCTCTTTTCGATGGCAGGGATGAATTCTTTTGGTACGTTACCGCCCACAACAGTGGATTTAAAGGTGAAGCCAGAGTTTTGCTCACCAGGACGGATGCGGTAATCGATCTTACCATATTGACCTGAACCACCTGATTGTTTCTTGTGCGTGTAGCTATCTTCAACTTCACGAGTAATCGTTTCGCGGTAAGCAACCTGTGGCTGACCAACAACCAATTCTACGCCGTAAGTACGTTTCAGAATGTCTACTTTGATATCAAGGTGTAATTCACCCATACCTTTAAGGATGGTTTCACCTGAATCTTCATCAGTTTCAACACGGAAAGTAGGATCTTCTGCAACCATTTTACCGATAGCAACACCCATTTTCTCAGTAGAACCTTTATCTTTAGGCGTTACAGAGATAGAGATTACTGGCTCTGGGAACACCATTGGCTCTAGAGTACATGGCTTCTTAACGTCACATAGCGTGTGACCTGTCTGGGTATTGTTCTTCAGACCAACCAACGCAACGATATCACCCGCTTGAGCTGATGTTAGATCGATACGATCATTAGCGTACATCTCAACCATACGGCCAACACGCTCTGTTTTACCGGTGAAAGAGTTCAGGATGGTATCACCCTTGTTCAGAACACCAGAATAAACACGAATAAACGTCAAGGCACCGAAGCGGTCATCCATGATTTTGAATGCTAATGCACGGAACGGCTCATCTGCAGAAACGATAGCGTACTGACCAGTTTCGTTACCCTCTTCGTCAGTCAGTGGCTGTGGATCAACTTCTGTTGGAGAAGGAAGGTAATCAACAACAGCGTCTAACACCAACTGCATACCTTTGTTCTTGAATGCAGAACCACAGTAAGTTGGGAAGAACACTAGATCACGGGTACCTTTACGGATACAACGCTTGATATCTTCAATCGCAGGCTCTTCACCTTCCATGTACGCCATTAATAGATCATCGTCTTGCTCTAATGCAGTTTCGATCAACTGAGTGCGGTACATTTCAACGTCATCAGCCATATCAGCTGGAATGTCTGTCACTGTGTAGTTTTCAGGCATGCCTGTCTCATCCCACACGTAAGCTTTCTGAGTTAACAGATCAACTACACCCGTGAAGGTATCTTCAACACCAATTGGCAACACCATGATCAATGGGTTTGCACCCAATACTTTCTTTACCTGCTCGGTAACACGGAAGAAGTCAGCACCGATACGGTCTAACTTATTTACGAAAATCAGACGTGCTACCCCAGCGTCGTTAGCATAACGCCAGTTGGTTTCTGACTGAGGTTCAACACCACCAGAACCACAGAAAACACCGACACCACCATCAAGTACTTTCAGTGAGCGGTATACTTCTACGGTAAAGTCAACGTGCCCCGGTGTGTCAATAACGTTCAGACGGTGCCCTTTCCAAAAACAAGTAACGGCAGCTGACTGAATAGTGATACCACGTTCAGCTTCCTGTTCCATGAAGTCAGTTGTCGTAGAACCATCATGAGTATCACCGAGTTTATGAATTTTCCCGGTCAGTTTAAGGATACGTTCAGTGGTAGTAGTCTTGCCAGCATCGACGTGGG
>REDB01000065.1 GCA_007693685.1 Oceanospirillales bacterium
TTTGAGTGATATGTTTGTCAAATCTCAATTTCAACAAAGTTCGCTAACTTAGCCATTTCTCTCATTAATCTATCATAGATAGTTAGGCACAATCAGAACTTGAAATTCAGATAAATACAGTCTTAACTTTAACAAGGTGATGAGGGCAAGAAGAAAGTTAAAAACAGGTATATCGAACAACATTAGTATCTTAGTGCTAATATAAATATTGGCATAAGGTATGGATCATAAAAATCAACACCCCAATAGGCATCATCGAAACTAACATAATCAATAATGTAATTGTATTAATGAGAACTGAAATATGTACCTAATTAAGCTGATTTATGCGAGTCGATGTAAAAACAATATTAGCGATAAAGTTATTGAAGATATTTTAGCAACTGCTTCACGATATAACTCGGCAAAGGGTATTTCGGGTATGCTTTGTTATGACACTAATTTCTTTTTGCAATGCCTAGAAGGGTCTCGTAGGGCGGTAAATGAGCTTTACTCTCGTATACTGCATGATCCTCGTCATGAGTCGCCTGTAATTCTACAGTATGAAGTTATTTCGGTTAGAGACTTCTCTGAATGGGAAATGGCATACGTAGAATTGACCGAAGATAATAAAGAAAAGCTATATAAATTTGGTCTAACGGATGTTTTTGATCCATATTCTCTAAGCGGAGATTCTGCCAATCAGTTACTCATTTCTCTTAAACATGATTTGTAAGATGGCGTGTTTAAGCTCATCCCATATGGTAGAAGAAATAATCTTTGGTTCAATTTCGCTAATGGTCATCTTTAACTAGTGCTTACCAACTTCAAAGCTTGGGAAGAAATCACTCCTCCCAAGCATGGTTTATTAAAAACTGAGGCTAGCCGTAACACCAAACGTTCTAGGCGCACCTAACTGATAATAGGGTCTTGCATCGTAGCCAATACGGGGATCATTGCCGAAGAAAAACCCTCTCTCAGCGTAACGCTCATTTCCTAAATTGCGGCCCCATAAACGTACTGACCAATCTTCAGTCTTATAGCCAAGATGGGCATTGACGAGAGTGTAGTCCCACGACAGTGTGTTATGACTGTCGGAAAAATAGAAACGATCCATTCCCTCGACGCTTGCACCAGCAAACACGCCTAAACCTGTGTCGTAATCGATACCGAGTTGATATTGCCAATGTGGAGCATGAGCCACATCACGACCATTGATTGCTGAACTTGAATCTTTCACTTCGGTTTTAAGTAACCCAGCCATACCAAATAGACTGAATCCATTATCCCAACGGTATTGAAGTTGCTGCTCTAGTCCATAATTTTCAACTTTGTTTGCATTAAACAGATAGTCAACAAAGCCGATTTGAATCGACGGTTGATAGCTGCCTCTTAATTGGGCATCGCGACGTTGTTGAAAGAACAGGACGGTTTGCGACTGCAGCCGATCATTCAGATATCTGCCTTTGCTGCCGACTTCATAGTTGTAAAGAGTCTCTGTATTGAACTCACGTAAATCAGCCGCTAATTGATTTTCAGTGAACCCTCCATTGATTCCTCCCACCTTGTAGCCTCGTGATACGGTTGCATAGAGTGAGGTATTGCTAGTTAGCCAATAATCTAATGCAATGCGTCCACCCCATAGGTGTTCTGTTTTTTTGTAGTTAACGCCAACAGAATCATCATATCGTGACCGGCTTGTCTCAACTCGAAGTCCTGTTGTCAGAATTAGATCATCACTAAGATCTGTTTCAAGTTCGCCGTACAGTGATAATCGGCGTGTAGAAAAATCGGTAGTCAGGTTATCTGCCAGAAAAGTATAACTTCGGGTTAAATCTTGTTGCTGATGAAATCCATAAACACCGGTTGTCCAACGTGTAGTGCCATTAAAGATTTCACCGCCTGGTAAGGATACCCAGCGTAGCTCAGCTGACGAGGTGTCTGTTGAGCGTCTGTATTGATCATAGGCTGTATAGCCACTTGGATCGAAACCATCAAACGCCCAATCCTCGTCATATCCATAATCACTATCTGATGCCGAATGGCTTAGACGTGTTTCCAGTTGATAAGTGTTAGCACCTGACCAAACACTCTTAACAGCAAGGGCTTTGCTAATTTGACGATCTCTTCCCGGTTCATCAGATAGAGTACGGCGATTATTATCCAAGCTAAACGCATCGTAGCCATTATCTATATCGGCATAAAAAGCGAGAAGGTCAACCAGTAGGTCATCGGTTGCGGCAATCCTTAATTTTGCACGTATAAACGTCTCATCTATATTGTTGGTATCTTTGCGGTTGAGATGGTCATTTTTCATAAAACCATCGCTGGAGTTCTGCTGGATAGCCAATCGCAGGCCCGTCGAATCGTTAAGAGGTGTACTGTAAATCCCCGTCAGGCTATGAGTATTGTAATTACCAATACTCCCTTCAATACGACCCTCAGGTAATGTTGTAGGGTCATTCGACTGAATATTAATCAGCCCTGCTAAGGCATTACTGCCGTAAAGTGTTCCTTGTGGGCCTCGAAGTATTTCAACCTGACGTGTATCTAATAATGTGGCTGCCGCAGCAATACTGCTGAAATCAATGCCGTCTAGCAATACACCAACAGATGGATTCACATGCCCTACAAACTGACTTCGTTCACCTACACCACGAATTTGATAAAAGCGAGCTCTCGAACTGCCTTTAGCCGAGTTAACATTGGGTGCAAAACTAAATACATCTTCTAGATGCTGACTTTGACTCTTCTCAAGTGTTTCACTGGGAATGGCAGTTATGCTAGTTGGAATTGTTTCTTGAGTAACGGGACGAAACCCCGATGTCACAATCAAAGTGGTCATTTCGGAAGAGGAGCTAGGGGTGGCTTGGAGTCCAGCAGGTGCAAGCAGTATTGAACTCATTAAAACAGGAAGTAACTTAGGCTTAAGATTAGGTTTGATATTCGGTTTCATGAAAGTCTCCGTAAAATGTCGAAGACCCGGTCGTGCGCAAAGATAAACTGACATGATGTCATCCTATTCCTACGCCGGCATCATCCGGATCAGGTTCAAAGGGTTCGCTGCTGCATCTCAGGCAAGAAAATGCCACCCCTTAGGATTTGCTGTGTTGGACACAGCTTCGATATTGTAACAAAAACGATGATTGTTCGTGATAGTTATCTTTTTAAAACATTTCATTTAATCAAAATTTGGTACCGGAACAAGCAGGCATCGCAGTTGTGTTCAGTTGTATATGCTGGATAATTTCAATCTATCCCGTTATTTATGAATATTTTTCATGTCATAAACCTTCAGTAAAAAATTCCAAAAAAGCATCTAAGACGTAACGGTTATCAGCAATTACTTAAATTGTGTTTAAACCTAGTCCGGAGAGCAGTATTTCTCCTTATGGTTATTATGTGTAAAAAGAGGGATTGAACGTGAATAATAATAAGCTTATTGATCCATCCGAATTGCCA
>REDB01000103.1 GCA_007693685.1 Oceanospirillales bacterium
GTTTAGGTCTGGCAACCATGTGTGTCGGTATGGGTCAGGGTATTTCGACCATTATCGAGCGTTTAGATTAAACACCTGTAATCAGTGACAAAAAATCGCCCGCAATAGTGGGCGATTTTTTTGTTAAGTCTTTAATAAAACATCCCCTATAAGAGCGCATAATTATGCAGCCCAGTTACAGAGGGAGTTACAGCGGGAGTTAATAATCCCCATCTTCAGACCATAGTTCTTTATGGAATCTGACCACCTGATTTCTGCCGCCTTCTTTCGCAGCATAGAGCGAAACATCGGCAAATTTAAGTACCTGCCAAAACGCCTGTCCATCGTTGGGGTAATCAGCTAGGCCTGCTGAAATCGTTTTACTTAAGCTGGTTCCACCCACTTTAAACTTATGTTTTTCGACTGCTAAGCGAATTTTTTCAGCGACCTGTAATGAAGACTCAGCATCGGTTTCTAGTAACACGATTAAAAACTCTTCACCGCCATATCGGATCACCAGATCTGACTCGCGAACATTCTCTTGAAGTAATACAGCGAGCTCACGCAGTACTTGATCGCCAGCATCATGACCATAGGTGTCATTAACAGGCTTGAAGTAGTCTAAATCCATCATCAAGAGTGTCATGGGTACTTTGCGGCGTTTGCATTGGCTGATCAGCGTTTCAGCATATTCTTCCAGGAAACGACGATTTTTTAACCCTGTCATGGCATCTTTAAGACTGGACTCTCGCAGACTATTCATCAGTCGCTTAGCCTGAAGTACAGGAGCAGACTCTCTAAGGTAAGCTTCTAGCATCGGACGCAGGTTGCGAATGCGAGTGCTATCTTCCGCATCAAACACCAGTTGAACAACACTACCCACGCTGCCGCTTTCTAGTATTGGCAGACAGATATAATGTTTATCTTGTGCCAGGGCTTCGTGACTGAAGGATCGACAGATTAAGGTGTTCTCAGAGCCATCAATCAAGTGCCCTGTACGCACGGCACGGCACCCTTGACAGTGGTCTTGGATTGCCTGTTCACACCAATGAATTTGTGCTTCGGGAACGGCATCAACGATAACGGGATGCATTTTTTTCTTCTGAGCATTGACCTCATAAATGGAGAAAGACTGAAGCTTAAACTCCTGCTGTACGACATCACTGATGCGCACAAACACTTCAGACGCCGTTTCATCCTCTTCAATGGCCTGCTTAAATTGAGATACATGCACTAACCCAGCAACAGTTTCAGCCGTTTCGGTTAATAGGTTATTACCCTGATAATCAGGTTTGGATTGCACGAGTTGAACGACGTTCTGACGAATGTCGCTGAGCTTGTCGGTGATGCCTTCAGAAAGCGCATTAAATAGCCGCGCAATTTTGCCTATCTCGTCATTGGTTCGACTTTGAATGCGATGATTAAAGTCACCGCTGATAGCGGCTTCAACAGCCACTTCAATCTCATTAGCAGTCGTGACCAGTGGTTGCAAAAGGCGTCTTAAAAACAGGATAGAGATAAAGGCAAACAGCACAACTGACATAACTAAGAAAGCAACCGTCATAATCGCTGCGGACTTCATGTGCTCGATGGATGCCGTTAACGTCACTGCGCCTAGTACAGTGTTTTCAGGAACAGAGTGACAGAGGAGGCAGTTCACATCACCTTTAGAGGAAGCGATATAAGGAATCGTAGCTCTAAATTCTGGACTAAAAAAACCGCCAACTAGCGTAAATACGGGTTCACCACTGGACAGCACTTGCAAATCAATTGAGTCGGCAGCAACTTCTCTGACATGGCCTTCACCATATTGTTCATTCACTTGTGAGCCGCGAATCACTCTAGCTTCATCCAGTCCGTGAATACCCGCAATGCGATCCAGCAGCGAGTCTCGTTTACCAATGGTACCATTTAGCATCGCTTCGGTTAGCGCGACACGAATCACTTCTGCAGCCGTTCGGGTGTGTTCGGTAGCAGCGCGTATCGAAAAGTCTCGGAAGGAAGCTAAACTGGCTAGAGTGATGACAAGCGTCAAAAGCAGCATGACACTGGCCAGCGCAACTATTATTTTTGTTTGTAGTTTATGCATTGGCTGATAAAGCTCTTTTTGGATAAGTTAGTTACTATGACGCAATGCATCTGACTTAATCAATAGAAAATATAAGGATAATTGTCTAAAGTGCGTATAAATATGATTTCCATCAATAATTTAGTTTTATCTTATGTTTTAAAAGTTTCGTTTTTTCTGATCCTAAGTGGTTGGGCAATTGCGGATACCTGTATCAAAGATAGTTCAGCAACTCTAACGTCGGTAAAGCGTGTGATTGATGCGGATACAGTGGAGCTATCTACGGGTCAACGTGTTCGATTAATTGGAGTCGATGCTCCAGAACTTGGTTACCGCGGGCAGGCTGATGAGCCTTTTGCTCGTGAAGGAAAGCAAGCTCTAGAGCAAAAACTGAGGTCTCATGGTCATCAAATTTGGGTTCAGCTCGGAGAAGATCCAAAAGATCGCTATGACCGTTTGTTGGCCGATCTTTTCTTTACTGATGGTCGCTCAGTTCAAGGATGGTTACTAGAGCAAGGATGGGTTATGCAGGTCTTTATTGCTCCGAATCTTCGTTATGCTGATTGTTTATACTCCTATGAGCAGAAAGCCCGACAAGAAAGTCGAGGGATCTGGAGCTTGCCCGAATATGAACCGGGTATCGCATCCACATCGGTTCCTTCCACGACAAAGGGTGCTGTTATCATTACAGGTAAGGTTGAGCGTATAGGGCGAAGCCAAGCGAATATTTGGTTAAATTTAGATGGTGGAGTGGCTATTCAAATACCGCGTCGATCCTTAGAAAATTTTTCTCAAGATATTGATAAACTGGAAGGAAAGAGTGTTCGTGTTAGAGGTTGGATAATTAAAGATAATTCCCAGCATCACCAATGGCGAATTCGTATTGAAGATGGTCGTGCATTAGAGGTCTTGACAGATTAGCTATTGCCAAGGCAACCGTACAAATAAAAACGGCTCTCAACCTGAAGGTTAGAGAGCCGTTTTTAGATTGTAAGTCTACTAAGCTTTACGATTACGCATGAAGCAGATCGGATGAAGCACGAACCATGCGTAAATGCCTGCACCAATTGAAGCACCAATCAAATTCATCCAGTCTACCCATGTATTGACATAAGCGATGGTTGATTGAGTGTGAATGGGCAGTAAAAACAAAGCCGCGACAGCAATAATCGGAGGTAAAACCTTAGAGCCAATACCTCCTGTTGACTTAAAGGTGTAACCCTTCAAGCGTCCCAGAATCTGAGGCACTAAAAATACAACGATCATCAATGCTATCAGCCACAGCCAAGGCAGTGCGGAGTACCAAAGAACAGTTAAAATACCGGTAAGTGTCATGTGTGGTTCTCCTTAGATCTTGCCTTCAAGCATTGCAAAGTAAGCGGGACG
>REDB01000032.1 GCA_007693685.1 Oceanospirillales bacterium
TACCTAGTTGTTATGAAATCAAAATGCATTAAATCATGAGTATCGTATTGAGGCGTTTATGTTAGCTCAATGACCATCTTTCCACTCACTGGGTGTACGCCATTGATCTATCCAAAGCACAATGTCTGCAGCAGGTTGTGGCTTGGCAATGCAGTATCCTTGAGCTACTTCGCACCCGAGTTTCAGTAAGGCTTTTCCTTGATCAATTGTTTCGACACCCTCAGCCACAGCAAGACGACGAAATGCACGAGACAGACCTAATACGCCTTCTAAAATCGCATAATCATCCTCGTCATCTAGCATATCTCTCACAAAACTCTTATCAATTTTAAGTGTATCCGCTGGTAGTCGTTTTAGATAGGTTAGTGAAGAGTATCCGGTTCCAAAGTCGTCCAAGGCAAATTGAACGCCTAGTGATATACATTCATTCATTAACTGAATAACCAGCTCAAGATCCCCTAAGGCGCTTGATTCCAAAATTTCAAGCTGCAAGTCCTGCGGTGAACAGCTTGTATAGCGTTGTAAAGCATTGTTAAGTGTTGCAACAAAGTCTGGATGTTGAAGTTGTGAGGCGCTAATGTTGATGCTAATTGGAAGTTTAATGCCTTGTTTGTTCCAGTCTGACATCTGCATCAATGCGGACTCAAGTACCCAGCTATCGACAGCGACTTCAAGTGAATGACCTTCTATCAGTGGCAGGAACTGACAAGGACCCAACAGTCCTTTTTTCGGATGTTGCCAACGGATTAAGGCTTCTACCCCCAGTATCTCGCCACTTAACATATTTACTTTTGGTTGATAGAACAGAACAAACTCTTCCGTTTCTAGGGCTCTTTGAATACGTGCAATATTGGCATGATGACCACGTTGAGCCTGATCATTAATCAGATCAAACAGATGATAACGATTCTTTCCGGCCAGCTTAGCTTGGTACATGGCTTGATCTGCTTGACGTAGAAGTTGATCAGCATCAATAGCATCTGCTTGTGGATAAAAAGTGATCCCTAAACTGGCAGAAACTTGAAAGGTAATATCGTCGTCAACGAAAGGAACAGAGGCTTCTTCTAACAGACGATCAAAAACGGGGAGGCTGGCATCAGGACTTTGAAAATCTCCCATTACAATTACGAATTCATCACCACCAATTCTGGCAAGGGTATCAGTCTCTCTTAGCATAAGCTGCAAACGTTTTGCCAGTTGAACCAGAAAGCGATCACCCGAGTTGTGTCCATGTCGATCATTGATCAGTTTAAATCCATCGATATCGAGGTAAGCTACTGCAAGAACTTTTTCGGTTCGTTTGGCATTGGCCATAGCTTTTTGCATCCGGTCGGACAGTAACACTCGATTTGGCATTGAGGTCAATATATCGTAGTGTGCAATACGCTCCAGCTGTCGTTGCTGAACCTTTTGTTTGGTGATATCCCGAACCGTTCCTTGTATTAACATCTGTCCATCTGTTTGGGTGCGAGTCAATAAAACGGCACAGTTAATAATTTTTCCATCTAGGCGTTGGTGTAACCATTCAAAGAAACAGGATCCATCTTGTATTGCTACCTTTAACTTTTCTAAGCATAACTCCATCGATGAGCGCCCGCAGGGTTGTTGGCTGGGTGACAAATCGATAGGTGTAAGAGGGCGAAGTTGTTTAAGGTTCTCAGCGCCAAACAGTTCAACCATTGCTCGGTTGCCATCAATAAACGTCCAGTCGGGAGGAGCGACGATCATCAGTGCATCGCGCGACTGTTCAAATAAAGATCGGTAACGTTCCTCACTTTGTCGAAGTGATCGTTCTAATGACTTTTTATCGGTAATGTCAATCGCTATTTCTAACCTGACAAGTCGACCATCATCCCAAGGAATAGCTTGGTCGTGAAGTTGAAACCAACGATTTGTCTTTTCATTAAAGTGCTCCCAAACGATCGGACTGTTGGCTTCACCAGCCTGATTGATTAACTGCGGATTAGTACAAAAACTACAGGGACCGTCCACTTTACCTTGAATGGCTATCCAACAGGTTTTTCCTGTGATATCTCCGATCAGTTCTCGTCCTTTTTTGTTGACGAACAACACCTCGTGATTTTCAATATCAGCAACGTATACAACAGCATCGGTACCATCAAGAATATTAACCAGTCGTTTATGAGATTCGGCGAGTTCATCCGTTTTACGAGCTAAGTGTTCTTCAATCACTTTGCGTTGTTTAATATTTGATAACAGACTGGTGAAGAGAGCTAAGATACCTTGCTCTTCCTGATCAAATGACCGTAATTTTTTTGTGGAGTCAAAGCCAACAAACCCGGTACATTGGCCGCTGATCATAATTGGCATGGTGATTAGGCTTTTAATATCTTGAAATTCCAAAAGGTCACGAAAAGGCCCCTTGGGCAGATCGAATACTGAAGGAATAACGCCAACTTTCCCGCTAAGGTGTTCCGGTAACATATTAGTCGATAATGACAGTGGCAATTGTTGAGACTTTTCAATCATTGGCTCCACACCAGCAGCACACCATTCATGTGAATTACTTAAGGTTTGATTGACGAAATCATACTCAAAAACATAGGCGCGGTCGGTATTTAGAAGCACTGAAATTTGAGCAAGTGCATGTTCAATGACACCGTCAATGTTTTTAGTGGGAAGGTTGATGAGCGATACAGCGAACTGCAGAATAAACTCTCGGTATGCCTGTTGGTGCTTTAGTGCCGTATTAGTTCTTTGCTGCTCATCAATTTCATGAATATTTTGAATTCGACTAAACGCATTTTTGACATACAAGTCACTAATAAGTCTTAATAAAGTTTGGTTCTCATGGCTTCTAATTTTCTCGTTTGCTAGTGCAAGAGCCGCTTGGTCAGATAACCCTGCTATTTTTGACTGCATGACATGCGCCATGTAACGATCAGCATCAACAATGTGTATTATGAGCCACTCCGCTAAATATTCGAGGGCATGCTTAGCAACATGCTTTACATCTTGCTTATCTAATTGATTAATTAATAAAGAAACTTTTTTTATAAAAGTTTGGTGCGCATGCATGCGCACCTGTTGAATCTCTTCATTATTTAAGTAACGTGTCCAGATGGCTTCTTCTGTTTCGAAGTGACGTTGTGCTAGTTCCGCAAGTTCTTCACATTGTTTTTTAATAGATTCTTGGTTGGGGGCCAAGGTAGCTTCATTAGCTAAACGATTGAGAATAGCCAGCAGCATTCGGTGCTGTTTGTCTATTTCGCCAACACCTATTTCTAGATTTTTATTCCATGGGAAAATTTTAAACACTCTAAACCCCAAGGTTAATTGTGCGTTTTATTAGCGCTGAGTTTACACCCATAGATTAGCACTCTTTGTTCAAAATGCACCATGACTGCTATAGCGTTAGCCCGGATTTTTCATGAAGGTATAAACAAAAACGGCTGAAAGCCTTATAGTTA
>REDB01000119.1 GCA_007693685.1 Oceanospirillales bacterium
TCATCAAACCACTTTTCACGATCAACAAAAGCAGCCAAGGCTTCTTCCTCTCGGCGTTTTTCAATAGCGCGACGGGCTTCAAATAATCGACGTGTTGCCGTTTGTTTTCGACGGTTTTGCTGCTCAATATCGTAGCCAACCAACAAATCGAAAACTTCTGTGGCGATGGGGTCTAGATCGTGTTCTTGACGTATCAGCATGCTCATACTCCAATCTGTGTTTCAGATAGAAGAGGAGCCAACATGGTATAGCTGACTCCCAGCTGTAAACTTTGTCCTAACTACTTTTTAACCGATTTTTTAATCTATTTCAAATCGGTTTTAACAGATAGTGTGAAAAAGTATACGCAGAGAATGTGACAAATAGATTTCAGTCGTTATCGTCGAGTTGTCGACGAGTAGGAAGTAACCGATCATTTTGGCGCAAACTACGCAGGCTGCGTTTAATGGTTTTTAAATGATCAAACAGTGCAGGTCCCAGTTTCATCGCCACACCGACAGCAAGAATATCGATAACCACTAGATGCACCACGCGAGATGACATGAGTGTGCTTAAATCTTTATCTTCTTCCACATCGACATGAATGGGGATGGTAGCTAACTCAGCTAAGGGCGTTGTTCCAGGACAAAGTGTTATCACTGTAGCACCAGTCTCTTTGACTAGTTTGACAGTGTGAAGCAGGTCCTTGGTACGTCCAGTTTGAGATATGGCCACCACAACATCACCTTGACCTAGGGTTACTGCTGAGATGGTCTGCATGTGTGGATCTGAGTATGCAGCGGCAGATACCATTAATCGGTGAAATTTGTGCTGAGCATCCGCACAAACAGGTGCAGAAGCACCAAATCCATAAAACTCTACGCGATTAGCCTTAGCCAAGGCATCGATGGCTTCTTCAAGAATTTCGGGATCGAGCTGTTCGCGGATATTGATTAGGTTACCAATCATAGAGTCGAATATTTTCTGTTTAAACTCTATGACCGTATCTTTAGTGTCCATAGAAAACTTTTCAAAACTGGTATTACTCGCTAAGCCTTGTGCCAGCGTTAGCTTAAAGTCTTGAAAGCCATCATAGTTTAATGCGCGACAAAACCTGACAACGGTAGGTTCACTAACGTTTGCTTCAGATGCTAGGTCAACGATACGCATGTGAATGACATCACTGGGCTGAGCTAGCACATAATCGGCCACTTTTTGTTCAGACTTGCGCAGTTTATCGCGTGAGTCAGCAATGGACTTGAGAAGATTGAAGGAGTTCAACGCACATTCCTGTCAGTTGCTGGCAATTAATGAATCCCTAGTATATCAACGAAAGTATAGCAACGAAATGAGTTGAAGCTTAAAGGGGTTACTAATCTGAAAAGCTAAATCTATGCGTTATTACTACAGATCCTTGGTTATACCACGTACAATAAGCATATAACGTAAAAATAGCCCCATGGAGTGTCTGAATGAGTGAATTCCAACAATTTGAAAAACAGCTAGGTCAATTTAAGCCTTGGCAATTGACTGCATTTTCTGCGGCATTGACGGAGCGTATGTTGCCCAATTTTACGCTGTTCTCAAGATTGTTAGAATTTGGTGATGCGGTTCAGGTTCGTCGTATCCTTGATGGTGTTTGGGAAAGTCTAGCGGGTGGTGCCAGCATGAACTTTGAAGTGCAGTTGGACCATGTTGAAGACAATATGCCGTCACTGGATGAATTTGATATGTACGGGGCTATGCCAGCTCTGGATGCGGTTGTGGCGCTTTACTCCACCTTGGTCTGTATTTTAGAGCAAGATTCTTCTGAAGCCGCTAGCATTGCAGATTTATCGCGAGAATGTGTCGCTACGTTTATTGAAGTGAACGAAGCGGATCCGCAACTGTCTGACGCTGAATTGATGCGCTTTATTTCCACTCATGAGTTGATGCAGGATGAGGATGCTTTTCAGGAGGAAGTGATAGAAAGATTAAAATCACAAGACCAACCTAATCGCCAATTTATCCAATCCTTGAAAACTCTTGCGGTGAATGAAGGTGTCAGTAATATAGGAATTAGTGACTCAGAAGAATGATGCTACGAATCGGTTTACTCTTACTCGTCTTGCCCTCTGTGGTGTTGATGGGTGTATTTTTCTACGAACAGATGCAGATCAGTGATTGCCTTGCTGGGGGTGGTTACTGGGATTATCTGCAGTCTGTATGTGACCAACAGTCTCACCCCTTTATCCCTCTAATGGCCCGAAAACCTCTGCTAGTTAATGGTGGTATGTTGCTCAGTTGTTTGGGGCTTTTGATAACAATTGTCGGACTCTACCGTCGACGCATGTAATGGCTGTTTCCAATGGGTAAAAAAATAGGCATCGTATTTTTGGTTTTAGCAGCAGCGTTCGCTGTGTGGTATCTGCTCTATTCAGATCAATGGTTAGAAGCTTTCAATCAAGAGCGCCAAGAAGATGCTGCAGAGTATCGTGCTTTGGGTCTTGAAGCAGGTCGATTAACGGATCAGCAAGGCTGCCAAGATCAAGCTTTAGATAATTTTGTCGCCTGTAGTGATTCTAACTTTGTCTGTACCGTCAATCAGGGTGTGTTCTTAAAAGCCTGTTTTGAAACGGCAGCTCCATCTGAAGGTTTTTGTGATGACCTGCCGGCCTATAATGAAAAAGCTACAGAGCCAGAAAAAGATTGGGCGAAGTACAACTGTTGGGATATGGATATTCGCGGTGAGGGCTGCAGATTATTGCTGCGTCAACGCTTGCAACTCTGTCATGCCCTCAACACGGATAGTGGTTTAAACCTGCAAAATTAACTTACCACTGATATGGCCGCTGGCACTCAAACGATGTGCATCAGCGGCATTTGCCAAGGGTAATACCTGAGCCACTTTAAGTCTTAACTCCCCGTTAGCTGCACGTTTTGCCAGCTCTGCCAGTTGCACTGCATTAGGTTCTGCTCGAATAGAAATAACGCTTACATCGGTGCCGACGGCTGCTTCAGCCACTTGAGCGGCAGTAACCGATGGTAGGGTAACCATTCTGCCATTAGGTTTTAATGCGATCAGAGCTTCAATAGCAGTATCAGCACCCACGCCATCCAAAATAAAGTCAAATTGATTGGCTAAGGATGACATCTCAACTTGCTGA
Source organism: Oceanospirillales bacterium (assembly GCA_007693685.1). Lineage (GTDB taxonomy): Bacteria > Pseudomonadota > Gammaproteobacteria > Pseudomonadales > Balneatricaceae > Nitrincola. The sequence continues at coordinate 3,126 of REDB01000119.1, forward strand.
TAATCCAGCACAGCGTCACAGCCCAGATCTTTTAAGTAGGCATGATTTTTAGTTGAACTGGTTGCTGTAACTTCTGCACCTGCTGCTTTAGCTAACTGTATTGCTAAATGACCTACACCACCGGCACCGGCAAGTACTAATAGCTTCTCACCTGATTTTAACTGACCTTTGTCGAACAGTGCTTGCCATGCGGTTAAGCCTGCTAAGCCTAAACCTGCGGCAGTAGTGGCTTCTAAACCTTCTGGCCGTAAGGTAATTTCACTAACAGGTGCAATTACCTCTTCGGCATAACATCCGGCGGGATG
>REDB01000031.1 GCA_007693685.1 Oceanospirillales bacterium
TTAGACTTTCACTTACTTCCAACTGATTTAAACCGCGATCAAATTATTCGCTTAAGCATTGCTAGAGCAGAAGCATTTGATCTATTCGGAAACCCTATCAGTGCTGCACGTGAATTGATTGCAGCCACGCAGATGACTGATGACATGTCACTGCAACAATCACTTCACGATCAAATCTGGTCGGTACTCAGCTCAACCGATAGTGGTTTACTACAGCAAGAAGTTCAAAACCGAAACAATAACTTCTTCGAGCAAGGTTGGTTTGAGCGCGCAGCGATGCTTGCCGGCATTTCAAATTTTGATGAGCAACAAGAAAAACTCTTTGACTGGCAATTACTTTGGGATCAGCACCCTGCTGCTTCATTACCACCTAGATCAGCAGACACACCATTAGCAACTGACCTAAGCCCTATCCCTTTAACCGATAGAGCTCAACGAGTTGCCTTATTTCTTCCTTTACAAGGAGATTTAGCTGATTTTTCGAGAACGATCATAGAGGGCTTTATTACTGCAATGCAATCATCGCAGACTGGTCAAACCGAAGTGGTCATGATTGATAGCACCGAAATACGTTCTCCTGAACAACTTTTTCACACAGCCCGCACTCAAGGCGCTGATTTTATAGTCGGTCCTTTAGATCGCAACTTTGTTAATCAACTTGCAGAATACCCAGATCATCCGCTACCAGTGCTAGCCCTAAATCCTGCTGAACAAGGTCTTAATCCACCATTACAACTTGATTTATCCAGTGATCATGAGGTGAATACGCTCGTTCGTCGTGCGTCGCAACTAGGTTATCGCAACGCGATGATTATTCGCAGTGACAATCGTTCTGGCGAGCGTTTCGAACAGATGATCCGAGAAGCTTTTCAAGAACAAGGCGGATATATCAGCGCATCACTTACTTTTAGATCCACACAAAGTAATTCAGAACAAATTCGTCAACTACTACTGTCTGACCCTGAAATTGCCCGTACTATGCCTCGCAGCTCTAGAAGCGGCATGAGAGCAAACATCAGCCATGAAACTGATGTTATTTTTATGGCAACAGAGCCTAGAGATGCACGCCTAATCCGCCCCATGCTGCTTTACCATTTTGCAGGCAACATTCCTGTGATGGCTACGTCGCAACTCTTTGAAGGTTACCCTAGCGCTTCACGCGACAATGATTTAAATGGTATCCATTTCGTAGACGTCCCTTGGAGGCTTGCAGAGCCAAGCACGACTCGGCAATCAATTACTGAACGTCGTCAAGATGCTGATACTGAAATAGGTAAACTTTACGCCCTAGGCGCAGATGCATATATCATTTCGCAAAACCTACCACTGTTATTGCAACAGCAAACCTTAATTGGAGAAAGCGGCATCTTGTCGTTAGGTCCTAATCGTCGTATTTCAAGAGAGCTAACTTGGGCTCGTTTTAATAACGGAGTTCCACAACTCATTACGGAGTAAATCATGGATAGAAAAATTCTCGGCAAGGAAGCCGAGCGTAGTGCAGAAACTTGGTTGATTTCACAAGGTCTACATCTTATTGAACGCAATATGAACTGTAGAGTGGGTGAGATAGATTTAATCATGACCGACGGAGAAAGTCTGATTTTTATAGAAGTCAGACATCGTAAAAATACACTCTTTGGCGGCGCTGCGGAATCAGTAGACTGGCGCAAACAACGAAAGTTACTGCGTGCTGCACGTTTTTTTCTAGCAGCAAATCCAGTCTGGTCAAAACACCCTTGTCGATTCGATATCATTGCTTTTGAAGGAAACAACACTCCTTTGTGGTATCGTAACGCCTTTCAAAATTAAGAGTTGCACTGAGACAGGCACCATGGAACTTGAAGACAGAATTATTCAACAGTTTCATCAATCGATGGAAGTTAATGCTCAAACCATAGAGCAATTTACCCCTATGATTGCAACTGCCAGTATGCAGATTTTGCAATGTTTGATATCTGAACAAAAGGTTCTCTGCGCTGGCAATGGGGCATCAGGCAGCCTTGCACAGCACTTTGGTAGCTTGTTAATAAATCGTTTCCGACACGAAAGACCTGGTCTACCAGTCGTAACACTCAATGCTGATGCTATAGCGATTACTGGTATTGCTGAAGATAGTGGCTTTGCAGATATCTACTCAAAGCAAATTAGAGCGTTTGGTATGCCAGGAGATATCTTGCTTGCTGTTTCAGCCAATGGCCGTTCAGCAAGTCTAGTGCAAGCTATCCAAGCAGCACATGATCGAGAAATGACAGTTATTGCATTAACAGGCTCTGATGGCGGCAACATGACGGCTTTAATGCGTCCAGACGAAACAGAAATTTGCATAGCATCGAATGATGAAGTATTAGTACATCATGCACATTTGTTGGTATTACATACTTTGGCAGATTTAATTGATTTTCAACTTTTTGGAGCTTAACGGATGAAAAAGCTATTACCTTTATTACTTCTTACCGTATTTATTGTTAGCGGCTGTTCAACTGTTGTCAGTTCAACTCGCGAAACTCCTATCGAAGAAAATGAAGGACGTAGAACTATTGGTAACTTCATAGAAGATAACTCAATAGAGTTTAAAGCTAAGGTAAATATCAATAAAGGCACCGCTGCGCTCTCTCAATCTAATATCAGCGTGAACAGCTTTAATGGCCAAGTATTACTGACCGGCCAAGTGCCTGATCAACGCACTAAAGCTGAAGCGACTGAAGTAGTTAGTCAACTTAGAGAAGTTCGCAAAATTCACAATGAATTGGAAATAGCAGGTCCCACCTCTTTAATGATTCGCGCAAACGACACCTATCTATCTGGACGGGTTAAAGCACAGCTTTTAGCAGACAATCGCACCAACGGCATGCGTATCAAAGTCGTAACTGAAAACGGCGCTGTTTATTTGATGGGTCTTGTGACACGTCAGGAAGGTGAGGTTGCCGTGGAAGTTGTTCGCAATATCGTCGGCGTAAACCGCATAGTAAAAGTATTCGAATACATTTAAAAAGACTGGGCGGCCTAAGCCGCCCATTTTGATGTTCTACTTGATGATCTTCAACGTAGGCTTACCCTTTTTGGGCTTACTACCTTTCTGAAGCTGAGACTCATCACGACGATCCATAGAAACCGGACCTGTCGCTGTTGGTTTTGCTGTCGTTTGTACTTTAGTGTTTGTACTTGAATCTGATTGAGGACCAGAACCCTCTACTGAAAGTCCTTGTGCTTGCTTCATTAATTCGTCCGCACCTGGCTCCATGCCAAAACCCATTCCCTGACCATTTTCCCTTGCATAGATCGCTAACGTGGCAGCCAAAGGAATGAAAACATTCATTGGCACACCACCAAAACGAGCATTAAAAGAGACACCATCAGGGTCAATCACTAAACCTTGCACCGCAGAATAACTGATATTAAGAACCAACTGCTCATCGCGAGTAA
>REDB01000030.1 GCA_007693685.1 Oceanospirillales bacterium
TGCTTGAATTTGCTGAATTGATGTTGTTTTTGTTAGTGGCAATGACTTATATCAACGCACTAGAAGAAAGGCGTTTATTCGATGCATTGCGTTCATGGATGGTTCGACAGGGTTTTAGTTACCGAACTCTGTTTTGGATGACAGGTTTTCTTTCATTCTTTATCTCTCCAATAGCAGATAACTTAACAACGGCACTATTAATGTGTGCGGTAGTGATGAAAGTGGGTGAGGGGGATAATCGCTTTATCAATCTTTGCTGTATCAATATCGTTGTTGCAGCCAACGCCGGTGGTGCCTTTAGTCCCTTTGGTGATATCACGACCTTGATGGTATGGCAGGCAGGCTTGGTACGTTTTGATGAGTTCTTAGTGCTCTTTTTCCCATCGCTGGTTAACTTCTTGATTCCTGCCATCATTATCAGCTTCTTTGTGGGTAATCAGAAACCCAGTGTGGTTGATGAAGAGGTAGAGTTAAAACGCGGAGCTAGACGTATTCTCGCACTCTTCTTGCTAACCGTTGCAACAGCGGTTGCATGTCATACTATTCTTCACTTACCACCTGTATTGGGTATGATGGCAGGTTTAGGTTATCTTCAGTTCTTTGGCTATTTCTTAAGAGTAACGTTACCCAGTTCTTTAGCAAAAAAACGTTTATTGGCTGAGCATGCTGGAGATAAAAAACGCCTAGAACGTCTTGGAAGCGTGGTTCCTTTTGATGTGTTTAGTCGAGTGGCGCGTGCTGAGTGGGACACATTACTGTTCTTCTATGGAGTTATTATGTGTGTTGGTGGACTTGGCTTCATGGGGTATCTGGCAATGATGTCAGAAATTCTCTACAACCAATGGGATGCAACTTATGCCAATATAGCATTGGGTGTGATTTCTGCTGTCATCGATAACATTCCCGTTATGTTTGCAGTCATCACTATGGATCCGTATATGTCTCAGGGGCATTGGTTGTTAATCACTTTAACTGCAGGCGTTGGAGGCAGTTTATTGTCTGTTGGCTCTGCCGCTGGTGTAGCGCTAATGGGGCAGGCACGCGGCATTTATACCTTTATGGGACACCTGCGTTGGATGCCGGTCATTATGCTGGGCTATATTGCCAGTGTATTGATGCATCTATGGCTGAATGAGTCGTTGTTTAGTGTCTATTGAGGCAGGACGAGACTAGTCAATTCATGCTAGCATAGCGCCTTTATCAGGGTGATATAGAGAGCCAAGTTCTCCATGAGCTATCAGGTATTGGCGCGTAAATGGCGGCCACGAAAATTCAGTGAAATGGCTGGGCAGGAACATGTGCTGCGTGCACTTGTTAATGCGCTAGACAATGATCGCTTGCATCACGCGTATCTCTTTACCGGTACGCGTGGTGTCGGTAAGACATCGATTGCTAGATTATTTGCTAAAGCGTTGAATTGCGAAGAGGGCGTTTCATCTGTTCCATGCGGGGTTTGTTCTGCATGTAGAGAAATTGCCGAAGGTCGCTTTGTTGATCTGATTGAAGTCGATGCTGCGTCTCGAACCAAAGTTGAAGACACCCGAGAGTTGCTTGAGAATGTGCAATACGCCCCGAGTCATGGACGTTACAAAGTCTATTTAATAGACGAAGTGCATATGCTCTCCAGTAGCTCATTTAATGCGCTATTGAAAACACTTGAAGAACCACCTCCGCACGTTAAGTTTTTGTTGGCGACCACTGATCCACAAAAACTGCCTATCACAGTTCTATCTCGCTGTTTGCAATTTAACCTAAAAAATCTAAGTCCTCAGCGAATTGTTGAGCACTTGAACTATGTATTAACTGAAGAGCAAATTAGCTTTGATGAGCCAGCACTATGGTTGTTAGCGCGTAGTGCTGATGGCTCGATGCGTGATGCCTTAAGTTTGACTGATCAGGCCATTGCTTTTGGTTCTGGAAATGTGAATGAAGGCGATGTTCGTACCATGCTAGGTACGATAGATCAGCAACTGGTTTATCAAATACTGATCGGCTTGACTCAGCGAAACGCCGCTGATGTTATTCAGGCTGTGCAAACGCTATCTGAATTTAGCCCTGATTATGCTTCGGTGTTAGCTGATTTAGTCAGTTTATTGCATCGAGTAGCTTTGGCTCAGGTGTTGCCTAGTGCGATAGACAATAGCTTAGGTGATCAGCAACAAGTGATGCAGCTCGCTCAGTTGCTTACACCAGAAGATGTGCAACTCTTTTATCAAATCGGTTTAATGGGGCGTAAAGATTTGCCTTATGCACCTGATTTGCGTGAAGGCTTAGAGATGGTGCTGCTGCGAATGCTAGCCTTCAGGCCTGCTGAGATATCGCCTAGAAACAATGAAGCACCCTTAGCGTTTTCAAACCAATCTTCTGAAACGCCAGTAGCAGTTGAAACGACAGTTGATAAGGTTACTTCAGTCCCTGCTACTCAAGAGCCTCCCGAAATAGAGAATTTACCTCCTTGGGAAGAGATACCTCAAAACCTTGAGCAGGTACAATCAGATACTACAGCGGTAGAGCCGGCAGTAACCGAATCCTCTTCAATTAATGAAGTGGAGTCATTACCCACAAAAAAGTTTGAAGCTGCTGTGCCAGGCCCAGCAGCGCTGGGTGCATTAAATCCAGACCATTGGGTAACGCTGGCTAATGAATTGTCGTTAACCGGCATGACAGCCAGTATATGCCGCAACCTCTCTTTAGAGCAGGCTGATGTTGAAAAACTAGTATTTCATTACACCCGTGAACAGGGTGCTTTGATGAATGAGACTCAGCAAACTCGTATTAAAGAAGCATTAGAAGAGTTTGTGGGAAACAATCTAAGTGTTGACTTTGTTCAAGCGGAACAAAGTAGGGAAACACCGTCTCAATATAGTTTACGTAAAAAAGCAGAGCGGCAAGCCGAAGCTGTCGTGTCAATGCAGAAAGACCCGCTCGTTCAACGTATAATTGAAGAATTTTCGGCTGAGCTAGATGTAGACTCAGTCAGACCCATAGATTAAAGAGGAAAGCACTATGATGAAAGGTATGGGCGATATCATGAAACAAGCCCAAAAAATGCAAGAAGAGATGCAGCGCGTGCAGCAAGAGATCGCTAATGCCGAAGTGCAGGGTGAATCTGGTGCAGGTCTGGTTACGATTGTCATGACGGGTCGTCATGATGTGAAGCGCGTCTCTATCGACAGCAGCCTAATGGAAGAAGACAAAGAGATTCTTGAAGACTTAATCGCTGCTGCAGTTAATGACGCCGTTCGGAAAGTCGAGTCAGACTCTCAGCAGCGCATGGCTAAAATTACTGGCGGTATGCAGATGCCACCTGGTTTTAAGATGCCTTTCTGATGTCGTTAAGTCCACTGTTACAAGAGTTGATTACAGCGTTGCGCTGTCTGCCCGGAGT
>REDB01000029.1 GCA_007693685.1 Oceanospirillales bacterium
AACACTGGGTGCATTGCCCCATTTGGCATTGGCGGTTGCATTGCCGCGACGTAGCTCAGAGTTATCAACGACGTCATCATGCAGTAGTGTGGCGGTATGGATGAATTCGATAACAGCAGCTAAGCGAATATGCAGCTCACCCTTGTATCCACAGGCGTTGGCGCTTAATAATGCAAGCAATGGCCGAAGTCGCTTGCCACCGCTTTCTACAATGTAGTGCCCCATTTTCTCAACCAAAGGTACATTTGAACCTAGGTTGTTCAAAATGAAGTCGGTAACGGCGTCGAACTGAGGTTCGATGAGTGGATTAAGCTGATGTGGCTGCATGAATTCGATAGGCTGGAAAATTAATGATGGCTGAATGCTAGGGAGTACGGGGCATGATGTCAAGAAACAGAGGCTTTCGACGATGGATGTATAGTGATTTTTCAGAAATCTATTGCTCGTCTAGCCTGCAAGAGTCAGGTGTTTAACCTCAGGGTAAGTTGCTGTATCTTACAGATGCGCATGTTGCTTTTTTGGTAGCGGCGATGTGTTTGTGATCTATCGAGTCTAGTGTTTGTTAATAGCTTGATTGCAAATGCTTTTTTGCAGGCAAAGTGATTATTGTCCTGCCGTTGTGTCATGCTGCATAGCATCTGGCACAAAAATTCACATCAGGAGTAGTGTGTTCATGTTATATGTCGATATCCCAACCTCGTCTGAGATCAACCAGCTGATAGCCAAGCGTGGCGAAGCTATGATCAGTATCTATCTGCAAACCACGCCAGAAACTCAAAATATTGATGCCGCCCGAACACGGTTGAAACAGTTGACCAGTGAAGCAGTAGGGCAGTTAGAAGAAGTGGGTGTTCCAAAACGCTCTATCTGGCCGATCGAAGAGTTACTTCATGATCTAATGGATGATGATGATTTTTGGCGAGTTCAGGCTAACTCCTTGGCTATTTTTGTAGCACCAGATGGATTGAGAAGCTATCGCTTACCGAATCATTTAAGTGAAACAGTTCAGGTATCTGACCGTTTTCATATCAAGCCTTTATTACGTGCTGTATCCATGCCGCAACATGCGTTTGTGTTAGCGCTAGCTGAAAATGAAGTGCGTGTAGTTGAGATACTGGGTGATCAGCCTGCGCAAGAGATTCGCGTGCCGAATTTACCTAAAGATGCAGCATCTGTAGCGGGCACCGCAAATGTAAACTCTCGAAGTTATTCGGGTCGTCAAGGTGGTGGTGAAGGTCAAAAGCACCATCTTCGTCAGTATTGTCGCCAAATCGATGCTGCCCTGCGTGGGTTGCTCTCAGGTCGTCATGAACCATTGATTATAGCTGCAGCAGAACCTTTGCTGTCTATGTATCGTTTGATTAACACCTATCCTCATATGGCCGATTCTGCAATCGTCAACAGTCCTGTTCGTGTGCCCGTGCATGAGCTAGCTGCGGATGCGCGTAAAATCTTAGATGAGATTAATGCAGAGTCAATTGCAGCTTTTGCTAAAGTCTATGCTGCCCGAGAAAATGATGGTCGTGCAACCACGCAGGTTGCTCGTGCTGCACGTGCTGCGACCTTTGGTGCTGTTGATACCCTTTTGGTAGATATGGATAGTGTCGTTCCCGGTCTTGTGGATGAGAATACGGGTGAGATTGTTTTTGATGAGTCTGACAGTGCAGTCTCTTATGGTGTCATTGATGAAATTGCCGGGCGAGTGATTGCTAGTGGTGGTAGGGTCATTGCTGTACGACGTGCTGATATCCCACAGCAAGCCGAGTTAGCCGCCGTGCTGCGTTATTCAATTTGAGTTGATTGGTAGTTGATACAATTTAAAGGGTTGGATTTTTCCAGCCCTTTTTGTTTGGGGTTAAAGCTAAGTGATTTGTATAATTGAACGACAGAGATATCACTAATGAGTGTAAAGTTGATAGAAGCATCCATGAATCGCTGTTACTGGTGTTCAAATGATCCCGTTTATATTTACTACCATGATCATGAATGGGGAGTGCCGGTTCATGATGACCGACATTTATTCGAAATGTTAATCCTAGAAGGGGCGCAGGCTGGGCTGAGCTGGATCACTATTTTGCGTAAACGAGATGCCTATCGAGAGGCGTTCTGTAATTTTGAAGTGACTACAGTCGCTGCTTTTACTGAGCAGGATGTTAATCGCTTAATGCAGAATGAAGGTATTGTTCGTAATCGCTTAAAAATTTCTGCGGCTATTCAAAACGCTCGCTGTGTATTAGCGCTATTGGCTGAAGGAAAAACATTGAATGAGTTTCTATGGTGTTTTGTTGATCATCAGCCGATCGTGAATCAAGGGCTGGCACATCATGAAATTCCAACACAGACAGATCAATCAGTTGCTATGAGTCGTGCTTTAAAGAAACGAGGTTTTAAATTCGTGGGTCCCACGATTTGTTATGCATTTATGCAAGCGGTTGGCATGGTGAATGATCATGAGCCTAGTTGTTTCTTGTATGTGGGTCCTTCAAAGCTTTAGGTAATGTTTTCACTAAGGTTTGAGTTCTTTTTTTCATAAGACTCTTGTCTCTGATTTAATCAGGCTTAAAGGTTGAACTTGTAAGGGTTGATCTGTATAATTGCGCGCCCTGAGCTTGTCTAAATCACGCTCCCTGTTATAGGGTTTAGCATGTTTTTTTATTTATATGAAAAGCAGCCCTTAGAAGCAGGTTTCGTTCTAGTAGCCAGACAAGCGTAACCTGGAGAAAATTATGTTCGCAGTAATTGTAAGTGGCGGTAAGCAGTACCGTGTACAAGAAGGTCAAACTCTTAAGCTTGAAAAATTAGCAGTAGAGCAAGGCGGTAAAGTGGAATTCGATCGTGTATTGCTAGTTAGCAATGGCGACAACGTTTCTGTTGGTGCGCCGGTTGTTGAAGGTGCTAAAGTGTCTGCTGAAGTGGTAAGCCACGGTCGCGGAGACAAAGTAACTATCATCAAATTCCGTCGTCGTAAGCACCACATGAAGCGTCAAGGCCACCGTCAGTGGTTCACCGAAGTTAAGATTACCGGTATCAGTGCATAAGCACGCTGCCGAAAAACGCATAGGAGAGATATAATGGCTCATAAGAAGGCGGGTGGTTCAACGCGCAACGGTCGCGACTCACAGTCTAAGCGTCTAGGTGTAAAGCGTTTCGGTGGTCAAGCCGTTATTGCTGGTAACATCCTAGTTCGTCAGCGCGGTACTAAATTCCACGCTGGTGAAAACGTAGGTCTTGGTAAAGATCACACTCTGTTTGCAACTGCAGACGGCGTAGTTAAGTTTGTTATTAAAGGCGCTCAAAAACGTCAGTACGTTACTGTCGTTCCTGCATAAGCAGCCTTTACGCGCATACTAAAAAGCTCCGCCTAGCGGGGCTTTTTTTAT
>REDB01000050.1 GCA_007693685.1 Oceanospirillales bacterium
TTGTTAATGGTTTTTCCGAGTTCTACACCCCATTGATCAATGGGGTTGATGTCCCAGATTACGGATTGCACGAATACTTTGTGTTCATAAAGCGCGATGAGCATGCCAAGGTTATATGGTGATAGCCTTTCCATAAGAAGGGTGGTGCAGGGTTGATTGCCTCGATAGCGTTTCATTAGTGGCGCTGATTCAGCGTCTGCAATAACGCTGTCACCAAAGGCAAGGATTTGTGACTGAGCTAGACAGTTTGATAGGTTTAGCTGATGTTGATGTTTTAATTCGTCACTTTCGGTGTGTTCGTAGCGTTTGCTACAGGCGATAAAATCACACATGACGGGTAGTGTGCCTTGGTGCAGTAATTGGTAAAAAGCGTGTTGTGCATTGGTACCAATTTCTCCCCATAAGACTGGGCAGGTGTTGTAATCAACGATCTCTTCTTGGCGGGATACGCACTTACCATTGCTTTCCATCTCTAGCTGTTCTAGATAGCTGGGTAGATGGCTTAAGCGACCGTCGTAGGGAAGTATGGCATGGGCGGTGATGTTTAAAAAGTTGATGTTCCAGATGCCGATCAGTCCCAATAAGACGGGAAGATTCTGGTCGAAGGGTGCTTCTCTGAAGTGGCAATCCATGCGGTGAGCGCCATCAAGTAGTTCTCTAAAACCTGACATGCCTATTCTAAGTGCAATAGGAAGTCCGATGGTTGACCATAGGGAGTATCGACCGCCAGTCCAGTCCCAAAAGTATAGGTGATTGGTATCGGGGATGCCCCAGTCAATCATTTTTTGAGGAGTGGCGGAGACGCCGATGAAGTGGCGTTTGACTAAAAGTTGTTCTTCGACCCCTTGATGTTGATCTGCTCGTTTGATCCATTCTCTTGCTGTTTCAGCGTTAGCTAAGGTGTCGATGGTGCTGAAAGATTTAGAGGAGATGATAAAGAGTGTTCTGCTGGGATCGAGTGTAGCTAGTAAGCTAGATAGGTGGCTTCCATCCATCGAGGAGACAAAGTGAAAGTCTAGTTTTTCGGTGGTTTGTGGACTGAATTCGGCCAGGGCTTTGCTGCACATAAATGGCCCTAAGTCTGAACCGCCTACACCTATGTTAATGATGGTGTTGATTGGGCTGCCGGTATAGCCTAGCCATTGCGCAGCATGGATTTTTTCTACCATGGCTGCCATGCGGTCTAGGTTTTCATGAACTTGGGCGGTGATGTCTTGTTCGTCAACCACGAGAGTCTTTTCTTTTGGTGTTCTCAGTGCGGTATGAAGAGCAGGTCGATTTTCAGAGGTGTTAATTTTTTCGCCGGAATAGAGTCGTTCTATCCAGTCTTTCAGTTTAGCTTGTTTGGCTAGTTCACAAAGTAATGTGACTGTTTTAGGGGTGATGCGCTGTTTTGAAAAGTCGATCAGCATGTCATCGAGTGAAAAGCTTAGTTGTTCAAATCGATCAGGCTGATGTTGAAAGAGGTGCGCAATGTGTTGGTGGCCAATGACGCTAGCGTGTTCTTGAAGATCTAGTCCAGACTCCATTTTAAACAGATTCATGCAGTTACAGCTCCGTTGAAAAAATCCGTTGAACTATCTTATTGGATTTTGTCTTTGAGCGCTATGTCTATTGATCATAATTCATGGTTAAGACGGGGCATTTATTAGATTTCAATGTTATAGTTTGCACTTTGTCATTAATACAAAAGTGCTTTTATATTTATATTGTTTAAAAGTTTACTGCTAATATCCGAACAACTAACTTATTTAATTCAAGCCAATTTCGTTTATAGAGATTTGAAAAGGAAAGATTCATGCTTGTAAATGAGCTTACTCCTCTTATCAGTGCTTACTTCCAACTTAGCCCTGACGCATCTTTGTCTCATCAAAAGGTATCCTTTGGAACCTCTGGCCATCGCGGTTCGTCCTTGGATGGAAGTTTTAATCAAGCGCATATTTGGGCTATCACTCAGGCGATTGCTGAGTATCGCCAGCAGCAGGGTATCGAGGGGCCTTTGTACTTGGGTATCGATACTCATGCTTTATCTATTCCGGCATACGGAGGTGTGCTTGAAGTATTGGTGGCTAATGGTGTGAAGGTGTGTGTTCATCCCAGTGAGGGGTATACACCAACGCCGCTGATTTCCCATGCTATTTTGCAGCACAATCGACAGAGCGATCAGATGGCTGATGGGATTGTGATTACGCCGTCTCATAACCCACCTAGGGATGGAGGCATTAAATATAATACTCCAGATGGAGGGCCTGCAGCGACAGAGGTTACGCGTGCTATTCAAGATCGAGCTAATGAGATTCTGCTTGGTGGGCTTAAGGATATAAAAAAGGTTTCGCTAACTGAGGCTAAGGCCAGTGCGGTGGCTTTTGATTTTGTTGACTTGTATGTGTCCAATCTTCCTAAGATTATTGATATTAAGGCAATCGAACGGTTTGGCTTAATAATAGGTGTTGATCCGCTTGGTGGGTCTTCTTTGGAAGTTTGGCAGGCAATTGCAAAGCGTTTTAGTTTGCATCTTACTATTCTTAACTTGAAACAAGATCCTACTTTTGCATTTATGCCCAAAGACCATGATGGTCAAATCCGTATGGATTGTTCTAGTCGGCATGCGATGGCTAATTTGTTAAGTCATGCTCATGGTTATGATTTACTGTTGGCAAATGATCCTGATGCAGATCGGCATGGGATTGTTGATAAGCAGGGGTTGATGAATCCGAATCATTACTTGGCGATAGCGATTGATTACCTGTTGCAGCATAGGTCGAATTGGAGTCGTGACTTGTCTGTTGGAAAGACACTGGTAAGTTCTTCTCTGATTGATCGAGTTGTTGCACGCCATGATAGGACGTTGTTCGAGGTTCCTGTCGGTTTTAAATGGTTTGTGGATGGTTTGCATAATGGGCAGTTGGCTTTTGCCGGTGAGGAAAGTGCTGGTGCTAGTCTTTTAGATAAAGAGGGTTTGCCTTGGTCAACTGACAAGGATGGTATTGTATTGTGTTTGTTGGCAGCAGAGATTTTTGCTGTGACACGCTTGTCGCCCAGTCAGTATTATCAAAAGTTGACGGAGTCTTTGTCCAAGCCTTTCTATACTCGTGTTGATGCCCCTGCTAGTGATGATTACAAGCAGGCGATAAGTTCGTTAAGTGTTGAAGATATTAAGACAACTTCTTTAGCGGGCGATGTCATTAGGCAGATTCATCTAAAAGCACCAGGTAATCAGCAGGCTATTGGTGGTATTAAAGTGATGACAGATAATGGCTGGTTTGCGGCTCGCCCCAGCGGTACGGAGGCGTTGTACAAAATTTACGCAGAAAGTTTTGTCGGTTCAAAACATCTTGAAATGTTGCTGGCTGAGGCCCAGCAGTTGATTGCAGAGGCC
>REDB01000049.1 GCA_007693685.1 Oceanospirillales bacterium
TTCATAAACGTCATGATGAGATGGAATTAGCGCTGATGTTTAATACCCTTGAAGCCCTTCAGTCAGATCCTGCTATGGCTTCGCACATTGAATGGGCAAAGAAACAAAAGGTATCAAACACAATTTTTTCATCTTAGATCAATCATATTTGAGAAGTGCGCAATATTGGACTATATTCCTACTATTGATTTAATAGTAGGAATATAGTCCAATAAGGTAATGGCATGGCAAAGCGAGATTTACATAAGGTTCTGTTTCCCAAGCAACAAAAAATCCTTATTCAGTTTGGTGAGGACTTGTTGTTAGCAATGAAGCGTCGTGGATTCACTAAAAAGTTGCTGTGTGATCGAACAGGGTTTGATTATAAAACAGTCAACAAGGTATTCGCAGGCGATCCAGGTGTTGCTATAGGTACTTATTTGAAGATTATGGCTGTGCTGGGGATGGAGAGTAACTTTGCAGAGATGGCTGCTCATGATGAAGTGGGTATTAAGTTGCAAAACATCAAACTATTGGAAGGTTCGAAATGAGCCGTGATGTCATCGAGGTGTATGCGGATTGGTTGCCAATTGAAAAGCCCTTGCTACTGGGTCATTTGACTTACAGTGATTCGAACCGAGGTGGTGTCTTTAGCTTCTCTTACAATAAGGATTTTTTAAAATCTCCTTACCGTTTGCAAATTGACCCTATGCTAACGTTGCATACAGGTAATCTTTTCAATGACGAACCAGATAAAAATTTCCGAGTATTTTTAGATTCATCGCCTGATCGTTGGGGGCGCATACTGATGCAACGCCGAGCGGCTATTGAAGCGCGAAAGGGCATCAGAGAAAGCAGTCGTTTGACAGAACTCGATTACTTGCTTGGTGTGCATGATTCCTATCGAATGGGAGGTATACGTTTTAAGCGATCGGGCGACCCAGATTTTTTAGATAATAATTCTGAACTTGCTGCTCCACCTTTGGCATCTCTTCGTGAGTTAGAGTTTGCCGCTATGCAAATTGAGAAAGATCATGACATCGATGGAGATGAGTATTATCGCTGGTTAAAAATGCTGATTTCTCCGGGTTCTTCATTGGGTGGAGCGAGACCTAAGGCTTGTGTTACCGATGAGAATAATCATTTGTGGATTGCTAAGTTTCCCAATGCAAACGATACCCATGATGTAGGTGCGTGGGAAATGGTGTGTTATGAGCTAGCCGTTGCGGCAGGTATCGACATGTTTCCGAGTGAGGTTAGAAAACTTTCATCGCATCATCATACATTTTTAACTAAACGGTTTGATCGTGAAGGTCATGCACGTCTTCATTTTTCTTCAGCCATGACACAACTCCAATATTATGACGGTGAGAGCTCGCAGGGTGCGAGTTACTTGGAAATTGCTGAATTTCTGTCCACACATGGAGCACAGACTAAGCAAGATTTAGCGCAGCTCTGGCGACGGATTGTGTTTAATATCGCCGTGTCGAATACCGATGACCACCTACGAAATCATGGCTTTTTGTTGACCAGTAAGGGTTGGAAACTCTCACCCGCTTATGATTTGAATCCTAGCGTTGGTAAGCAGGGGTTGCATCTCAATATTTCCGATACCGATAATACTCTCGATTACCAACTGGCGTTTGACGTAAAGGATTTCTTCAGATTGTCCCAGGAAGAGGCTGTGGAGATCTATGATCAAGTGTTAGATTCGGTGAGGCAGTGGCAAGATGTTGCTAAGCGTCTTGGAATTAGCCGTTCCGAGCAAGTTATGCAGCAACTAGCCTTTAATATTTAGGTCTAGCTTGCCTTAGTTATCGATATAATCTTGTGGTTGTAACCATCGCTTCTATCTAACCTTCGGCAAATCACTCCACCGAGTCGTATAGCAGGGCGATAAGTTTTCACGTTTCATTTGCCAGCTTTGTGAGATTCCATCCCGAGCGAATACTACTTGGCCTTTTTTCTGACGATTGATTTTATCTACAGTCGCCATCAGTTGTTTTGATCGGACATCGAATGGCTCAACATCAAATAATCCCCCTTGTGAAATCGATTGTTCATAAAAGTCACTGAGCATGACGCCTGCTTTCATAAAGGCATAACCACTTTTCCAGATACTACAGAGCAGTTCGTTGGCAATGCTGATCAGCACACGCGTATCACTAGAGGGTTGGGTTAAGGTTCTGGAGACACTGTTAGAATATTGCGGTTGGTTTTGGTTAAACACATTGGTGCGAAGAAACACCGTCACTACACCAGCATTCATTCTTTCGTTACGCAATTTTTCAGCCGCCTTGGTCATATAGCTACTGATCGCTTGTCGCATATCGGAGAGTTGCGTGATGCGCTGACCAAAGGAGCGTGAAACGACGATCTGTTTTTTGTGCGGTGGATTATCATCGAAAGGAATGCAGGCAATACCATTCAGCTCTCTGACGGTGCGTTCCAGCACAACAGAGAAGTGTTTTCGGATCCAAGCAGGATTAGCATCGGCTAAATCCAACGCAGAACAGATCCCCATTTCTTTAAGACGTTTTCCGATGCGTCTGCCAACACCCCAGACATCACCGACGTCTGTAATGGCCATTAAGCGTCGTTGGCGTTGTGGGTTAGTTAGATCGACCACGCCACCGGTCTTGGGATATTTTTTAGCACCTTGATTGGCCAATTTAGCCAAGGTTTTCGTGGTGGAGATACCAATGCAGCAGGGGATACCGACCTCTCTTCGAACCGTGTCGACAACAGACTTTCCGAACACGTCTAGTGGACCCAGGTTATCCAATCCCGATAAATCGAGAAAAGCTTCATCAATCGAGTAAATGAAAACACTGGGCGCTATGCGTTCAAGGGTGGTCATCACTCTATTCGACATGTCAGCATAGAGCGTGTAGTTAGAGCTAAAGGTGATGACGCCATGTTCTTGAATGATCTCTTCGATTTCAAAACGGGGTGCACCCATCTTAATACCCAACGCTTTAGCTGGCGCATTGCGAGCCACTGCGCAGCCATCATTATTGGACAATACAATGCAGGGCTTGTCGACTAAGTCAGGTCGAAACAATAACTCAGCACTCACATAGAAAGAGTTCATGTCACATAACGCATAGATCGACATCAACTACCTCTGCATTGCTCGAACAAGATGTGTCACGACACCAAATAGCTGTAAGTCAGAGCCTTCTTTGATCTCAATCGGCGCATATTGACGGTTTTGTGGTAGCAAACGAACTCTAGGTTTTAATGCCAGTGTTTTGACTGTAAAGGAGCCATCGACAGCCGCCACGACGGTATCACCGTGTTTCGCCTTAATAGATCGGTCGACCACTAAAATGTCACCTGCATAAATACCGATTCCATTCATCGAATCGCCATC
>REDB01000205.1 GCA_007693685.1 Oceanospirillales bacterium
CCTGTCACTTCCGCAATCCAATAAACAAGCTTTTCACGAAGAGATTGCATACTGGAAAGGTCTGAGATGCCTTTAAAATCTGGAGGTGCAACCCATTCAGGCGTATCGAGTTGATGGTGGAAGAACTCAAGAAATAGCTGGTCTTCCACGCCACGGGTGATGACTAAATCAAAACTTCCATTCTCGGTATCGATTGCTGAAAAGAGCTCAGAACGATAGCCAATCTGATTTGAAAATGAAAACAAAGCAGTAAGAGACGTTTTAGTTAATACTGATTCAGCAAAATCAAATGGATCAAGGCCAGTAAAACTAAAAAAATTTTCAGAATAATGAGCTAACTCTAGATTACTCGATAAAATGACTAACGCTCCATGTGATTGAATAGCACCAGAATAATGAAGTTGCTCTTTCTCGCAGTCGTTTAGAAATCCACGGTGAAAGTCACTCATTTATCTACCTTATTTCTATGTTCCAAATTCGATTTCAACAGAGCTTCAAATTCATCTGCTGTAATGGGTTTAGATAACAAATAACCTTGAATTTGATCACAACCATGATGTTGCAACCAAGCTAGTTGCTCCTGGGTTTCCACACCTTCAGCAACAGTACGAAGGCCCAGCGCCTTTGCCATACCCAATATGGCTTTGGCGATTGCCTCATCATTTTCATCAGTACCTAAGCCATCTACAAATGACTTATCAATCTTTAATTCGGTTAAAGGTAAGCGCTTCAAGTAGCTTAATGATGAATATCCCGTTCCAAAGTCATCTACGGAAAGCTTAATACCCATTTCATGCAGTAGCAGTAAACCTTCAGCTTCTTCACCCTCCTTCGTCATCAAAGAACCTTCGGTAATTTCAACCAAAATTGACGTTGGAGGTAACAGGTTTTCTTTCAACAAACCTTTTAGACGTTCTGCAAACCCCTTATCTCGGATAGATTGAGCACTAACATTCATGGCAACTGGTGGACAAAATAGCTCTTGATGTTTCCAATGGAATAACTGTTTGACCAACATATGTTCTACGAGTTTTGCTAAATCAAGAATTTGAGTACTTTTTTCAGCAACGGGGATGAAGTCTGAAGGACTTACTTGGCCTAGCGCTTTGTCGTGCCAACGAAGCAAGGCTTCGGCCCCTAAAACACGACTGGGATCAAGAGCATCAAATTTAGGTTGATACACTAAATATAGATTTTTATTTTGTATCGCTTCATAAAGAGCACTTTCAATGGCTGCTTGCTTTAAAATATGTGTACGATGCTCTGGTTTGAAAAGCTGCAGGCGATTGCGACCATCCTCCTTGGCACGATACATAGCCGTATCAGCGGCTTTAATTAAACCAGACGAATCTTCAGCATCTTGAGGATAAAAAGCTGCACCGATACTGGCAGAGACATACACTTTTCGACCTTGAATGAGGAAATGACGACTCATTTCATTCAAAACACGAACAGCGATGATTTCGGCATCTTCCACCGAACATTCGGTCAAAATGACGGTAAACTCATCTCCACCAATACGTGCAACAGTATCCACATCTCTAACAACATTTCTAAGTCTATCTGCCGCTTCAAGAAGTAATTCGTCGCCAGCATGATGACCTTGGGTATCATTGATAGATTTAAAGTTATCTAAATCAATAAACAACAGTGCCAAGCTTGATTGATGACGACGAGCCTGTGCTATGGCATGATCAAGACGATCTTGAAATAGATTACGATTGGCAAGATTAGTTAACGTATCATGGGTTGCTAGAAATTCAACTTTTCGTTGAGAGTCTTTTAAGTCAGTAATGTCAGAAAACACAGCCACATAGTATTCAACTTCATTTGCTTTATTTGCAACACGATTGATGTTTAACCATTCTGGATAAACTTCACCCGATTTACGTTTATTCCAAATTTCACCTTGCCAGTAACCACGATGATTTAACTCAGACCACATACGTTCATAGAAATCCTTACTGTGGCGTCCAGATTTGAGTAATTGACCGACAGAACGACCTACTGAATCATCACTGTCATAACCGGTAATACGGGTAAACGCTTCGTTAACTGACTGAATAACACCGTTGCCATCCGTAATGGCTATCGCCTCACCTGCATTTTCAAAAACTCGAGCAGCTATTTTTAATTGATCTTCAGCATGACGACGTCGAGTTACATTTTCTGACTCGGTGATAATGACTTCTGATTGACCAACACTGTTTCTCAGTACTTGATGGACCGTTCTATAAATCTGTTTGCGACCCTGTAATTCAAAGGTGTGCTCTTGTTCTTTGACCAGCCCAGATCGTATCGCTTCAAGGTCACACGCCCACAAACTGCCGGCAAATGTATTGGGAAAGAGTTCAAAATCATTCTTTCCAATATAATCATCAGCACTCAGATTAAATGCCTCAAGGAAACGGCGATTAGCAAAGAGATATCGACCATTAAGATCCTTCATTGCCATCAATACCGTTGTGTTTTCCATCAAGGTATTCAAACGAGATTGTGATGCTTTTAATTCTGATTGCGTCTGAGCAACATCGGTGATATCCAGAATAGTAACCACTAAGGACTGAATTCGATTATGTAAATCTAAGCCCGGTGTCACGGTCAACTGAAGAGTACGCCCCTCACCAGTTATCAAAGCTTCTTCTCGATCACCATGCGCAAGAACTGACTGCATTAGCGAAGGGATCGTTTTTAAATGCTCAGGAAATCGTATTCTTTCGACATTCTGCATAATAGCGGTAGGTCTTAGATTAAAGCGACGACCAGCAGACGAATTAAAACGACGTAAACAACCTTTATCATCAAACACTAAAATTGGAAACTCTATCGCATCATAAAGATGACTATACTCATTTGTTAACTGCATTAACTCAGCAGTTTTTACATTCATCTCTTCATTTAAGCTGACCAACTCTTCATTGGTGGCTTGCAGTTCTTCGTTAGCAGCTTCTAATTCTTCGTTAGTAGCTTGCAACTCCTCGTTAGCAGCTTGCGCCTCTTCATTAAGAGACTGCATCTCTTCATTAGCTGTTGCTAATTCTTCGATTAATGACTGAAGATGTTCTCTAGTAGCAGTTAGCTCTTCAGCCATCTCCAACTCAGGGATAAGTGGAGGCTGAAAATCAGGTATGTCGCTCTCTTTTTTAGATACAACATTACTGATCATCACTACGAAAGAGCCATCAAGCCTAAGTGCAACCGGAAGGACAGCCATTTGAAAGCTTTTGTCATCCAAAACACGAGGACGACCAATTTGGCGCTTACTGGTTTTCTTAAAGCGATGCAGCAATGCCATTAACTCGCCTTGATAGGTATTTAGAATGACATCTGAAACGGTTG
>REDB01000028.1 GCA_007693685.1 Oceanospirillales bacterium
AAGGAGAAAGAAGGAAGAGAGTTTTCACTTTGTTAATGATGGATATAGATTTTTTTAAAGCGATCAATGATAACCATGGTCATGATGTTGGCGACAAGGCACTTATGCATGTTGCTGGCCGTATTACTGCTCAACTGAGAGAGGGTGATCTGTGTGCTCGCTTTGGTGGTGAGGAGTTCGTGGTGTTGTTACCCTCTACTGATACTGTTGAAGCGATGAGGGTTGCTGAACGGATTCGAGAAGCGGTTGAGTCATCACCGCTGGAACTTCCAAAGCAGCCTATTACGTTATCTATTGGTGTAGCAACCTACCAACCTGGAATGACGGCTGAAATGTTGCTTAAAGCAGCAGATAAAGAGGTTTACAGGGCTAAGGAAAACGGTCGAAATCAAGTTAGGTTATCTACTATAAAGATAGCGAGTTGCGCTAATTAGAAATATATTTTTCTAACTAAATCATATAGTTCTTCATTAGGAGTATTCATAATGTTGGAGGGAGGTTCTGCTTAGAGTCACCTTTCAGAGAATTTAGTTTAAATTTTAATGAAACAAAAGTTGGAAGATACCGTCGCCAAATCTTAAGACTGAAGCGACGGTATTGATTTTTAGCGTTTTAGTAGCAACCACGCGTCGGCATAATCACCAATGTGGCGGTTGTTACGATGATAATCATCCCAATCCCGATAATAGCCGCTTAGCCAGTCTAGTTGATAAAGGTTGTCGTGGAATGCTCCACCCGTATCTGCTAGGACTGTTAAACGAAATACTGGTTGTCCATGCTCTTCAGTTCTCAATAAAATGAGTCTGCCTAAGCCTAGTTGGAATATATCCCCAGCCACGGTTACTTGTGGTCGAATAGGTATTTTATAGTCAGCATCTTTACCGTAACCCAGCACACCAGGAACTTCTTTAAAGTACCAATAGCGTTCCTGTTGTTCAGGTCTGATGGTTCGATCATAGGCAATGCCATTATTACGATGCACATTAAAGTATCTGCGTTGGCCATTAGGTTCATCTACAACAGCGGTACCTTGAAGCAGAGCACCCTCTAAGTCGTTTCGACTTAACCATATTAACGGTGGTGCTTGATTTCTCATGTATCCTGCTTGAGTAGGAGATGACTCTTTGGCAACGATAGCTTGTTTGCCGTATCGGTAACGGGTGATCTGATCACGCTTTGCATCTGCCTCTTCTAGTGTCAAATGAGCTTCATCAAAAGGAAGGCCGTAAAGTGCATGTGGCGTTTGCGATGTTTGCTGAGGTTGACCGTCAGTTAAGCGGACGTAGTATTTTGTCAACAAAACTCGGTCTGCAGGTAAGCGCTGCAGTAAAGGTTTCCCTTCACTTAATTGACTAGCTCGCTGTTGATCAGGCGCCCAGCGGACGAGTTCAAAGTTTTGCGTTATAAAGTCTGGATTGGTCAAGCGCGATGCGCGACCTGCTTGCTTGTCTTCATTGACCACATCACAAATAAAGGTCAGTGTTTCTTTAATTCGCTCTGGAGGTGTTTTCAACCAAGGAGTTGTCCCCCCATGAATCGCTGCAGGGTCATAAGCATGACCTTGAGCAAGATACTGATGTGTTTGCTGCGCTACATCGCAGAGATCTTCACTCAGATCAATCCATTGTCCAGCAGGTAATTGTGTAGTTGGGGTAAACGATGGACTTGCTATGCTGTAGGCGCTAAAACTACAAGCGCCCACTAGCAAAGAAAGTGCAAGGTGTAATTTTTTTGCTCTGTTCATCGACTGATAAGTTCTCTGAAGTTGACTTAAAAATAAAGTGTAACAGAGCAAACCTGAATGCTACATCAATATCCTGCTAAACCAAGAGCTTGTTCAAATTGATCAGCATCTAACACTTCACGCCAATGATTGACACAATTGGCACGCATCAGCACGAGTTGAGTTTCCAATGAACCAATTTCAGCGGCCAGCGCATCGAGAGTTTCTTGTGATTCGTTGGCAATAATGGCATTACGCAATGCAGCCCTGACCTCAACGGCCTTATCTTCAACCGCACCTCGTTGTGCAGGCATAGCAGCCATCCAGTTTTTAACCTCTGCACGCTGCGAATCATTTAGATTTAACGCATCTTGGTTCTGTGCTACTGCAGGTGTAAGTAAAACCAGCGGGCTAGATAGCTCACTAATATCACGCGCCATAGCGGTAGATGTTGCTGAGCATATTGCCAATGCAATCAAAAGTTTCTTCATATCGAACTCCTTAGTTTAGTTCTCGCTATATTAGCGAAAGCCGGAGTTGATGAAACTGTGGCATATTGTCGCATGCGGATCCATCATTGACCCCCAGTGGCACCATTACGAATTTCAGCAAGTGTTACCATCAAAGTCATCGGGTCTAGTGGGGAGGGGGAGAAGCCGACATTTTTGTAGAACACCTGAGCTTCGTCAGAAAGTGCATGTACCAATATTCCACGAATACCAATAACCTCAGCGGCGCTTAATACACGCAAGCACGCATCACGCACTAAAGCACGACCCATGCCTTTTCCTTGAAAAGATTCATCTATCGCCAGTCGACCTAAAACCACTACCGGAATAGGATCAGGCATGTTGCGTCGTAATCGCCCAGTTGCAGCCACTTCAGCAACGGCGCTAGATGCCAGTGCATAAAATGCTACAACACGTTTACCTTCACATACAACGAAGGTACGTGAGGCACCTGTTTGCTGGTTTTTCAAAGCTTTCTTCTTAAGCCAATGATCCAGACTATCAACACCGCAGCTAAAAGATTTAATGTCGTGATCTACATTAATAGGTTCAGGTGCTGTCAGTTTCACGCCGGGTCCCAGGGTGCCGTTGTTTGAAGTGTTTTTTGCAGGCGAGCGTTGGCTACTGGCTGACAATCAAGGCGTGCCACAAATTCGGCATAGGCTTCAGAATTGACACAAATCATTGCCTGTTCAAGTAGCGCCTCTTCCGCAGCAAGTTGAGCCGCTTCAAGAATGAAATCAGTACGATTTTTACCGCGCACTTTAGCAGCACGATCAATAAGACCTCGCACCTCCGGCTTGATGCGAAGATTGAGTGTATCGCGTTTAGGAATCGGCTCGACACTGGACATGATTGTTACTCCCATAATGCATAATCTATTAGAGTATAGCTGTGTGTAGTGTCATTGTCATTACGCTGATTGATAAGCAATCGGTTTTAGCCAAGCTGGCACTGTTCAATGCATGGGAAGGATCATTACGGATGAATTGGCGGGTTTATCTCAAAACAGATCTGGAAAAACTGTACTTTATGCTTGTGGGTCCGAGTGGGTAGTTCAAATGGATGACACGCTTTTCATCATCCCTGATCGCTCGACTGCC
>REDB01000247.1 GCA_007693685.1 Oceanospirillales bacterium
ACCCCTGTTACCGCCGTGAAAGGGCGGTGTCCTAGGCCACTAGACGAATGGGACGTCGTATCAAATACTCTTATCTAAACCTTTAAATAAGAACTAGAAAAGAGTGGCGTCCCATAGGGGGTTCGAACCCCTGTTACCGCCGTGAAAGGGCGGTGTCCTAGGCCACTAGACGAATGGGACGCAATTTACACACTTTCGTGCTTCTTTCAGAGGGCCATGCTCTGGAAGAGGCGCAAATAATACGTAGAGAGGCCATCAAGGTCAACACCTAAGTCTAAAAAAATATCGCTAATTGGAAATTTGCTTTGTTATCAGGGCTGTGTTGCTTTAATCGTGCGAGATGGCCGAGTCTGAGTTAATATAAAGTATATAATAGTTAATACATTATCGAATGTACTGAATGGCTGTAATAAAATATGGGCCCCACCGAAACCGCTGCGGTTATCCTGACAGGTGTTTTCATCATGGCAATGGTTGCGATTGCTGTGCAGACAGCAGAGAATCAGCGACGAGAGCGACAGTTACAGCTGCTTGCCATTCGCAATCAAATACGTGGTACAGAACATTTACTGGATAGCCTTCCCGTAGAATTTCAAACCCAAGCTTTACGTTCGTTAATGATTCAAACTTTACGAGGCTTGTGGTTTAAGGCGTCAAGATTAGATAGAAGCATCAATCTGCAAGATCATATAACAAAGTTAGATGAAAGAGAGAAAGACCCCGTTACAACGCCAGCTTTTCCAGCCAACCAACTGACTCTTTTTCATGACAGAAACACGGCTCAAAGAAACCGATCATTGGTAAGAGAAACCGCTCAATTTATTATTGAGCTTAAACAGAAAAACTTGATCAGTGCTGATGCAGCCCAACAGCAGTTAGTTCATTTGAAATATGCTTACCAACGCTGCAACTGTGATCTAGTGTTACTCGAAGCACAAAACATGCTGGCAGATCGTGGCGCGCATGTCGCTATTCATCGGTTTAGAACGGCAATGATGCAATTGAGAAGAATTAACCACAATCATCAACTCGAACCTCAAGTACTTCAGCTTCAACAAGTTATTCAACAGTTAGAAGCTGAAGATACCGCTGCTCCTGTAGCGAAGGAGGACCTAGTAACAGAGGCTAAGCCCTCACCTCTGTAAGAACTCCTTGACGATAATCAGATAGCGCTTGCTCTATCTCTTCTGCTGTATTCATAACAAAAGGGCCGTATTGAACAACTGGTTCATTCAAAGGCTTTGCAGCAATTAATAGCAATCTAGCAGAATGATTTTCAGTTTTTAAAACTACCCTATCTCCTGCTGATAGTTCCACTGCAGATTCACTTGGAATAGCATCATCTTGTAGTTTTGCATTACCTTCAAACACATAGACAAAACCATGTAACTCACTCGGTAACGGAATCTCTATTGAAGCATTAGCCTCTAATAAAATATCAATAAATACAGGTTCTGTAGCTATACCTTGAACAGGTCCACGATACTCCTTACCGTCACGAGTAATTTTACCCGCTACAATACGCATTTTTACAAGAGGCTCATCAATCTCTACAACCTCTTCAGGTTCGATATTTTGATAGGCTGAGGGTTTCATTTTATCTACCGCTGGAAGATTTACCCAAAGCTGAAATCCACGCATCAGCCCAGACTCTTGCTGCGGGCGTTCTTCATGTATAACCCCTCTTCCAGCAGTCATCCATTGCACACCACCACTGCTTAGCAACCCTTCGTTACCCATATGATCACGATGCAACATTTTGCCGTTTAGCATGTAAGTCACTGTTTCGAAGCCACGATGTGGGTGTGGTGGGAAACCAGCAATGTAATCATCTGGGTTGTCGGATGAAAACATATCCAACATTAAAAAGGGATCAATGCGGAGGTTCTGCCTATGACCTAGGCTGCGCTTAAGCTTTACGCCCGCACCATCTTGACTGTCTATTGCAGGTATGACCCGCTTTATTCCTCGGTTAATCATGGCAAACCTCCGATTATTAGTTATAAGCTGATCGAATCAATCGCTGAACGAGCCGCTTGAATAGATTGCTCAGCTCCTCCCATATTTAAACCTTCTGCTAAAATCACCTGTACGTTTTTAAGACCAACAAAACCAAGAATCAGCTTTAACCAAGGTACTTGATAATCCAAACCTGCTTCGTGATATTGACCACCGCGTGTCGCTAAAATATACACGGGCTTATCTTCCAACAAACCGACTGGACCGTTTTCAGTGTATTTAAAGGTCACACCGTTGCGAGCAATCTGATCAAACCACGCTTTTAGCTGACTCGGTACTGCGAAGTTGTACATAGGTGCTGCAATAACAATAGCACCCGCACTTTGTACTTCGCCTATCAATGTATCCGACAAAGTTACGATCTCTTGTTGATCAGGCGTACGATCTTCAACATCAGCTGAAAGAGCCGATATAGCCGTTAAATCATAGTGTGCAATCGGTTGATTCACTAAATCACGTACGACTACTTCAGCAGTAGAATGCGCTGCTTTCCAGTGTTCAATGAAATGATCAGCTAATTGCGAAGACTGACCGCCATCTCCAAATACGCTGCTTTTAACAAATAGTAACTGACTCATTGCTTTTCTCCTGTTTGTTTTACTATGAGCACAGTATGCAATTTGATTTATAGATAATACATAGCAATAATTAGCTATATTTTATCGAAAAATTAGATATATCAAACTCAAGACAGGTTAAGGTATGCAAGTCTCCTTAGAACAGTGGTTAGCTTTTATTGCCGTGGTTGATGCCGAAGGATTCGCTCAAGCGGCGGAACGACTCAACAAAAGCCAATCCTCTGTCAGTTATGCGATCAACCGCTTAGAAGAGCAACTTGGCATCAAAGTGTTTCAGATAGAGGGCAGGCGCGCACGACTCACTGAAGCTGGAGAAGGCCTCTTAAAACATGCACGTCAACTAACCGAGCACGCTCGCAAGATAGAGATGCTTGCAGAGCATTTCGCCCAAGGCTGGGAAGCAGAAATTCGCTTGGCAATCGACAGCGTTTTTCCAGAAGAGTTAATACTTCATGTACTGAATCAATTTGCACTAGAACAACCCAACACACGCATCTTATTATCCGAGACTGTACTCAGTGGAACAGATGAAGCCCTATTAAGACGCGAAGCAGATCTAGTGATTGGTGGTCGCGTCCCACCAGGCTTTATAGGAAACGCCCTGTTGAACATTGAGTTTATTGCTGTAGCCCATCCTGACCACCCTCTTCATCACCTAAATGAACCCTTAACACTTGAACATCTCAGAACAC
>REDB01000081.1 GCA_007693685.1 Oceanospirillales bacterium
CGAATCTCTTCATCGACAGTACGTTTCTTACAAATATCTTCAACTTTTTCGCGTAGTACAGCAAAAGCATCTTTATCTCGAAAGAAAGAGGTAACTGAAATCAAAATATCTCGAGAAAGAAGGTCTAACTCTTCAGGGGTAGAATGCACCCACTGCAAATAGTCCTCTGTTGATTCATGACCTGTTGCGACAACTCTTCTACGAATACGACGTGCCAAGGTGCCAATCTTATAACCGGAAAAATCCACTTGGCATCGTTTTTTAAGTAAGCCCAACAATTGGTTCAGTGAAGTATCAGGAACCTTATCAAGGTCAATCCCTTTAGCCGGTATCAGTAAAGGCAAACGGACGGCTATCTGATCAGGAGATAAAATGAAATCAGCAACGCCAGCTTCAATAGCAGATTGTGGCATACCTGCATACTTGGCAGTTTCTGGCGTTTGCACCATGGTGATACCGCCCGCGGCTTGAATTGATCTTAGGCCTGCAGTGCCATCCGAACCCGTTCCAGACAGAACGATACCAATCGCATTTTCGCCTGCCTCAGCAGCCAAGGATATAAAGAATTCATTAATTGATGGCTTTGGAAACACCTCTGGCTCTGCGGGCTGAAGATGAAGAACACCATGTTTTATAGAGGCATTAAAACTAGAAGGTACCACATAGATAGTTGCTCTTTGAGGTTTCACTCCATCTTTCAACTCAACAACATTAAGCGCAGTTTCACGACTGAGAATGTCAGCCATCATGCTTTTATGAGAAGGCGATAGATGCTGAAGAATGACAAAACTCAAATGAGTACTGGGCTCGAGGGAAGACACTAAACGAGAAAGCGCTTCCAGACCGCCGGCCGAAGCACCAATTCCTACCACTAGCGGTGTGGCGAAAGTCAAATGAGTTTCACTCATTGAAGAGAACCTTATTACAAAATATTCAAACAGTATTATATTTCAATTGTAGTTAATACAGCCTCTCCTTGATCATAACAGAGAGAGACTGAAATTCCATATATTTGAATGATTAAATACGATTTCTTTATGAGTGAATTGAAATATATGGAAAAAACAAAAAACAATACTAATACACTATACTATCAGCTCCAGTTTGTGATGAGACATATGTCAAACGCTACTTGACCGTTTGACTTGCTCTAGTAAATCCCATTAATGACATTTCCAGCACTAATGTCTCGTTAGTATTAAAAGGTCGAAACCCTATCTTTGTCACGTTACCCGCACGCATTTCAGCTAAGCGAGTTGCATCTAATGGAAATGCAACCAAGCACCCGTCTTGTACACAGGTTAAAAACCCAGCACCAAATTCTTCTCCGTCATCAATCTGCATGACAATACCCGCACGCAAATCGATTCCTAAAGGAAGTAACAACTGCATCACCAACTGATTCTCCATTATGTTTACTGTTGCACGCAAAAGACGAGCATTACCCTGTTCATTATCCATATTCAGTGTTTGTTGAATCTCACAACGCTCTTGTCCTTGAATATCGGCACAAACGCTTACCCAATCTTGGTGCTCGGTGATACGCGGCTCTTGGGCAAATACTAGTGCACTGGCTAACATTGAAGAAATCGCAGCTGTTTTGAATAAATTTTTGAGCATTTAGTAGGACCTTGTTTTTGAGAATGTTCTTAAGTCTGATTTCATTATCTTTTAAGCGAACTACAAAAATCATAACATGGATGGTATGTGGAACTCAGTAAAGGATATTCTTTTAATAGCGTTAAAGCTGTTAAGATAGTCATCAACGTCAAATAGTTGCTTTCGATGTTGAAACCCTTACCCGTGAAAATGGAAATACTGATACTGCATGACTGTCAAACACTTTTTATTACTTCAAGGTGTCGCCACTCCGTTTTTTAATGAACTCGGCAAAGCCATAGAACGTAACGGGCACCAGGTAACCAAACTTAATTTCTGTGGTGGTGATCTTCTTTTTTCACGAGATCTGCAAACTATCAACGTCAATATTGACCCAAGTGAACTAGTACAGTGGTCACAACGCTTTATTGAGAAGAACAACATTACTGATGTGATCTTGTTTGGAGACACACGCCCCGTTCATCAACCTATTTTACGCGTAATGAAAAACGCTAACATCACAGTTCACGTCTACGAAGAGGGATATATAAGACCACACTGGGTTACCCTAGAAAAAAATGGCGTCAATGGTTTTTCTTCCTATACCCACCTAACACTTGAACAATGGCAGGAGCAGTCCTTAAAGTTACCCTCCAACCTGCCGCCTAAAAAAATCAGCTCAAACATGACCAGCAGAGCTTTCTATGATCTGACATATCGTATTGCCAATGGTATTTTTTTTACCAGATTTTTACATTACCAAACACACAGGCCATTAACTGGTTTATGGGAGTATCTTGGCTGGATAAAGCGCTTTAGTTCACACAAGCTATGGCGTACAAAACAGGATAAAAAAACCATACAGCAGGTCTTAAAAGAAAAAGCTAACTTCTATCTTTTACCACTTCAACTGGAATCAGACGCACAGATACACACCCACTCACCCTTTAAGAAGGTGGCTGAAGTTATCTACACTGTCGTTGAATCTTTCGCTAAACATGCACCCAGTGACAGCGTGTTGGTCATCAAAAATCATCCGCTATCCACTGGCATCCCTAATCATGAAAAAACAGTTAGATCATTAGCGAAACAATTTTCCTTAACCACTCGGATCATCTTTCTTGAAACAGGAGATCTTACTCCGTTGCTAAGAAAAACTCGTGGTACCGTTTTAGTCAATAGCACTACTGCAACACAAGCGATACAACTCGGTTCACCAACCATGGCACTGGGTAAAGCTCTTTTTAACCTTCCAGGCCTTACATTTCAGGGATCCTTGGATCAGTTTTGGACACAAAGCACACCTCCAGATCAGCAGTTATACCTTTCCTATCGCCATGTACTTATTCAAAATACACAGATCAATGGTGATTTCTACTCACCCGAGGGAATTGCCATGACTATTCGAAACAGTCTTGAAAAGCTGGAAGCTCTGCCTGTTCCAATTACTGCTAACAAACAAAACATTTTGATTACTGGTGCAAGTAAAGGCATAGGTGAAGCCTTGGCTTATCATTACGCATCACGTGAAACCCGATTGATTCTGGTTGCTCGTGATTCAGACAAGTTAGACGAGGTTAGTAAAAAGTGTTGTCATTTAGGCGCAGAGGTAATCACCAAAGTCCTTGATGTCAGTCATGGAGAACAGCTTGCTGACTGGATTGGC
>REDB01000027.1 GCA_007693685.1 Oceanospirillales bacterium
TTTTGGCAATGATATGCGGATCAGCGATATGAGCGCGGGTCATACCCACCATATCAACATAGCCGCCCTCTAAAATACGCTGCGCCTGATTAGGATCTTTGATGTTCTGCGCATGAATTACAGGCGCCTTAACCACTTCTTTGATACCTGCGGCCAAATGCAGGAAGGGCTCAGGTGGGTAAGACATATTTGGAATAACGTTAGCGAGGGTGTTGTGAGTATCACAACCAGAACCGATAACGCCAAAGAAATCCACCAAACCGGTCGCATCATAGTAGGCAGCGATCTGTTTCATATCCTCATGGGTTAAGCCATCAGGGTGAAATTCATCGCCACAAATTCGCATACCTACGACAAAATCAGTTCCTACTTCTTCACGCACCGCTTTGAGGACTTCCATACCGAAGCGCATACGGTTTTCAAAACTACCGCCCCACTCGTCGGTGCGCTTATTAACACGAGGGCTCCAGAATTGATCAATCAGATGCTGATGCACAGCAGAGAGTTCAACACCATCTAAACCACCCTCTTTGGCACGACGAGCCGCTTTAGCATAGTCACCAATAATGCGATGAATCTCTTCAGGCTCAATGGTTTTGCAGGTAGAGCGATGCACTGGCTCACGAATACCTGATGGAGAAACCAAGGTTGTCCAGTTGTAACCATCCCAACGCGAACGACGACCCATATGGGTAATCTGAATCATAATCTTACCGCCATGCTTGTGCACGGCGTCGGCTAGGTTTTGAAAATGAGGAATAATACGATCCGTAGAAAGGTTTACAGAGCTCCACCACGCTTGAGGACTGTCAATGGACACTACTGAAGAGCCACCACATATACAAAGGCCACAACCACCTTTGGCTTTCTCTTCATAGTATTTAACATAGCGATCCGTGGTCATACCGCCATCAGTTGCATGCACCTCGGCATGAGCGGTGCTGACAACACGGTTACGAATGGTCAACTTACCTATCTGGATCGGCTGAAAAATTGCATCAAACTGTGACATAGAAACTCCGAAACCTTCTATTTGTTCTGTGGTAGTAGCGTTTTCGCTAAGGGCTTTTTATCAGTGAAGAATTTCTTCAACTCAGCGGATAGGTCACGAAATAACCCACATCACAACCTTCTTCAGCTCCACTTTGTGTTTGCTCAGCTTGGGTTCTTAAATCACTCCCCTGAGCTGCCAAAATCTGATCCATGGCACCGGCAAACCAACCGGTAAACATATATTCAATTTTGCGATTCACTTTGCCGTAATGGTAAACAAAGGCAGAATGCTCTAAACGAACCTTGCAAGTTCCTTCGTCAAGGTTGATCTCTTCAGTGATGAACTTACCCCAGCCTCGCTGTGATAAACGCTTCATATAGTGTTCAAAAACATCAACTCCCGATAAACCATGAAGCTCTGCTTCTTTTTCACACCAGTGCCACGCGCTTTTGTAACCTGCCTTGTATAGAATTTCGGCATAACGCTCTGGACCTAACTCTTCTTCAATGGCTTGATGGTTATTAATAAAGAAATGTCTTGGCACATAAAGCATAGGCAGTGCATCACTAGTCCACACACCGGTTTCACTATCCACTTCAATAGGCAGTTCTGGGGCCATTTTTGTCACGCTATTCACCTTTTATCGATTATTCATGTCAGATTGATTTGCAAGGATTCAAGAAGCTTGGGATCACGCACCCCAAACATCTTTCAGTACACGCACCCAGTTCTCACCCATAATTTTGCGAACCTGAGCTTCACTCATTCCGCGTTTAAGTAGGGTTTCTGTCAAATTAGGAAACTCACCCACGGTACGAATACCCAAAGGGTTCACGATTTTTCCAAAGCGAGTGAGTCGACGTGCATAGCCTTTATCGTGAGTCAGCCATTCAAAGAATTGTTGATCATGACCCTGAGTGAAATCGGTACCGATACCGATGGCATCTTCACCAACTATGTTCATTACGTATTCAATTGCTTCGGCATAATCGTCAATGGTCGAGTCGATCCCTTTTTTCAGGAAAGGTGCAAACATGGTGACACCAACAAAACCACCGTGATCTGCAATAAACTTCAACTCTTCATCAGATTTGTTGCGAGGATGTTCTTTTAACCCTGAAGGCAAACAGTGCGAATAGCAGACAGGTTTTTTTGATTCGAGAATTACTTCTTCAGAAGTTTTAGAGCCAACGTGCGACAGATCACACATAATGCCGACACGATTCATTTCAGCGACAATTTCACGACCAAAGCCCGATAAGCCACCATCGCGCTCATAACAACCAGTTCCAACAAGGTTTTGGGTGTTATAGCACATCTGAACGATGCCAACGCCCAGCTTTTTGAAGATCTCGACATAGCCGATTTGATCTTCAAAGGCGTGCGCATTTTGGAAGCTTAAAATGATACCTGTCTTATTTTCAGCTTTGGCTTTATGAATATCTTCTGTGGTGTAAACTGGACGAACAAGGTCGTCGTTTTCACGCATTAGCTTTGCTGTATCCGCGATATTATTGATGGTCGCTTGAAAGCCTTCCCACACAGATACCGTGCAGCTTGCAGCCGTTAAGCCACCTTTGCGCATATCTTCAAAGAGCTCACGGTTCCATTTGGCGATAATCAAGCCATCAATAACGATGGCATCTTGATGGATCTCAGCAGGGGTCATTTCAGTCACTCCAGATCAGGTGCATATTAGGCATTTGCTATGAGTGGCAGAATAGCCCTCCCCTTCATAAGCTGACCCTATGGAAACGACTGCAATAATTCTAAAAACGTCAGGACATAGTTATTTGCGACTTTTTCAACAGAAGAATGGCCGATGATAAAAGCCGATTAATGCATAGCAACATAGTTTAAGTGTTTTGTTTAAAAGAAAATTTATGCAAACAGATGTATTAAATGTGCGGATGCAGCATGAAAAACACGCTTAAATCATTAAAAACACTTGAATTTTTATCCATTCATATTTCTGTCACTTTGCCGAACATCGGCTAGACTTAGAATGATTACTCAGGTCTATCAATAGGCCAAGTTCATTATAAGAGTTTGAGGATGCGGTCATGATTACGTATGAAGAATGTCTTGAAATGTGTGATCTCAGTGACGAAGAGATTGGAGCGATTGCTGAACATGAGCATGTTGAACCCATTATTGCAGTGGCCTTAGGAAAATATCTGGTTGATCATGATGGTAGCGATCAGATAAAACAATTCATTTTGGATGATATCGAGGTTGCTCGCAGCCAAGGCAATACTGAAA
>REDB01000099.1 GCA_007693685.1 Oceanospirillales bacterium
GTCTCTGTCAATCAGGGTGATTTTTAATGTATCGGCTTTTTCAGTCTCCTCAGCAAGCTGCCTGGTTGTTGTCGGGTTTATTGACTGTGGCGTTGAGCATTTCGCTGACACAGGGAGCCGTTCCGCTCAGTGTGATGCAAGTCTATGGAACCTTAATAGGAATCTTAGATGATGCCTATGCACAATTGGTGGTTATCGATATTCGCTTACCTAGAGTGATTCTGGGTTGTATCGTGGGTGCAGGCTTGGCAATCGCCGGTGCAGCGATGCAAGGTTTATTTCGAAATCCTCTAGCCGATCCTGGGTTGGTGGGTGTATCTAGCGGTGCTGCTTTGGCAGCGGTGATGATTATTGTGCTGGGCGGGACTTGGTTAAAGCAGTGGACTAGCTTTTGGGGATACTTTGCCTTGCCTATGGCTGCATTTTTAGGTGGTTTATTGGTAACGGCAATCATCTATCGAGTTTCTACACGTAATGGTCGTACCGATGTAGCCTTGATGTTACTAGCAGGAATTGCCATTAATGCCATTGCAGGCGCAGCAACCGGTATCATGACCTATTTTGCTTCTGATGAGGAGTTGCGATCCTTGACCTTTTGGACGATGGGATCGCTTGCCAGTGCTAATTGGACCGATGTTGCGCTATCTGGATTTCCTATCTTGCTTGCGTGCGTTTTACTTCCCATGTTTGCACGGCCTCTAAATGCCTTTCTGATGGGTGAAAATGTCACCCGCCATAGTGGCTTTGATGTAAAACGCATGAAGCGAATTGTGATCTCTTTAACTGCTTTGGCGGTTGGCGCCGCTGTTGCCGTCAGTGGTGTGATAGGTTTTGTGGGACTCGTCGCGCCTCATCTTGTACGTTTACTCGTCGGGCCTGATCATCGCTGGGTGTTGCCCATGAGTGCTGTAATGGGGGCGCTATTAGTGGTTGTATCCGATATGTTTGCGCGATTGGTACTTAGTCCAGCTGAGCTTCCCATTGGTTTGATGATGGCGGCTTTTGGTGGACCTTTCTTCCTATGGCTATTATTACAACAACGTGCGCGTGTGGGGTTTTAATATGTTAGCGGCTCACAACATAACCCTGTCCTTATCTGGCCAAACTATTCTCAAAGAAGTTAGCTTCGAGGCGCCTGAAGGTGCTTTGGTGGCGATTATGGGGCCCAATGGGGCAGGTAAATCGTCTCTATTGAAAGTGCTCAGTGGAGATTTTCCAACAACCCTAGATCAAGTTGCTCTTAACGGAAAGCGATTATCTCATTGGACTGATGGGTCACTTGCGCAGTTTCGTGCAGTGATGCCGCAGTCTGTTCAGCTAAATTTTGCCTTTACTGTAGAAGAGGTAATTGAAGCGGGTATTCGACATCCAAT
Source organism: Oceanospirillales bacterium (assembly GCA_007693685.1). Classification (GTDB taxonomy): domain Bacteria; phylum Pseudomonadota; class Gammaproteobacteria; order Pseudomonadales; family Balneatricaceae; genus Nitrincola. The sequence goes on from REDB01000099.1 coordinate 1,374, forward strand.
GCCTATCGCTAAACGCAAAGCTCATATTTTAGAGATGCTAGCCATGTTTGATGTCGAACATCTTCATAATCGCAACTATTTAACCTTATCAGGTGGTGAGCAACAGCGTGTACAGCTTGCTAGAGTACTCGCGCAATTGGAAGCAACCTCAGCCTCGGAAACGAAGTATTTGCTCTTAGATGAGTGCACATCTTCACTCGATTTAAGTCATCAACATCAAGTATTTCGTGTGCTAAAAGAGTGGATTTCCACGCGACGTGCTGGTGTTGTTGTGGTGTTACATGATCTGAATCTAGCTGCGCAATATGCCAATTCAATCTTATTAATGGATCACGGGCGTGTGATAGAACAAGGCGCTGTCCGTGATGTGTTAAAACCTAAAATCCTTAGCGATGTCTATCGCTATCCTGTTCAGGTGATTGAGCACCCAGCAGGTTGGCCCTTAGTTATTGCTGATGTCAGTGCTTAATTAAACAATGGAGATACTATGAACGACGATCCAATTGCATTACAGCAACGCCTGCTTCCAGAGATCAGGACGTTTCGTGATGGCTGTCAAACATTGATGATGGCGACCTTAGATCAGGGTGCGAATCCTAATGTCAGCTATGTTCCTTTTGCGCTGCAAGAGGATGGCTATTATGTCTTGGTCAGTGAAATTGCACGTCATGGACAAAATTTGCAAGTCTGTAACCGTGTATCGATCATGTTAATCGAAGATGAATCCAATTCGCGACAAATCTACGCACGAAAGCGTTTAACCTTTGATGCTATGGCAGACGAGATTCCAAGGGAAACAACCGATTGGGAACGAGGCATATTAGCATTGCATGAGAAACATGGTGATATTGTTAAGAACCTCTCACAGTTGGGTGACTTTCATCTGTTTCGATTGGTCCCTGAAAAGGGTTTGTTCGTTAAGGGTTTTGGACAGGCGTTTACAGTATCTGGAGATGATTTGGTGGACTTCGTTCATCTTAAAGAAGGGCATCGTAAGTTAAAAGCTTCGTGATTTTGATAATTAACAACAATATTTTCCCCTTTTAAATCTGAGAAATTAGATTATTCGTAACCGCTGAACTCACCTTCGGCGGTTTTTTTTGTATGTAAAACGTTTGGTATGCTATCTCTCAACAATGCACTATGCTAATTACCTGAAATTAAATAAGTATACAGTTTAGGAGCAGGGCTATTCAGACTTTATTGCAGAAGCATCCTCTATTGACGATCGTGCTGGCGCAACTCTTTGGTACTTCTTTATGGTTTAGCATAAACGGTGTATGGCTATCCTACGCTAGCATGTATGGCCTGAATGACTCCTACCTTGGTTATTTGACACTATCCGTGCAGTTTGGCTTTATTCTGGGGACATTACTTTTAGCAATCAGTGGATTAGCTGATAGATTTAAAGCCAGTCAAATATTCGCTATCGCTTGCTTCATGGGTGCGGGTGTTAATTTATTAATGACCTTGACGCAGGCAACATTAGCCCTCGATATGTTAGTACGCTTCTTAACAGGTGTTTGCCTTGCAGGTATTTATCCTTTGGGGATGAAATTAGTTATCTCATGGACACCTAAATATGCAGGTGCCGCTTTAGCGTGGCTGGTAGGTATGTTAACGCTGGGAACATCAATGCCTCACTTGTTAAGAGGAATAACCTTAGGAATGCCGTGGCAGTGGCCAATTACAGCTGCCTCTATTTTTGCGGTATTGGGTGGTCTGGTTGTTTTGATGCTGGGCACAGGAGAGCACCTACCCAAACAGCCAAGTAAAATGAATTTGGGTAAGGGCTTCTTGGCACTTAAGTTACCAAACTTTAGGGCAGTTGCCGGTGGTTATTTTGGCCATTGTTGGGAGTTGTATGCTTTTTGGATGCTCGTGCCATTATTGGTCAGTCGAGAAGTAGCAAGGTTGAATCTATCTTTAGATTTAGTCTCGATAGTGTCATTTTTAATTATTGGATTGGGTGCGTTAGGTTGTATTTTGGGAGGAATATTAAGTAAGTCGATAGGCAGTCTATTGGTTGCTAAAACAGCTTTATATGTATCTGGGTTTATCTGTTTACTTTATCCATTTGTATCAGGTCTTTCACCTATATTGATATTTGTTCTTCTGATGATCTGGGGCGTCGCGGTGATTGCTGATTCACCGCAGTTTTCTGCTCTTGCTGCGTTGAACGCGCCCGTAGACAGTTTAGGCTCTTCACTAGCGATGATGAATGCTATTGGATTTGCACTCACAATTCCATCTATCTGGATTACCAGCCTGCTTTGGAACGACATGGGGCCTTGGGTGGTCTTATGGCTATTGCCTGGACCCGTATTAGGTCTATGGGCGCTTCAAAAAATGAAAGCATCACACCAAGAGTAATATGTAAATATATGTAAATATTGAGATTAACGGTTGATGCTTCGTGGGTGTTTTCAACATAATGCTTAAAAATATACTTTAGGATCTAATGCATGGTGCAGGTTAAAAAAGCATTTCCCCTGTGGCGCTGGTTATTGGCAATCATCGTCTTGGCTTCAGCTGCGGGTGCTTATTATGTTTATGTTTTCAGCGTCACTGATGAAGAGGTGTCCTATGTAACTGTGTCTAAAGGCTCGATTGAAAATATCGTTACCGCTACCGGACGCCTTCAGCCACGTAATTTTGTCGATGTGGGTGCTCAAGTATCAGGTCAATTGATTGAAATTTTGGTTGATGTCGGTGATCAGGTCGAAGAAGGTCAGTTACTGGCGGAAATAGATTCTACGGTGTATCGCGCTAATGTTGATGGAACGCGAGCGCAACTGCGAAATCTTCAAGCGCAAATGCAGGATCGAAAAGCACAGCTTGAATTAGCGGAGATTCAGCTAAGACGCCAAAGGCAATTAGTGTCGAATCGAATGACCTCTGAAGAGTCATTACAAATTGCAGAAGCCTCTCAGCGATCAGCGGCAGCTCAAGTGCAGGCTTTATCTGCTCAGATAGATCAAACCTCTTCAACCCTTCGAGCGGAAGAGGCACGTCTCAATTACTCTCAAATCTTTGCACCTATGTCGGGAACTGTCGTGAGTATTGTGGCAAGGCAAGGGCAAACGATTAATGCCACCCAACAGGCACCAACGATTATGCAAATTGCGGACTTGTCGGTGATGACGGTTCAAGCACAAGTATCAGAAGCTGATGTAAGTCGTCTGTCTACTGGCATGGAAGCTTATTTTACCACCCTAGGCAATCAGTCAAGACGTTGGTCAGGTCAGCTAAGAAGAATAGAGCCAACCCCGCAGGTAGAAAATAACGTGGTTCTTTTTAATGCATTATTCGACGTTGATAACCACCAGATGGCGCTATTGCCCCAAATGACGGCTCAAGTGTTCTTTATCGTCGATAAAGTTGAAGATGTTTTAATGCTTCCAGTCAATGCAATCTCTGGCTCATCAAGCAGACAAGGTGGTACCGCTAAGGTAAAACTGCTTTTACAGGATGGATCAATAGAAGAACGAGAAGTAATCACCGGACTATCGAATCGTGTCCAGATAGAGATTAAGGAAGGTTTGTCGGTTGGAGATAAGGTAGTCGTGCCTCAAGGCTCCCAACGTGCTGGGAATGCTCAATCTGCTCAAACAGGAATGAGACCTCGATGACATCTGCCGCTTTAACACCTCTGATCGAGATTAAAGATCTTTATCGAACCTTTAAAAGTGGCGAGAGTGATGTTGATGTATTGAAAGGCATCAACCTGACTATTATGCCGGGTGAATTTGTTGCCATTATTGGTGCATCAGGTTCTGGTAAATCAACCTTAATGAATCTTTTAGGATGCCTTGATCGACCTACAAAAGGTCAGTACCTGTTTAATGGTACCGATGTCGCTTTGCTGGATAACGATGAGTTAGCGGCTCTGCGTCGTGAAGCTTTTGGATTTGTATTTCAAAGCTACAATCTTCTATCAGGTGAGTCAGCAAGAGGAAATGTCGAAGTGCCTGCTGTGTATGCAGGACTTTCTCGTACAGAACGACATCAAAGAGCTGAAGAATTACTTTCTCGATTAGGTTTATCTGATCGAATGGACCATAAACCAAACCAACTTTCGGGTGGTCAGCAACAACGTGTTTCTATTGCAAGAGCCTTGATGAACGGCGGTCAGGTGATTTTAGCCGATGAACCCACGGGAGCATTAGATAGCCAAACGGGTGAAGAGGTCATGAAGCTTTTTGCTGATTTGTCTTCGCAAGGTCATACACTGATTCTTATTACTCATGATCCTAAAGTTGCTGCTCATGCAGATCGTATTATTGAAATCAGTGATGGGGTGATCACCAAAGACCCTAAATCAGTTGTGAATGAATCCGTTTCAGTGACGGTTAAATCTCCAGCTCAATTGAATGCTAGTCCCGGCAATTTTTTTGCCCATCTAGCAGAAGCGATGCGGATGTCTTTAAGTGCCTTAACCAGCAATCTTTTTAGAACAGTATTGACGCTTCTTGGCATTGTTATAGGCGTGGCATCGGTCATTACCATGTTGGCTATTGGAGATGGAGCGCGTCAGTCGATTGTGGATCGAATTAGTTCCATGGGTAGTAATTTACTACTGGTTAGACCCGGTGGTCCAAACCAACGAGGTTGGGGGGCAACGACACTCATCCCTGAAGATGCTATTGCGGTTGGTGAGTTGCAGGGAGTCGCTGCGGCAATACCTGAACAGGGGGGTACAGTCACCCTAAGAGCGGCTGAGCGAGATCATCGAACAGAGGTGTTAGCAACCTCAGCGGAATATTCTGACTTTCGGAATTGGCCCGTTTCATCCGGAACATTTTTCTCTCAAGAAGATGAGCTAAGCTTTGCTAGTGTGGCAGTGTTAGGTCAAACTGCTGCCAATGCTGTATTCCCAGAACAAGATCCTGTTGGACAGTATGTCATGGTCGATAATGTTTTGTTTTTGGTTATCGGTGTGATGAGTCCTCGAGGTGCTTCTCCATTTGGTAGAGATGAAGATGATGTCATTATCGTTCCATTTGAAAGCGGTGGAGTACGTCTTTTAGGTCGTCGCCATTTACGCACCATGACAGTTGCGGTTGAAGAACAGGCAGATATCTTTCAAGTGCAGCAGTCTGTTCATGATTTATTGCTCAGTCGACACGGAGTTGAAGATTTCCAGATACGTAATATGGAATCGATTATTCAATCAGTCACCGAAACTCAAAACACCATGACCATTTTGTTGGGTTCCATTGCCGCTATTTCCTTGCTTGTGGGAGGAATTGGGGTAATGAACATTATGCTGGTATCCGTCACCGAAAGAACCCGTGAAATAGGGGTCAGAATGGCAACGGGTGCCCGAACCAGCAATATTTTGCAGCAGTTTCTTACAGAAGCGGTATTAGTTTCAGCCTTAGGTGGAGTTCTGGGGGTCATCTTAGGCTTAGGAGTGACTAGCCTTTTGGATAGACTTGGAACTGATGTTGTATTTAGTGCTTTCCCAGTTGTGCTTGCCTTTAGTTGTGCTTTTTTAACAGGTTTAATTTTCGGATATTTACCTGCAAGAAAAGCAGCGCGTCTTGATCCAGTTGTCGCGTTGTCAACTGATTAAATCTAAACTTCTGATGGTCATTTGAATAGATTGAATGTTATATTATAACAAATCATTCAATTACATCTTCAGTGACAGAGTTTCAGATTATGATTGTTCAAGCGACTGACTATGCCGTCATTTCAGATAAGGCATCTGTACTTAGCGAAATTTTTAACCCTGAAACACAAATCGCTATCTGGTCTGATCAGATGTGCAGTATGGCTCAGCAATATGCTGAATCTTTTAAAGATCTTCATAGCCACTTTTCCATTAAACAGGTGCTTACACCAGATTCGATGCCTCAATACCTCAGTAGTGTGTTGAAATCTGGGCAAGGGCGCGCTGAGCTTATTCAATCTATTAGCACCTTGGCAGAGATGTTTTGCTACCTTTTTGAGCAAGAATCACTTGGCTATAGAATGCACTTGCTGGATCGAGCGATGTGTCCTAAGTTTCATCGAGACTATGTACCTTGTCGTCTAGTCATGACCCTAAGAGGAGCAGCAACTCATTGGTTAGATGAAGAATCGGCATCCTTAGCTTTATCTGAAGATTCATATGAAGGCCCTTTTAACTCCCTTCATACCGGAGATATCGCTTTACTAAAAGGCGCAGGTTGGTTTGAAAATGAAGCTAAAGGCTTGGTGCACCGTTCCCCCAGTGTTGATCAGGGTGATTGGCGTTTATTCTTGTCTATGGATTTTGCCAACTAATATTTACTTACATCCCACTTTATAAGGCTTATAGATGACTGATGCTAACGAACGTAAACCTCTGATACCTGTTACGCTATTAACCGGCTTTTTGGGGAGTGGTAAAACAACACTTTTAAATAAATTAGTTAAGCAGGATGCCTTCAAAGACACGCTGATCATCATCAATGAGTTCGGTGAAATGGCTCTGGATCATATGCTGGTCACCCATGCGACTGAAAATGTGATTATGGAGATGGGTAACGGCTGTCTTTGTTGTACCATTCGTGGCGATTTGGTTAAGACGTTACGTGATATTACTTGGCGCTTCGCACGTGGAGGCGAGCGGAATTTCAGTCGTGTATTAATAGAAACTACCGGCTTGGCTGATCCAGCACCGATTATTCATACCTTAATGACGCATCCTCAAATCGCCAGTCGTTATAAGTTAGATGGTGTTATTACCTTAGTGGATGCGTGCAATGGCTCGGATACCTTAGATAAACACCCTGAAGCAGTTAAACAAGCCGCGGTTGCAGATGTGTTAATTCTATCCAAAGAAGATCTTGCACCTGCTGAGCAGAGTGAACAACTGAAGCTACGTCTCAAAAAAATCAATCCAGCTGCTAACCTATGGTCTAGCAGTCAAGGTGATGTGAATGCTGATCAGTTGATTGACTTGGGTCTATTTTCTTCAACGGGTAAAGCGCCTGATGTTGCCAAATGGTTAAAAGAAGAAGCTTATGCTGACCATGACCATGACCATGACCATGACCATGACCATGACCATGACCATGACCACCATCATCATCATGGACATGATCATGCGCATCACCATCACGATGTGAATCGGCATAATGATCATATTCGAGCCTTTTGCTTCGCAATCGAGACGCCCATCACAGAAGAGCAGTTATCCGCATGGTTGGATGTTCTAATGAGCTTTATGGGTGAAAATATTCTACGAGTAAAAGGAATTTTGAATATTCAGGGTCATGAATCGCCCATCGTGATTCATGGTGTGCAGCATGTTTTTCATCCGCTAGTACCATTACCTGAGTGGCCATCGGAAGATCGACGTTCACGAATAGTATTTATTACTAAAGACGTTGCTAGAGAAGTTGTGGAATCAGCACTAGAAGCTTTGACGGGAATTAAGCCCGCCAAAGTTTAAAAAATAGTGTGTTGTTGTTTTGAGGTTCCTTGTTATTTTGAATAGTTACGATCCTTCATTTCTGCAAGTGTTTTTATTTCAATACAAAATTCTGCAGTAGGTCTTGTTAAAAGTCTGGGTATGCCAATTGGCTCCCCAGACTCTAAACAGTATCCATACTCCTTGTTAGCAATACGTTTGAGTGCAGCATCAATTTTTGGAATTAGCTTTCTATCTCTATCAAGAGTTCTAAGTCTAATGCTGGATTCTTCTTCATAAGCCGCTCGATCCACTTCATCATTCATTTCAGGTGGATGAGATAGTTCATTCCTGCCAGCGTCAATATCTTGTAACGTTTGAATTTTTAACTCTTCAAGTAACCCTTTGAAAAAGGCCAGTTGTTCGTCATTCATATATTCTGATTCAGGAGCATTAAGCAGTTGTTCTTTTGTTATTGTCATCGTGTTACTCCCATGCAGGAAAAGGGTCATCCAATAAAACCCATGCGGATTTACCAGCTAATAATTCTTCGTCATTAAGTAAGCAAGCATCTAACGTTTTTACGATCTCTTCTTGATTTAGATTCTGACCAATAAAGACAAGTTCCTGTCGCATATCTCCGAAAGGTTCCACCCAGATCTCTTCAATAGACTTTAAATAATCAGGATCTTCAGGCCAGCGGTTTTTGGGTACGGCTTTCCAGAACAACCCCGCCATATTGTGGTGTCCTATGCCACCCGCTTGACTCCATTGACCTGCAAATTCAGGGCGTGTTGCCAGCCAGAAAAAACCTTTAGAGCGAATGAGTTTGCCTTCTTTAACGGGTGTGTTTAGAAATTGGAAAAACTTAGCAGGATGGAAGGGGCGTCGTGCGCGATAGACGAAGCTAGAGATGCCATATTCTTCCGTTTCAGGAATGTGCTCGCCACGTAACTCTTTTAACCATCCAGCTGCTTGTTGAGCACGATCGAAACTAAAACGACCCGTATTGATCACCTTGTTGAGTGGCACTGCTCCCTTTTGAATGGGTAGAATTTCGGCATCAGCGTTAAGACTACGAAGTACACCCATTAGATGATTCAGCTCATCTTTGGAAACCAAGTCGGTTTTACTGATCAATATGACATCACTGAACTCAACCTGCTCGACAAGAAGGTCAGTAACGCTTCGTTCATCATCTTCACCTAAGTTTTCATCCGTGTCCTGAAGGGAATAGGCGGTGTCATAATCTTTGATGAAGTTGACTGCATCAACGACTGTAACCATGGTGTCCAGTTTTGCGATATCGGAAAGGCTAATCCCATCTTCATCAGCAAAAGTGAAGGTTTCTGCGACGGGTAAAGGTTCTGAAATACCCGTTGACTCGATCACTAAACAGTCAAAGCGACCTTCATCTGCTAGTCGACGCACTTCAATCAGTAAATCTTCTCGTAGTGTGCAACAGATACAGCCATTACTCATTTCTACCAACTTTTCTTCAGCACGGTTAAGCGTAACTTCTTGTTGTACTTGAGCGGCATCGATATTCACTTCGCTCATATCATTGACAATAACGGCTACCTTAAGGCCTTGACGATTATGTAAGATATGATTCAAGACAGTTGTTTTACCTGCACCTAAGTAACCCGATAACACCGTGACAGGTAGGCGATTGTTTTCAGTCATCATGGATTGACCTCAGCTTTTTTAGGAGAATGTGTTGCACTAATTTGTTTTAACGAAGACAACAGCTCTTGTCGTTTATTGTGTTCCTTTGTTTTATCCGGCGCTGAACAGGCTTCAGTTAAGTAGTCGATCAATGTTTCTATGGTAAAAGTGCCTAGGTCTGAGCCATCTTGATGACGCACACTCACTTCTCCATTAAGTGCTTCTCTATTACCCACCACTAAAAGATAGGGAATTCGGTGCAGGGTTTGTTCACGTATTTTGTAACTGATTTTTTCATTTCGAATATCAGCAAGGGCTCGAATACCAGATGCATTCAGGTAGGCTGCTAATAACTCGGCATAGTCAGTTTGTGCGTCGGTTATCGACATCACCACCGCCTGAGTAGGTGACAACCATGCGGGTAATTTCCCTTCGTGATGTTCAATTAAAATACCGATAAAGCGTTCTAGGGAACCAAATAATGCTCGATGTAACATGACAGGGCGTTGGCGCTCTCCCTGTTCGTCAACATATTCGAGTCCAAATCGCTCTGGCAAATTCATATCGACTTGAAGCGTGCCACATTGCCAGTCTCGACCTATGGCATCTCGTAATACGAACTCAAGTTTGGGACCATAAAAGGCGCCTTCACCAGGATTGAGTTGATAGGCTAGGTTCATAGAGTCTAAAGCCGTGATGAGTGATTCCTCAAGGCGGTCCCAGATAGCTTCGCTTCCCATACGATTGTCAGGTCGAGTTGACAGCTTAAGTTGGATATTATCAAAACCAAACTCTTGATAAATTTCTAGTACTAAGGCAACAACACGACGACACTCATCGTTCATCTGTCCCGTGGTGCAATAAATATGCGCATCGTCTTGTGTAAAATGTCGAACTCTTAATAGTCCATGTAAGGACCCTGAGGGTTCATAGCGATGCACTTTGCCAAATTCACCCATGCGAATCGGTAGATCTCGATAGCTTTTGAGGCCATGACGATAAAGTAAAACGCTTCCTGGACAGTTCATCGGTTTTAAAGCCAAAGAGCGCCCGTCTTCTGTGTGTGTAGTGAACATATGATCATGGTAGTTCTGCCAATGGCCGGAGGTTTCCCATAGGCTCTTATCCATAATATCTGGCGTGTTTACTTCGATGTAGCCAGTGTTTTTTTGCTTACGACGCATATACTCAATCAGTATTTGCAGAAGCGTCCAACCCTTCGGATGCCAGAAAACAGAGCCGGGCGCTTCTTCTTGAAAGTGGAAAAGGCCTAATTGACGACCTAAACGACGATGATCTCGCTTTTCAGCTTCTTCAATTCGTTTGATGTAGGCATTTAGCGCGTCTTTGTCTGCCCAGGCGGTGCCGTAGATACGTTGTAACTGTTGGTTGTTAGCATCTCCGCGCCAGTATGCACCTGAAAGTTTGGTCAGTTTGAAATACTTGAGAAAACGTGTATTGGGTACGTGTGGACCACGGCACATATCAACATATTCTTGATGGAAATAAAGTCCGAATGCATTTTCATTCGGCATGTCTTCAATTAATTTAAGTTTGTAGGTTTCATTGCGCTCACTGAAAATGTTGATGGCTTCAGATCGAGGTGTCATTCTTTTGATGACGGCATAATTCTGCTTAATCAGAAGTTTCATGCGCTCTTCAATGGCGTGTAAATCCTCAGGTGTAAATGGTCGGCTGAAATGAATGTCATAATAAAAACCATTTTCAATCACTGGACCGATTACCATTTCTGCGGTGGGGTAGAGTTGTTTAACGGCATGGCCCACCAAGTGAGCGCAGGAATGGCGGATAATATCTAACCCGTCGCTATCTTTTCCGGTAATCACCTCGACGCTTGAATCATTAAAAATAGGATCAGATAGATCAACGAGGTTTCCATTAACACGGCCCGCAATGGCGTTTTTGGCCAGACTCGGACCAATCTCTTGTGCAACTTCTAGAACCGTTGTCGGAGAAGTTAGAATGAGTTGATCTTGATTCGGTAAAGTAATGGTGACTGAGTCAACAGGTTGCAGTGTGTTGGTCATGGAGCTCTCTAATAGGTAAGTTATACTGTTACGTTATAGTATAACATTTAAGATCACGTTTATGACTAGAGCATGAATCAAATAGATGTTTATTGATGAATTATCGATTCAAATGAGATAAGTTCTGCTGAGCTAGTCGCTTGAGCATTTGATCTTTTTCATACCATAACGCCTGAACCCACTCCTGAAAGGCGAGTCGATATTCAGGATCATTTTCATAATCACCATGACGCAAGTGATCGGGAATAGGTTTTTCTTCTACGATGACATGGCATTGTTTCATTTTCCCCTGTAGGAACTCCCAGTAAGTGGGTATGCCTTCTGGGTAATGGATGGTGACATCTAAAATTGAACGAAACTGATCGCCCATCGCATTAAAGGCGAAGGCCATACCTCCTGCTTTGGGTTTAAGCAGATACTGAAAAGGGGATTGTTGTTGCTGATGTTTTTCAGTCGTAAAACGAGTGCCCTCAAGAAAATTCATTACACTGGTTGGAATGTCTCTGAATTTTTCACAGGCTTTGCGGGTCGTTTCTATATCTTTACCCTGCATCTCAGGATGTTTTTCTAAATAAGCTTTGCTGTAGCGCTTCATAAAAGGGAAGTCGAGCGCCCACCATGCAGCTCCCATGATCGGTACCTTGATCAGCTCCTGCTTTAAAAAAAACTTGAGTAGTGGGATGCGACCATTCAGACAATGCTGAAGCACCATGATATCGACCCAAGATTGATGATTGCTGATGACAAAATACCAACCTTTAGGATCAAGTGATTCGGGTAATTGAATCTCCCAATCCATGCGCTGAGTGAGTCGCATCCATAAAGAGTTATTGCTGACCCATCGATTGGCAATAAAGACAAGAATTGCGGTAAGTTTTCGACGGGCTGGTTTAAAGGGTATTAAGATTTTCAGTAGCGTAAAAAAAAATAAGAATACGCATGAGATCAAAATGTTGCTGAACAGAAGAAGACTAGCAACGATTCCGGTAACAATAGACATGGTCATTCCTTTAGCCGAGGAAGTATTGATGTAATTATTTTTTCAAAGAATAACAACAGTCAATTGTAATGTCATGATCTTCTTGGCATCTACTAACCGCTTAGGTTGAAACAGTTGGTTTAGAGCAAGTCACCCTGAGTTGTTGTTCATCTATGCTGTTATAAAAGCAGTTGGGTCTGCCAGTATGACAGGCAGCGCCTTTCTGATCCACGAGCAGCAGAAGCGCATCACCATCACAATCCAGCCTTGCTTCGATTAAGGATTGCGTATGGCCTGATGTTTCGCCCTTGCGCCAAAGGGCTTGTCTGGAGCGTGACCAATAGCAGACCTGTTTGGAGGTCAAGGTTTCTATGAGAGCTTGTTTGTTAATCCAAGCCAGCATCAGTACTTCTTTGCTGTCATATTGTTGCGCAATCGCCGTAATCAAACCATCCGCATTCCAATGTATAGAATCGATGATTTGGCTTAAAGGTATCTCACTATTTTCTGTGGCGTTTTCCAGTGCTAACCAAATGGACATAGGCTAATTATCTCAGTATGAAGAAGTTTGTAAATGTTATAATATAACATTAAATATGTCCAATCACTTTGTTTAGGTATCCCTAATGTCTCAATATTTTTCTGAGCGAATGCAAAAACAACATGCTGATATGTTGATCTGTTCTGGATCGGTTGTTACCCCTAATGGTGTCGAGCAGATAGATGTGGCGATACTTGACGGTAAAATTGTAGCGTTAGGCGATCTTGAGTTGACTTGGAGTTCCGAGAAGCAGATTAACGCAAAAGGACTTCATGTTTTACCCGGTGTTATTGATAGCCAAGTTCATTTTCGCGAACCTGGATTAACACATAAAGAGGATATTGAAACCGGAACGCGTGGCGCTGTATTGGGTGGCGTTACCGGTATTTTCGAAATGCCCAACACCAATCCACTAACGCTTTGGGAAGAGGACTTAAACGCAAAGCTCAGCGCGGCTAAAAATAGAGCCTGGTGTCATTATGCTTTTTATATTGGAGGCTCTTCTGTGAATGCTGATCACTTAGCAACACTGGAGCGCTTGCCAGGATGCGCTGGCGTTAAAGTTTTCATGGGAAGTTCATTCGGTGATCTTTTAGCCGATGATGATGCAGTTTTAGAGCAAATTATCCGAAACGGTCAACGAAGAATGGCGGTTCACGCTGAAGATGAGTCGCGCTTACGAGCACGAAAGCACTTAGTTGAAGGAAGTGCAGATGTCCGTTTGCATCCCTTTTGGCGTGATGTAGACAGTGCCCTAATCGCCACAAGAAAAGTGGTTGCTATGGCTAATCAAGCTAAGCGTCGATTGCATTTATTGCATGTATCCACGGCTGATGAAATGGATTTTCTTGCGCATCACAAACGTTGGGTAACTGTTGAGGTCACTCCTAACCATCTTAGTCTGTATTCGCCTGATTGTTACGAACGTTTAGGGGCTTTGGCACAGATGAATCCGCCCGTTAGGGAAAAGCATCATCAAGAAGCGTTATGGAAAGCAATACAAACGGGTGTTGTGGATGTGATTGGAAGTGATCATGCCCCTCATACCTTGGAAGAAAAAAACAGTATCTATCCAAATACTCCCAGCGGTATGACGGGAGTTCAAACCCTGTTGCCCTTAATGTTAAATCATCTGAATGAGGGGCGTATATCCTTGAGTCGTCTAGTTGACCTTACCAGTTCTGGTCCCAGTCGAATTTTCGGCATGATAGGGAAGGGACGAATCGCACTGGGCTATGACGCGGATTTAACTCTTGTTGACCTATTGGCTAAGCGAGAAATTACTAATCGCTGGATCGTAAGCCGCAGTGGTTGGACTCCATACGATGGTTTGTCAGTGACAGGTTGGCCAATTCATACGATTATTAGTGGCCAAAGCGTGGTTTTAGACGAAACTTTAGTGGGAGAGCCGATAGGGCAGCCCTTTAATTTTTGAATCCATGTGTGAGTTTTAGCTTAATTTCGTAAACTAAAACTCACCGGTAATGTAATGACCAATTGATTTTGGTTGATCGA
>REDB01000144.1 GCA_007693685.1 Oceanospirillales bacterium
CAGCTAATGCCAGGGCGAAAAGCCGTAGCGGATATGCGAACCACTTTGGACTATTACCGTATCAGCCAGGATAACCGATTAATTTTTGGAGGTCTTTGCACCTATACTGGAAAAGATCCCAAAAATATCGCAGCAGCCTTACTACCCAATATAGCTAAGGTTTTCCCACAATTAGGCAATGTAAAAATAGACTATCAGTGGGGAGGAATGCTGGGAATAGGGGCTAACCGTTTACCCCAGATAGGCCAGCTACCAGACTGTCCAGCGATTTACTTTGCCCAGGCTTATGCTGGGCATGGGGTAAATGCAACGCATCTTGCCGCTAAAATACTGGCAGAAAGGATTAGTGGTGAAAATGATCAACGTTATGCTTTATTCGCCAAAGTGAACCATATGACCTTTCCTGGTGGACGTCATTTAAGAGCGCCTTTGCTTGCAACCGGCATGCTATGGCATCGTATTAAAGAAATGTTTTAACGAAGTTTGTAGTCTTTTAAGATGACAAAATCTAACGTTGATAACCGCAGGAATGATTGTGACCTCTTCGCCTCGCTATTTGCAAATTAAGAACCACCTGTTAGAGGCGATTCACTCTGGACGGTATGCGATTCATCATAAAATCCCAGCAGAAGAACAACTAGCAAGAGATTTTAATGTCAGTCGCATGACCGCTAACAAGGCGATTCGCGACCTTGTACAAGAAGGTTATCTCATTCGCCAAGCTGGCTTAGGAACCTTTGTCACAGATCGTAAATCCGAGTCACCACTAGCAGAAATCAACAATATCGCCGAAGAAGTGCGCTCAAGAGGGCATCAATACAGTAATTCGGTGATCTTATGCGAAGAGGTCAGCGCAGACGATGAAATAGCCCTTCGTCTTGGGGTTCGTGTGAACAGTCGCGTTTTTCACAGTATTATTGTTCATCTCGAAAACCAACTTCCCATTCAATTGGAAAATCGCTACGTCAATCCCCGCTGGGTGCCGGATTACTTAAGTTCTGATTTCTCTGTACAAACACCCAACGAAATACTGGTTAAAGCCTGCCCAATTACAGACTTAGAGCATGTCGTAGAAGCCGTGTTACCAGACACTCAATCAGCTCAATGGCTTAATATCTGTGAAAACCAGCCTTGCCTGAGTATGATTCGCCGCACTTGGTCAGGTGATCATCTGATCAGCTACGCTAGGCTTCTGCATCCAGGGGATCGCTACAAATTACGCTCATACTCGAATCCCAATAAAGATTAATGTATATACATTAATAAATTACCACCAACCCTATTATTTAACCATCCAAACCCATTAAAACTCTTATCAAAATCACTTGACACCTATGCTGAAATGATTAATTGTATATACAATAAATCATAAGAATCGTTACTAACGAGGACCTCGGACATGTCAGGCGAAGTGATAAAGCGTAAGCTTTGGACAGAAACCACCCTATTTGATGGTCAGATTACGCACGACCAAAAGATGGCGCTTCTGGTCGAGAATGACACTATTGCGATGATCTGTCCTATGTCGGACCTTGCCACTGACGCTTATGAGTCTGCTGACGAAGTTTATAGCGGTGGCGTCATCACTCCCGGTTTAATTGACTGCCATACTCACTTAGTTTTTGGTGGCTCGAGAGCGGATGAGTTTGAGCTACGCCTTGAAGGCTCAAGCTACGAAGAAATTGCACGTAAGGGTGGCGGCATCTTAAGCACCGTTCGCGCTACTCGCGCAGCGTCAGAACAAGAGTTATTCGACGCAGCGTTACCTCGCGTCCAAGCACTAATCAATGATGGCGTAACCATTGTTGAAATTAAGTCAGGCTATGGCTTAAACCTAAATGACGAACTCAAAATGCTACGCGTTGCAAGACGTCTAGGACAAGAGCTTCCCATACAGGTTGTTACTACGCTATTGGCAGCTCACGCCTTACCGCCAGAATACGCTGACGATGCAGATGGTTATATCGAGCTGATCTGCAAAGAAATTTTACCTGCTGCGGTCACAGAACAGTTAGTGGATGCTGTAGATGTCTTTTGTGAAGGAATTGGCTTTAGTGTCGCTCAATCAGAACGTCTTTTTAGAGCAGCTCAAGCTTATGGTTTACCCGTTAAATCTCACGCAGAGCAGCTTTCACACTTAGGCGGTGCTGCATTAACCGCTAAGTATCAGGGCTTATCCGCTGACCATATTGAATGGTTAGATGAGCCTAGCATTCGCAAAATGGCAGCTTCTGGAACGGTTGCTACGCTGTTACCGGGGGCTTTTTATACGCTTCGAGATACTCAAGTACCTCCTATTGATCTATTGCGTCAGTATCACGTGCCCATGGCGTTAGCCACTGACGGAAATCCAGGCTCATCGCCAATCTTCCAACTAACGTTAATGCTCAATATGGCCTGTACTCTGTTTCGTTTAACGCCTACAGAAGCCTTACAGGGCGTCACTAGCCATGCGGCTAAAGCTCTTGGCTTGCAGAATCAGGCAGGAAGCGTAAAGGTAGGACGAAAAGCTAACTTTTGCCTTTGGAATATCAATAGTCCAGCCGAACTCGCTTATTCAATTCAGCCAGGCAGACTTAAACAGCGTGTTTTTAGAGGGGAGATCTATCAATGAGCCATATAACTGCTGCAGAAAATATGTCTTTATGGAAAGGGCGACAGGACCCTGAGCCCAATAGCGTACGCTGGCATCAAATGATTCAAGAGAACTCTCTTGTAAATCTAGGTGGGCTAGATAAGCCAGCTGGCGTGGCTTTGCTCGGTTTTTCCTGTGATGCTGGAGTTCGAAGAAACCAAGGTCGACTAGGAGCAGCTCAGGGTCCTAATGCACTTCGTCAACAATTGACTAATCTCCCTTGGCTTCAGCAAAGCCCGCTATACGAGTGCGGAAATATTGTCTGCAGTGACGATGCGTTAGAAGAGGCTCAAATCGACTTTGCTGAAAAGACTACCCTTCTTCTTGATCAAGGACACTTTCCTATTGGTTTGGGAGGGGGTCATGAAATTGCCTTTGCTAGTTGGTCAGGGCTCTCTAACCACCTTAAAAAGAAAGAAGACGCTCCTCGCATTGGCATTATCAACTTTGATGCTCATTTTGATCTGCGCGACCCAAGCTGTCAGCCAGTTTCATCCGGCACTCCATTTGCTCAAATTGCCGAAGTGTGTGCTCACAATCTCTGGAATTACCACTATGCATGTCTTGGTGTTAGTCGTATGAGCAACACTCCGGTTCTTTTTGATCGCGCAGATGCTTTAAACGTTTGGTATCAAGAAGATTTACAGATGACATTAAAAAATCTTCCCAACTTAGAAGCTCAACTGGATCAATTCATCCATCAATGTGATCACCTTTATCTGACCATTGATTTAGATGTTTTTCCAGCCGCACAAGCCCCAGGTGTCAGCGCCCCCGCTGCACGAGGTGTCAGCCTAGAAGTGATCGA
The DNA here is from genome assembly GCA_007693685.1 of Oceanospirillales bacterium. Taxonomy (GTDB): domain Bacteria; phylum Pseudomonadota; class Gammaproteobacteria; order Pseudomonadales; family Balneatricaceae; genus Nitrincola. Next base: position 3,444 of record REDB01000144.1, read on the forward strand.
ACCCTTACTGATGCAGATTCGTGATAGCGGCAAGCTTCGCTTAATGGATCTTGCAGAATTAAACCCAACATTTGATCAAGACGCGCATACGGCACGCCTAGCAGCGCGCCTTGTTCATCAAATCACGCTTAATCGCTAATTTAAGCCATCAACTAACAAGAAAAATGAGGTTTCCAATATGAATGCCCCACAGACACTAAACGATTTACGTCATGATGCTAGCCGAGTCATTAAAGCACCGACTGGCACGACACTTAGCTGCAAAAGCTGGTTAACCGAAGCTGCCATGCGAATGCTGATGAACAACCTGCACCCTGATGTTGCAGAGCGCCCTGAAGATCTGGTGGTGTATGGTGGCATCGGTCGCGCTGCACGTAACTGGCCTTGCTTCGATAAAATTGTTGAAGTACTAAAGCGTTTAGAAAATGATGAAACCTTGTTAGTTCAGTCAGGGAAGCCTGTTGGTGTGTTCAAAACTCATGCAGATGCACCCCGTGTCTTAATCGCTAACTCTAACCTAGTTCCTCACTGGGCTACGTGGGAGCACTTCAATGAATTAGATCGTAAAGGCTTAATGATGTATGGCCAGATGACCGCTGGATCATGGATCTATATCGGCTCACAAGGCATCGTTCAAGGAACTTACGAAACCTTTGTTGAAGCAGGGCGCCAGCATTATGACGGCAACTTGAAAGGACGTTGGATTTTAACCGCTGGATTAGGTGGTATGGGGGGCGCTCAACCGCTGGCAGCAACCCTAGCAGGTGCTTGCTCACTTAACATTGAATGCCAACAGAGCAGTATTGATTTCCGCTTACGTACTCGCTATTTAGATGAACAAGCAACAGATCTTGACGATGCCTTAGCGCGCATCAAACGCTATACCGAAGCTGGTGAAGCCGTTTCTATTGGCTTGTGCGCCAATGCTGCTGATGTGCTGCCTGAACTCGTTCGCCGTGGAGTTCGCCCTGATATGGTTACTGATCAAACCAGCGCTCACGACCCATTACATGGCTACTTGCCTGCAGGTTGGACATGGGAAGAATATGTTTCACGTGGAAAAACCGAGCCTGAGGTCGTTGTTAAGGCTGCTAAGCAGTCGATGGCTATTCACGTTAAGGCGATGTTAGATTTCCAAGCGCAAGGCATTCCAACCTTTGACTATGGCAACAACATCCGTCAAATGGCTCAGGAAGAGGGCGTTAGTAACGCTTTTGACTTCCCTGGCTTCGTTCCAGCTTACATTCGTCCATTATTCTGCCAAGGTATCGGACCTTTCCGCTGGGTGGCCTTATCAGGCGATCCTGAAGATATTTACAAAACCGATGCTAAGGTTAAAGAATTACTTCCAGATGATAAACATCTGCATAACTGGCTAGATATGGCGCGAGAGCGTATCAGTTTTCAAGGCCTTCCAGCGCGTATCTGCTGGGTTGGTTTGAAAGACCGTGTTCGCTTAGGTCAGGCGTTCAATGAGATGGTGCGAAATGGTGAACTTAAAGCACCCATCGTGATAGGACGTGATCATTTAGACTCCGGTTCGGTTTCTAGCCCCAACCGTGAAACAGAAAGCATGATGGATGGATCAGATGCTGTATCAGATTGGCCATTACTGAACGCTCTGCTCAACACAGCAGGCGGAGCGACCTGGGTGTCTTTACATCATGGTGGCGGTGTTGGCATGGGCTTTTCTCAACACTCAGGCGTGGTGATTGTTGCCGATGGTACCGATGCAGCGCATGCTCGCTTAGGTCGTGTACTGCGTAATGACCCAGGTACAGGTGTTATGCGCCATGCGGATGCAGGCTACGAAATTGCACAAAACTGTGCTCAAGAAAATGGTTTAGACCTACCGATGATTGATGCTGAAGGAGTGTCTAAATGATTTCATTAACGATTCAACCTGGAAAACTGACACTGGCGCAATTGCGTCAGGTCTACAACGAACCCGTCCAGATTTTACTTCCCGATAGTGCAAATGCCGCTATTGAGGCCTCCGTTAACTGCGTGAATCAGGTGGTTGAAGAAAACCGCACAGTCTACGGAATCAATACAGGCTTTGGCTTACTGGCACAGACACGCATTAAAAAAGAAGATTTAGAGAGCTTACAGCGCTCTTTGGTCTTGTCTCATGCCACGGGATTAGGTGAGCCCATTTCAGACTCGCTCGTTCGCCTGATCATGGTATTGAAGGTGAACAGCCTAGCTCGTGGCTTCTCTGGCATTCGTCGTTCAGTACTTGATGCGCTGATCACATTGATCAATAAAGAGATCTACCCTCGCATCCCCTTGCGTGGATCAGTGGGTGCATCAGGGGATTTAGCTCCGTTAGCGCACATGAGTGCAGTATTACTGGGTGAGGGACAGGCTCGCTATCAAGGTCAGTGGATCAGCGCCAGCGATGCACTCAAGATTGCTGGTTTACAACCTCTATCTTTAGCACCCAAAGAAGGGTTAGCGCTGTTAAATGGTACACAAGTCTCTACTGCGTATGCGCTAAGAGGCTTGTTTGAAGCAGAAGACCTTTATGCTGCCGCCACAGTTTGCGGTTCCTTAACGGTTGAAGCAACATTGAGCTCACGTAGTCCCTTTGATGCGCGTATTCATGCCATTCGAGGCCAGCAAGGTCAGATTGATGCTGCCGAAGCTTACCGTCATCTTCTACAAGATCGAAGTGATGTTAGTGACTCTCATAGTGATTGCGATAAGGTTCAAGATCCTTACTCTCTTCGCTGCCAGCCACAAGTCATGGGCGCTTGTTTAACGCAAATACGTCAGGCAGCGACAGTACTCTTGGTAGAGTCTAACGCCGTTTCTGACAATCCACTGGTATTTTCAGATTCGGGTGACATTATTTCTGGCGGTAACTTCCATGCAGAACCGGTTGCTATGGCCGCCGATAATCTAGCTTTAGCCATCGCTGAAATTGGCTCTTTAACAGAACGCCGCGTTTCCTTGATGATGGACAAGCATATGTCGCAACTGCCACCTTTCTTGGTTGAAAACGGAGGCGTCAACTCAGGCTTTATGATCGCACAAGTCACGGCAGCCGCCTTAGCTAGCGATAACAAAGCTCTTTCACATCCTCACAGTGTTGATAGTTTGCCCACTTCAGCCAACCAAGAAGATCATGTTTCCATGGCTCCTAATGCTGGTAAGCGTCTTTGGGAAATGGCTGAAAACACGCGAGGTGTGATTGCTATTGAATGGCTTGCTGCTTGTCAGGGGCTAGATTTTAGAAATGGATTGAAAACGACTCCAGCCTTGGAAAAAGCGCGTGTCATACTCAGAGAAAAAGTAGCCTACTACGATAAAGATCGCTTTTTCGCACCTGATATACAGTCTGCTATCGATCTACTAGCGTCGAATCAACTAAACAGCTTGGTACCCGCTACACTTTTGCCTAGCTTTCATTGATTGAACCTATTGAATAGGCAGAGGGTGCTTAAGCTCCTCTGCCTACTCCTTAGCAAATCTGTTAAGGTAATGACTCGCTTTTTGTCTTAGTTGAGGTTTTTTTCATGACGATTCATCGTATCAATCCATGCCAACGCTGGTCAGATATTACCGTGTATAACGGTATAGGCTACTTTGTGGAAGTACCGGAAGCTGATTTAAGCGCTGATATCAAAGGGCAACTTACGCAAATCTTTGAACAAGCTGAAGCGTCCCTTGCTAAAATTGACAGTGACAAGGGTCGAATTTTATCTGCTACTATTTATATCACTGACTTCGCCAATGTCTCTGCGCTAAACGAAGTTTGGGATGCATGGTTTCCAGAGGGCACAGCGCCAAGTCGCGCTTGTGTGAAAGCAGAACTAGCAAACCCTGATTACCTAGTTGAAATTGCCTTCACGGTAGCCGCTGGCGCTAAATTTCAATAATCTTCATGCGATAACTGATAAGCTGCACGTACACTAACTTTGACGTGCAGCGGCTTCGCGCAACTTATCCTTTTTACTTTTTCGCTTTCCCTTAACCGGTTGCAGGCCCTTACGGACTTCCGTTGTCACTTGCTCTGAAGTTGTTTTTCGCTCAAAGCCTGCTATCTGCTCTAGTGTAACCTCTAGCTGATTACGCTTAATGATCAGTTTGAAATGGGTATCATTATCTGGATCAATAAAAGAGAAAGCGGTTCCCGCTTCTCCAGCCCTTGCGGTACGGCCTATGCGATGAACATAGTCAGCGGGAGATCGGGGCAAATCGTAATTCACCACAAAGGGTAATAAGGGAATGTCTAAACCTCGAGCGGCTAAATCGGTTGCGACTAAGACACGAATTTTTCCTGCTTTGAAAGCTGCTAGCGTGGCATTTCGTTCGGTTTGCGGCTTATCGCCATGCAAGGTATCGACATTAAAGTTATATTTGTAGAGCTTATCTGCCACATTCTCAGCAGTACGTTTACTCGCTACAAAGACCAAAAACTGAGCACCTAGATTTTCTGCCAATAAATGCCTTAATAGGGTCGTTCGTTGAGCCTTATCCACTTCAATGGGTCGTTGAATCAAGCTATCTGGGAGTTTATTTTGTCGTTCAATCTCGATGCATACTGGATTAAATAACAAACGATCGATTAACGCATCAACTTCTTGAGGGAAGGTCGCTGAAAACAGCAGGTTTTGTCGCTGCACTGGTAGAAGGTTAATAATACCTTCTAATTCGTCAGCAAAGCCCAGATCTAGCATACGATCTGCTTCATCTAACACCAGATACTCGACTTGATTTAAGCTAATGGCGTTTTTTTCAATCAAATCTAACAGACGACCCGGTGTTGCCACCATGACATCGCAACCCGCGAGCATCGCTTGCATCTGCATATTAATCGATACACCACCATAAACGGCGACAGTTTTTAAGCGTCGTGGGTAATCGAGTGAGTAATCCTGAACGGCTTGTTTTATTTGGACAACAAGCTCTCGAGTAGGAACTAAAATTAATGCCGTAACCTGATGACTGTGAGGTCTAGGATAATCAAGTAGCTTTTCCAATAGAGGCAAAACAAAGGCTGCCGTTTTTCCAGAACCTGTCTCTGCGGCTGCTAGTAGATCACGTCCTTCCAATATAGCCGGTATCGCTTGCGCTTGAACCTTCGTTGGCTCTGCATAACCCAGATCATCGAGTGTGTGCTGAAAAAAATCGGAAAGACCCAAGGCAGAGAAAGACATAATGTGAAAGATACCTAATAAAATTAATGCTAAATTCTAGCAGATTTGATCGCTAAATGACCTAAGTGAAGGACAAGCTAGGGCGCAGAAAAGTTAGTCATAACATGCTATCCTTTCGCCCCTGATCCTTATCAGTCTTAACATAATGATTGAACTCAAACGTTCCCAGACAAAACAGGTTTACCATGCGCATTGTTATTCGTACTTTCTTTCGTCTTCTTCGTATTATCCTAACGCCGATTATGTTGCTAATGGAAAAGCTCACCACGCCCAAAGCTGCCATCACACGCTCTCCGGAACAACAAGCGCTGGTGAATACTGCTACCGATAAACTAGCGTTATATCAATTTCAAGCCTGTCCTTTTTGTATCAAAGTACGTAAAGAGATTGCTCGCTTAGGTCTTAACATCGAAATACGCGACACACAGCATGATCCGGCGCATCGTCAAGCACTTCAAGCTGGTGGTGGTAAAGTGACCGTACCCTGTTTACAAATTACGGATGATCAAGGGCAGGTAACATGGATGTATGAGTCTAACGATATTATCGCATGGCTAAACAAGCAGTTTGGATAAAGTTATCTGTTAAGACTTTTAAATTAAGGCTTTGAGTTAAGTCTTTAAGTTATGTCTTTTAGTTGAGTCGTTCAACTGCTGCAAAAGAAAAGGGGTAGCTGTTCAGCGTACCCCTTAGCGAAAGTAAACACTTACACTCAGATATTTAAACTCAATATAACTCTATCCAAGTCGCTTTCAGTTCGGTGTATTTATCGAACGCATGAAGTGACTTATCACGACCATTCCCCGATTGCTTAAAGCCACCGAAAGGTGCGGTCATATCGCCACCATCATAATGGTTAATCCACACACTGCCAGCACGAAGCGCCTTAGCTGTTTTATGTGCCTTATTGATATCCGCTGTCCATACACCGGCTGCCAAACCATAAATACTATCATTAGCAATGGCGATGGCTTCTTCAACACTGGTGAATGGGATAACAGATAGTACTGGACCGAAAATCTCTTCGGCGGCAATTGTCATTTTGTTATGCACATTGTTGAAAACAGTAGGCTGTACAAAACAACCACCGGTTTCCTGCATCACTTGATGTCCACCCGTTGCAAGGTCTGCACCTTCATTTTTACCCGCTTCAATATAATGAATAATTCGCTCCAGCTGAGCTTGATCGACAATAGCGCCGCAGGTGGTTTTAGGATCTAAAGGATGACCTGGCTGCCATTTTTTTAGAGCTTCCACGACTTTCGCCACAAACGCATCTTTGATACTGGCTTCGACTAGCAAACGTGTACCCGCCGTACAGACTTCACCTTGGTTGTAAGCTATCGCAGATGCTGCTTCAGCAGCTGCACGATTCAAGTCTGGTGCATCGGCAAACACAATGTTAGGACTTTTACCGCCGGCTTCCAGCCAAACACGCTTCATATTGGATTCACCAGCGTAAATCATCAATTGTTTAGCTACACCCGTTGAACCGGTGAACACTAAGCAATCAACATCCATATGCAGTGCAAGTGCCTTACCTGCGGTATGTCCATAGCCTGGCAATACGTTAAACACACCGTCAGGAATACCCGCTTCCTTAGCTAAGGCTGCTAAACGTATTGCGGTTAAAGGTGACTTTTCAGAAGGCTTAAGAATAACTGAGTTACCAGTTGCCAATGCTGGTGCTAGTTTCCATGACGCCATGATCAGCGGGAAGTTCCAAGGAACGATAGCACCTACTACGCCGATGGGCTCACGAGTAACCATACCAATTTGATTAGCCGGAGTGGGTGCTAACTCATCATAGACTTTATCGATCGCTTCTGCGGTCCAACTCATGGCACGAGCAGTCGCTGGGACATCACCTTTCAGTGAATGATTAATGGGCTTACCCATATCAAGGGTTTCAAGCAGTGCTAACTCTTCTTTGTGTTCTAAAATAAGCTCAGCAAAACGAAGTAAAACTTTTTTTCTGCGTGTTGGTGCAGCATCACGCCATACACCGGATTCAAAACTTTGACGCGCCACCTGAACCGCCAAATCAACATCGGCTTGATCGCAAGAAGCCACCTGCGCAAGAACTTTGCCATCCAAAGGACTGATCGATGCAAAGGTTTCACCTGAAACAGCATCGCAATACTGGCCATTAATAAAGGCTTGGCCATTGATTGAAAGAGAAGCCGCCATGGCTTCCCAAGCGTCACGTGTTTTTATTGTGGACATAAGAACCTCATCAGCTGAAGATATAGCAATATCATAGCAGGTAAATTCCAACTGTAACCCGCTTTAAAGAAACGTTTTTCTAGCATAGACTGAATCTTATTTGAAAAGAGAGGTTGTAATGACAGCATTTGAACCGGTTCCATCCTACTATGCCGCTTCTGCCAATCCCGTTCCCGAGCGCCCAGCACTTCGAGAGCATATTGAAGCAGATGTCTGCATCATTGGTGCAGGTTATACAGGGCTTTCGACGGCGCTCTTTTTGGCTGAAGCAGGTTTCAAAGTTGTGGTGCTTGAAGCCGCCACTGTAGGTTGGGGAGCATCGGGTCGTAACGGTGGACAAATCGTTAATAGTTACAGTCGCGACCTAGACTCTATTGAAAAACAAACCTCGGCTAACAACTTAAAGCTGTTGGCCGAAATGGCATTTGAGGGCGGGCAGATCATTCGTGATCGTGTTAGGCAATACAACATCCAGTGCGACTTAAAAGATGGCGGAGTATTTGCAGCAATTACAGGGCAACAAATCAAGCATCTTGAAGCGCAGCAAGCGTTATGGAAGCGCTTTGGCTATGACAAATTAGAAATCCTTGATGCTAATGGCATTCGCTCTGTTGTCGATACAGATCGTTATGTAGGCGGAGCGCTTGATCATCGCGGTGGACATATCCATCCATTAAATTTAGCACTCGGTGAAGCAGCGGCACTCGAATCATTAGGTGGAGTTATTTACGAGCACTCAGCAGTTACAGATATTAAGCAGGGTGAACCTGTTCAACTGATTACCGCTAACGGCTCTGTAAAAGCTCGCTTTGCTGTGGTGGCCGGTAACGCTTACCTAGGTGACCTGCTGCCTCAACTCGCCTCAAAATCGATGCCATGCGGCACACAAGTGATTACCACTGAACCCTTGAGTGAAGAGGTGGCTGCTCGTCTGCTTCCACAAGATTACTGTGTAGAAGACTGTAACTACCTATTAGACTATTACCGACTATCAGGTGACAAGCGTCTTATCTATGGTGGTGGCGTGATTTATGGTGCTCGCGATCCCGATGATATTGAGCGCATCATTCGACCTAAAATGTTGAAAACCTTCCCTGAATTAGAGAAGGTTAAAATTGAATATACCTGGACTGGCAACTTCTTGTTAACCCTGTCTCGCCTACCACAAATGGGCAGAATTGGTAGCAATGTATACTACTCTCAAGGCTGTTCAGGTCATGGTGTGACTTTTACCCATGTTGCTGGGAAAGCCTTGGCACTAGCGATTCAGGGTCAAGCAGAGCGCCTGGATGCCTTCGCCAGCTTACCTCACTACCCCTTCCCAGGTGGTCGATTATTCCGTATTCCCTTTACCGCTTTAGGGGCAACCTACTACACCCTTAGAGATAAGTTAGGGATCTGATCAGGAGTTTATTTATGCGTAATGTCACTGTTGCCGCCACACAAATGGCTTGTGGTTGGGATGTAGAAGAAAATATTAGTAACGCTGAAGCATTGGTCAGAGAAGCACATGCTAAAGGTGCTCAGATTATCCTGTTACAAGAACTATTCGAGCGCTGCTATTTCTGCCAAAAACAGATTTATGATTATCTGAAATTTGCCACACCTCTTGAAGAAAATCCTGCTATCGCTCATTTCAGTGCGCTTGCTGCTGAACTTCAAGTGGTATTACCTATCAGCTTCTATGAACGTTGTAATAATGCCTTCTATAACAGCATTGCCATTATCGACGCTGATGGAAGCATTCTAGGCATCTATCGTAAAAGCCACATACCCGATGGCCCGGGCTATTCAGAGAAATTTTACTTCACTCCAGGAGATACGGGCTTCGAAGTTTGGGATACCGCTTATGGGCGTATCGGCGTTGGAATCTGCTGGGATCAATGGTACCCAGAATGTGCCCGTGCCATGGCATTGATGGGTGCAGAACTTCTCTTTTATCCGACTGCTATTGGTAGCGAACCTCAAGACTCATCTCTAGATTCCCGCGATCACTGGCAAACGGTTCAATGTGGTCATGCAGGTGCCAACTTGGTTCCACTGATTGCAAGCAACAGAACTGGACGTGAGACAGAAGGAGATTCTGCCATCACCTTTTATGGTTCATCTTTTATTGCCGATGAAACAGGGCAACGGGTTGTGGAATTAGACCGCGATGCGACTGGTGTCATTCTTCACACTTTCGACCTAGATGCCATCGCCCATAAGCGCCGTAGTTGGGGCGTTTATCGTGATCGTAGAACCGATCTCTTTCCTGTGTTGTTGAGCAAAGATGGAGAAACCTGGTAATGGCAAGCAAAACGTTGCCCAGCACGCCTTTCAAAGACGGCTTTGCGATGCCTGCAGAATGGCAACCCCATAAACAAACCTGGATGATTTGGCCTGAGCGTCCTGACAATTGGCGATTAGGAGCCAAACCTGCCCAGCGAGCTTTTTGTGACATAGCTGCTGCTATTGCAGAGTTTGAACCGGTAACCGTCGCTGTATCTGCTGCTCAATATGAAAATGCATCGGCTCATTTGGCTGAACATCCCGCCATTAGGCTTGTTGAGATGAGTAATGATGATGCATGGATGCGCGACACTGGGCCTACCTTTGTGTGTAACAGTACGGGCGAGATACGTGGTGTTGATTGGCAATTTAATGCTTGGGGAGGCTTAAACGGCGGCTTGTATTTTCCTTGGGACAAAGACGATCAAGTTGCACGTAAAGTACTGCAAATTGAAGGCATAGATCGTTATCGTGCTGACTTTGTACTAGAAGGTGGTGCCATTCATGTCGATGGAGAAGGTACTCTGCTGACGACTGAATACTGTCTTCTCAACCCTAATCGCAACCCACACCTAACCCGCGAGCAGATTGAAGAGCGCCTTCAGCAATATCTCGGTATTGAAAAAGTGCTGTGGCTTCCCCGTGGAATCGTAGAAGATGAAACCGATGAACACATAGATAATGTCGCCTGTTTTATCGCACCCAGTGAAGTGTTGTTAGCTTGGACAGATGATCAAAACGATCCTCAGTATGCACACTCAAAGGCAGCACTGGATTATCTTAATCAGCAAACCGATGCTCAAGGTCGTTCGATTAAAGTCCATAAACTTCCTGTGCCAGGCCCTCTGTATATGACTGCAGAAGAGGCCGCTGGAGTCGACCCTATTGATGCCACACAACCTAGAAGGGAAGGGAACCGCTTAGCTGGCAGCTATATCAATTTCTTATTCTGTAATGGTGGCATTGTGATGCCTTCATTTGACGACCCAATGGATAGCGTGGCTAAAGAGATTATCCAATCTCTTTGCCCCAATCATCGGGTCATTCAAGTACCAGGAAGAGAAATACTATTGGGCGGTGGAAATATCCATTGCTTCACTCAACAACAGCCTGTCACAACTGACTGTTAACAACTGCTTGGTTAATGATCAATATTGAAAATATTTGCAGAAAATTGATAAAGGTGTTGACGTAAGCGCTTAAATTTATTTTAATACGCGCCTCGGTTAGCCCGGATAGCTCAGTCGGTAGAGCAGAGGATTGAAAATCCTCGTGTCGGTGGTTCGATTCCGCCTCCGGGCACCATTACTTTAAAAGCTTGCACTAAAAAGCAGGCTTTTTTTGTATCTAGAGATAAATTCAAACATCCATCCGAACATTTCCGATCTGAAGATCGTTTAATTTAGTGCTAATCAACACTATACTCAAACGCATATCTTTTTAAGTGGTGCAGTAACATGGATGGAGTAAGTAAGCTTTCATTCGCCTTTACAAAAAATCTTACAAAACAGCTGACTTTCAAGATTTTAACAGCGACTTTTCTGTACCTGCTTTTAACCTGGATTATTTTAGCTCTGTTTTCACCAGATCGCGGAGCATCGCTTTTTTACTTAACCACCGGTTATGCACTCGCCATCGTACTTTTAGGTGGTCAGATTTTTCTGTTGCCTATCTTCATTGGCTCATTAACAGTTAACCTTATTCTAGGTGATCCTGTCTTTAGCTCTCTTATCGGAGCTTGTGGCTCCACTGGAAGCGCATGGCTTGGCAATAAGCTTCTCAGAAGGCTTGATCCATTTGATATAAGCCTAAACAGACTTAAAGATACATTTCATATATTTGTGTATGGAGGGCTTATTGGCTGCACGATCTCCCCTGTGGCGGGCACCAGTATGCTGTTTACAAGGGAGCTGATAGAAGCAAGTGACATTGCTTCTACAATGATTACTTGGTGGCTAGGAGATGTGCTAGGAGTTGTTTTGTTAACGCCAGCAATACTGCTTTGGGTAGACTTTATCAAAAAACGTCAATCACTGCTTAGCAGCAGGTCAGTTTTTGAAGAAAGATCTTTGGAGTTATTAAGTCTATTCACCCTTACCTTTTTCATCTCTTGTATCGTCTTTTTTGATCTTGGGCGCTCACAACTCAATGCGCCTAAACAACTCTGGTTAGACCTTGTCGCTGAACCCTATTGGCTTTTTCCATTAATAATCTGGTCCTCTCTACGATTCCATCAACGCATAGTATCGATACTAGTTCTTGTGATTGGAGGAATTGCAATCATGGGAGCATATCAAGGTTACGGAGCCTTTTATGCTGAACATTTCGGCGCAAGCTTAATAAGCTACTGGGGATTCATGGTCATTCTGTCAATTAC
>REDB01000221.1 GCA_007693685.1 Oceanospirillales bacterium
TGCTTTCTGAAACCTCGGTTGAAACTATTTGTGATGTTGCCCAGCAGTTGCAACCTAAAGTGATCGTTATTGACTCTATTCAGGTGATGCATGTGGCTGATGTTCAGTCAGCGCCCGGTTCGGTGTCTCAAGTACGTGAATCGGCAGCCTATTTAACGCGTTTTGCTAAGCAAACAGGAACGGTGTTGTTTCTGGTAGGACATGTGACCAAAGATGGCTCGCTGGCAGGCCCTAAAGTTTTGGAGCATATGATTGACTGTTCTTTGCAGTTGGAAGGCTCCTCGGATAGTCGCTTTAGAACCTTGCGCAGCCATAAAAACCGCTTCGGTGCGGTGAATGAGTTGGGTGTTTTTGCGATGATGGAAAATGGCTTAAAAGAAGTGCGCAATCCCAGTTCCATATTTCTAACGCGAGGTGATGAGCCTAGTGCAGGAAGTGTGGTGATCGTGGTTTGGGAAGGTACACGACCGCTATTGGTGGAATTACAAGCCTTAGTAGATACCTCGCATTTATCTAACCCCAGACGAGTAGCGGTGGGTCTTGAACAAAACCGTTTAGCGATGTTGCTGGCGGTGCTAAATCGTCATGGTGGCTTGATGACCGGTGATCAAGATGTATTCGTGAACGTGGTGGGTGGCGTTAGGGTTTTAGAAACCAGCGCAGACCTAGCCTTGCTTTTGGCTATTGTTTCAAGCTTTCGTGATCAACCTTTATCACAAGAGTTAATTGTCTTTGGTGAAGTGGGTTTGTCGGGAGAGATTCGCCCTGTCCCGAATGGTCAAGAGCGTATTCGTGAAGCAGCTAAACATGGCTTTAAGCGGGCTATTGTGCCTAAAGCTAATGTGCCAAGAGAAAAAATACCCGGCATTGAGGTGATAGGTGTGAGTAAGTTAGTCGAAGCACTTGATCAAGTGTAAGTGTTGATGATCAGTCTTCAACCATATGTTCTAATTCACGCTCAAGCAGGTTTTCATCGCCAAGATTCAATTCCAGTAATCTGCGCAGATGTGACATGCTTTCTAAGTCTATCTCTTTGACAAAGAAGCCGTAGTTAGGTGGTTGGGCGTAGTTAAGCTGAGTTTTCATGCGGATCAGAACATCGTTGGCAAGATAGATGTTGACCTCAGCTTCACCTCCGATCTCTAGTGATAGTTTGTGATCAAATCGCATTAACACACCACGTAAAGAGATGTCGACTAACTGCATAACGATAGCGCCACCTGGAAAATGCACCTCACACTCGGCATCAAAGTGAATTCGGGTAAAGCGGCGGCGTTCATGTTCTGTGCTATTCACTCTGCTTTTCCTCTTTTGATGTATACAGCTCAACTTTCTCTTTACGAATTGTCTAACGACAGTTTAGTACAAAGTGATCATCAAGGTTAATCTTATTCTGGCAATGATGGTGAGTTCGTCGACACTCAGCTATGCTTGAATCAAAATTACCACAGTAACCTAAATCTGTCTGCATTAAGCGTGCAAGAAAAGGAGTGATTTGATGTATCCCTTTCTTGAGTTGTTTTCAGCTCGAAGCCATACGCACTACTTTCAACACACTCGTAGCTTTTACATTTTTAGAAGAGTGCGCATTATTGCTTTGATGCTGGCAGTGTTACAAAGTGCTTGGATCTTTGTCGATCAATGGTTGCTTCCTGTTGATGTGCAGTGGCCAATTGCTATTGCCAGATTGGTTAGTAGCGCCTTCTTTTTAGCCTTGTTCAGTTGGTGGGTGCGCCCCTATAGCCGACGTTTGGCTCTAATTAGGCTTGTGCTACTTTTCTCTGCATTAACGGCATTTCATCTGTTTTGTAATGCTGTGTTAATACTGCATGGGTATGAACAGAGTGTTGCGGGATATCAGTTTTTCCCGTTTATGATTATCTGCATGATCGCTATTTTCCCGCTTGCCATCATCGAAGTGTTTGGCATAACACTGCTACTTACACTGGTTGAAGTGATGACTCAGTTCACCAGTGGTGTGCTAGGGCAAGTGATAGGAATCAATACATTATGGCTATTGATCGTACTAGCCATTGTGGCTGGTTGGGCATCAGTGAATCAGCTAAACATGCTGTTGATTTTATATCGTCAAGCTACTCGCGATTCTTTAACGGGTTTGGCTAACCGTCGTTTAGTACTAGAACAGTTAGAAACCGATATAGATGCTTGTCGAGAAGATAAAGCTCCATTGGCTGTGTTGTTGTTTGATTTAGATAAATTTAAAGGCTTTAACGATAATTATGGTCACGCTGCTGGCGATATCGTACTCAAGAAGTTTGCCGATATTTTGAAAAAGCACACACGTAAAAAGCTGGATCTACCTGGGCGTTTTGGTGGAGAAGAATTTTTAATGGTATTGCCTGGAATGGATGCTGAAAAAGCAGCGTCTATTGCAGCTCAAATAGGTGAGGCTTGTCGTGAGGTGTCGGTTAGAGTGCCAAGCGGAGAGCAGGTAGGATTTACGACGAGTATCGGTGTGGCAGTGTTACAAAAGGGTGAAAATCAGTCAGACCTAATCCGGCGCGCTGATGAGGCACTTTATCGTGCCAAAAACAGCGGCCGAGATCAGTATGTCATTGCGGATTAATTCATCCGTTTGTACTTGATGCGCTCTGGCTGGTGATCTTTGCCATAGCGCTTACGATAGTCTTCAGCGTACTCGGTATAGTTGCCTTCAAAGAAGGCTACTTGAGAGTCGCCTTCATAAGCGATCATGTGAGTACAGACACGGTCTAAGAACCAGCGATCGTGCGAGATCACTACCGCAGAACCTGGGAAGGCAAGGATCGCTTCTTCCAGTGCGCGCAAAGTTTCTACGTCTAGATCGTTGGTTGGCTCATCGAGAAGCAGGACGTTACCGCCCTCTTTCAAGAGTTTAGCCATGTGCAAACGGTTGCGCTCACCACCGGAAAGATCTTTGACGAACTTCTGTTGATCTGAACCTTTGAAGTTGAAGCGTCCACAGTAAGCGCGAGATGGCGTCTGGTAAGTACCTACGGTAATGATATCTTGACCATCTGAAATCTCTTCAAAGACAGTTTTATTACCTTCCAACTCACGTGACTGATTCACGTAAGCTAGTTTTACGGTGCTGCCAATTTCGATTTCACCAGAATCTGGTTTCTCTTCACCGGTAATCATTCTGAATAGAGTCGATTTACCCGCACCGTTTGGACCGATGATACCTACAATCGCGCCCTGAGGAATTGACAGGCTCAGGTTTTCAAACAGTAATTTGCCATCATAAGACTTGGTGACATTGTGCAGTTCGATTACCTTGTCACCCAAACGAGGTCCCGGTGGAATGTAGATCTCTGAAGTTTCATTACGCTGCTGGAATTCACGAGAGTTCATCTCTTCAAACTGCTTCAAGCGCGACTTGGATTTAGCTTGTCGACCTTTAGCACCTTGGCGAACCCATTCCAATTCCGCTTTGATCGCTTTGCGATGTGAAGCTTCTTGCTTGGCTTCTGTCTCTAGACGTTGCTCTTTCTGCTCTAGCCAAGAGGAGTAGTTGCCCTCGTAAGGAATGCCGCGTCCACGGTCAAGTTCTAAAATCCATCCAGCTGCGTTATCCAAGAAATAACGGTCGTGGGTAATCGCTACCACAGTACCTGGATATTCCTGAAGGAAGCGCTCGATCCAAGCAATAGACTCTGCATCCAAGTGGTTGGTTGGTTCGTCAAGTAGCAGCATATCAGGGTTATCAAGCAATAATCTGCATAGCGCAACTCGACGACGCTCACCACCGGAGAGTACGGCAACTGAGGCATCCCATGGCGGCAAGCGCAAAGCATCGGCAGCTCTTTCAAGTGCGTTGTCGATGTTATGACCATCTTTGGCTTGAATCAGGTTCTCTAATTCAGCTTGTCGTTTAGCCAGTGCATCGAAATCTGCATCAGGATCTGCATAGGCAGCATAAACTTCATCCAGCTCAGTCAAAGCGCCTTTCACATCAGAAACGGCTTCTTCAATGATTTCTCTAACGGTCTTGCTATCGTCTAGTTCTGGTTCTTGAGGAAGGTAACCAACTTTAATGCCCGGCATTGGGCGCGCTTCACCAATGTATTCCTGGTCCAGTCCTGCCATGATTTTAAGGAGAGAAGACTTACCAGATCCGTTTAGACCTAGTACACCGATCTTTGCACCAGGGAAGAAGGATAAAGAGATATCCTTCAAAATTTCACGCTTTGGCGGAACAATTTTGCCAACGCGGTTCATACTGTATACGTATTGAGCCATGAGACTATCCGTTAAGGTATTCTGTTGAGGTGTGACATTTAATTTTGATGGGGAAATACTACCTTATTTAGGTCATAAGGACGAGAGTGGGCTGGCTCACTTAAAATCTTTTCAAGCACAGATGATCGCCTTTCATGTGCCTTCTGCCTAGACTTTGTACTATAATGTGGCTCTTTTTTCAGGGTAGCGTGTTTTTATGCGTTCAGCTTAAATAAAACGCCGTCCAACTTGGTCATCATTCAGAGGAAGCCCATGTTCAGCAAAACCATGACAATTGCCGGTTATGATCCGGAACTCTGGTCTGCCATGCAGTCCGAAGCGACGCGTCAAGAAGAGCATATCGAATTGATTGCATCTGAAAACTACACCAGTCCACGTGTCATGGAAGCACAGGGTTCTGAACTGACCAACAAGTATGCCGAAGGCTATCCTGCCAAGCGTTACTATGGTGGTTGCGAGTATGTTGATATCGTCGAAGATCTTGCGATTGATCGTGCTAAGGAACTGTTCGGCGCGACGTATGCCAACGTACAGCCTCACTCTGGTTCACAAGCAAATGCGGCTGTATTTATGGCGCTTTGCAAACCGGGTGATACTATTTTAGGTATGAGCTTGGCTCACGGTGGTCACTTAACACACGGTGCGTCGGTTTCCTTCTCTGGTCGTATCTACAACGCAGTGCAATACGGTCTAAACGAACAGACCGGTGAAATCGATTATGATCAAGTGGAAGCGCTGGCGCTAGAGCACAAACCACGCATGATTATTGCAGGCTTTTCTGCTTACTCACTAATTGTGGATTGGCAGCGTTTCCGTGATATCGCGGACAAAGTCGGTGCTTATCTCTTCGTTGATATGGCTCACATTGCAGGCCTTGTTGCAGCGGGTGTTTATCCATCGCCTGTTCAGCTAGCAGATGTTGTGACCACAACGACTCACAAAACTCTAGGCGGTCCACGTGGTGGTTTGATTTTGTCAGCTCGTGCTGATGAAGACCTTCAGAAAAAACTAAATTTTGCTGTTTTCCCTGAGTCTCAGGGCGGTCCATTGATGCATGTCATCGCTGCAAAAGCGGTCTGCTTCAAAGAAGCGATGGAGCCAGAGTGGAAAGAATATCAGGCGCAAGTCGTTAAGAATGCAAAAGCGATGGTCAGCGTGTTCCAAGCTCGTGGTGTTGATATTGTATCGGGTGGCACTGAAGATCACTTGTTCTTAGTGGATCTGATCAAGAAAGATATTACCGGTAAAGATGCTGATGCGGCGCTAGGTCGTGCAAATATCACCGTTAATAAGAACTCTGTACCTAACGATCCTCGTTCACCTTTCGTGACCTCTGGCTTGCGTATCGGTACCCCTGCGGTGACGCGTCGTGGCTTTAAAGAGGCGGAAGTGGAGCAATTAGCCGGTTGGATTTGTGATATCTTAGACGATATTAACAATGAAGAAACCATCGCTAAGGTGAAAGGTCAGGTTAAAGAGATCTGCTCACGTTTCCCTGTTTACAAGTGATTTTTGAATAAGTATTTCAAAATAAGCAATTAAAAAATAGGTGCTCGCCTGAGCACCTAACAACGCTCTTTAGTACCGAGGCAGCAGATGCATTGTCCATTTTGTGGCGAACATGAAACCAAGGTGGTTGACTCCAGGTTAGTGGCTGAGGGTCAGCAGATCCGTCGGCGTCGTGAATGTATCAGCTGCCATGAGCGTTTTACCACCTTTGAAGCCGCTGAGCTGTTAATGCCTAAAGTGGTCAAAAATGATGGTACCCGCCAACCTTTCGATGAAGACAAACTCCGTGCTGGTATTCAGCGAGCGTTAGAAAAGCGTCCAGTAAGTGTGGAAGAGTTTGAAGCTTGTCTAACTCGCATCAAACATCGCCTTCGCGCAACGGGTGAGCGAGAGGTTCCCTCTCGTGATGTCGGTGAAGCCGTCATGCAAGAGCTACATAAGCTTGATCAGGTTGCTTATGTTCGCTTCGCTTCTGTGTATCGAAGTTTTCAAGATATTGATCAGTTCCGTCAAGAAATTGATCGTCTTTCCTCAAACCAACCGACTAGCGAAGCGTCTGCTGAATCCTATAAAGGATCAGATGAATGAGTTTGCTTAGCCCATCTGATATGACCTTTACCTCTGAAGATCGCATTTATATGTCGCGAGCTTTGCAGTTGGCTGCTCGTGGCCTTTACACAACCGACCCAAATCCTCGCGTGGGTTGTGTCATTGTTAAAGAGGGTCAGATTATTGGAGAGGCATGGCATCAACGTGCTGGCGAACCACATGCAGAACCACTTGCGTTACAACAGGCAGGTGAGCAGGCAAAAGGTGCAACGGCTTATGTCACGCTAGAACCTTGCAGTCATTTTGGTCGCACACCACCCTGTGCCGATGCATTGGTCAAGGCAGGGCTAGCGCGAGTTGTGGTCGCTATGCAAGATCCGAATCCACTCGTTGCAGGTCGAGGATTACTTAGGTTACAAGAAGCGGGTATCACTGTTGCCTGTGGTTTGTTTGCTGATCAAGCACTGGCTCTGAATCCTGGCTTTATTAAACGCATGAGTCATCAACGGCCATTTGTTCGATTAAAGTCAGCGATGAGTTTGGATGGTCGAACAGCCATGCAAAGT
Organism: Oceanospirillales bacterium; assembly: GCA_007693685.1. GTDB lineage: Bacteria > Pseudomonadota > Gammaproteobacteria > Pseudomonadales > Balneatricaceae > Nitrincola. Next base: position 6,867 of record REDB01000221.1, read on the forward strand.
GGAGAATCAAAATGGATTACTGGTCCAGAAGCGCGTGCTGATGTTCAACGACTGCGTGCTCGAAGTTCTGCAGTAATGACCGGCATCGAATCCGTATTGTTAGATGATCCGCAGCTAACAGTGCGTGATCCAAGTTTACTTTCTGAAGGTATTGATCATCAGCCGTTACGCGTGGTGATGGACTCACACCTTCGTTTACCTTTGAGCGCTAAGATTTTGGACAATCCTTCACAAGTCTTAGTGGTGACTGCGGATCAGGCAGATGCTAACAAGCGTCATGCGCTGCTTGATCTTGGCGTATCTGTATTATCATTGTCCGACGTTAAAGGGCAGTTGCCTGTTACCCAAGTGTTAGACTATTTAGCACAAGAGTGTCAGTGTAATGAATTATTAGTTGAAACAGGTGCGACGCTGGCAGGAAGCTTTATAGAACAAGGTCTTGTCGATGAGTGGGTGGTGTATATGGCACCGACTTTATTAGGCAGTGAAGCGCGTCCTTTAGTGGAATTGCCGCTAACCAAAATGGTTGAGCAACGACGGCTGGCTTTAACGGATCTGCGCCAATTGGGTGCAGATATTCGCATGACTTATACGCCGCTTACGGAGCATTAAGATGTTTACAGGTATTATTGAAGCTGTTGGTGAAGTTGCAGATATTCGCATGAAAGATGGCGATATGCAGTTAACATTGCGCACAGGGAAACTGGATCTCACGGATGTAAAGTTGGGTGACAGTATTGCTGTTAATGGCGTCTGTTTGACCGCGGTGCAATTGCCAGGTGATGGCTTTGTTGCTGATGTTTCGCGAGAAACCTTAGCCTATACTCGCTTCGAACACTTAAAAGTTGGCGAGCCGGTTAATCTTGAAAAAGCACTGACGCCCACCAGCCGTTTAGGTGGTCATTTAGTCAGCGGTCATGTTGATGGTTTGGGTGAAGTGGTGGAGCGTCATGATGATGCTCGTTCTATTCGTTTTACCTTAAAGGCACCCAGTGATTTAAGTCGTTACATCGCTCATAAAGGGTCCATTACGATTGATGGGGTCAGCCTCACGGTTAATGCCGTCAATGGCGACCTATTTGAACTGAATATCGTGCCGCATACCGCTCAAGAAACCATTATGGATCATTATCAAAGTGGTCGTCAGGTTCACCTTGAAGTGGATCAAATCGCACGTTACTTAGAGCGTTTATTGATCGGAAGTGGTCAAAATTACCAGAATTCAAACGAATCTACAGGTATCAGCCAAGAAAAACTGGCAGAATATGGCTTTATGCGCCGTTGATACCCATCCGGAGAGTGAGTATGGAGCTGAATAGCCCCGAAGAATTAATTGAAGATATACGCCAAGGCAAAATGGTTATCCTGATGGATGACGAAGATCGTGAAAACGAAGGTGACTTGGTAATTGCTGCAGAAAAAGTACGTCCTGAAGATATCAACTTTATGGCGACTCATGCGCGTGGACTCATCTGCTTAACGCTAACGCGTGAGCGTTGCGAGCAGTTAAACCTGCCCTTGATGGTTCGCAGTAACGGTGCGCAATTCTCGACAAACTTTACCCTGTCTATCGAAGCGGCTACGGGTGTTACCACAGGTATTTCTGCTGCCGATCGTGCACATACCGTTCAGGTTGCTGTTAAAGCCGATGCCAAAGCAGAAGATATTGTTCAGCCTGGACATATTTTCCCTTTGATGGCTCAACCGGGTGGTGTGTTAAGCCGTGCGGGTCATACCGAAGCGGGTTGTGATTTACCTCGCTTAGCTGGTTTAACGCCTGCATCCGTTATTGTCGAAGTGATGAATGATGATGGCAGTATGGCTCGTCGCCCCGATCTGGAAAAGTTTGCGGCTAAGCATGGCTTAAAGATTGGAACAATTGCTGATCTGATTCATTACCGCACCTTAAATGAGCATACCATCACTCGTGAAGGCGAAGGTGAGCTGCCGACAGAGTATGGTACTTTCCGTTACGTCACCTACCGTGATGAAATCAAAAACTGTACTCACTTAGCGATGGTGAAAGGTGATATTTCACCAGAAAAACCAACCTTAGTAAGGGTGCATATTCGCTCTGAAGTGCTGCGCGATGTCGTTGGTGCAGTAACCAGTGAAGAGAAAAAATGGACTATGCGTCGTGCATTACGCCGCGTTGCTGAAGAAGAAAGCGGAGTGGTACTCTTGCTAGATAGTGGTCATCGTATCGACTTAGGTGATGCGGTGGATCAGATGCTTAATGGTAACCAAGCTCGTTCTAAAGTGAACGTTAGTGCTTCTGGTGCATACTTAACCGTAGGTACCGGTTCGCAAATTTTGCGTGATTTAGGCGTGGGTAAAATGCGTTTAATGAGTGCACCAATGAAATTTAATGCGATCTCTGGGTTTGACTTAGAGATTGAAGAATACATACCTTATCAAGACGAATAACGGAAACAGTGACTATGTCAGTTAAAACCTATGAAGGCGATTTTGTTAGCGCCGATGGAAAATATGCAATTGTTGTCGGTCGCTTCAATGCATTTGTAGTAGAAAGCCTATTAGAAGGCGCCTTAGATACATTAAAGCGTCACGGTGTTAGCGAAGATAATATTCGTATTATTCGTGTACCCGGTGCGTTTGAGATTCCATTAGCTGTAAAAGTGATCGCCGGCCAGAAAAAAGATGATGCGATTATCGCATTGGGCGCTGTTATTCGTGGTGGTACACCACATTTTGAATATGTGTCTGCTGAAAGCTCTAAAGGCATCGCTCAAGTGATGATGGATTATGACTTACCGGTAGCAAACGGTATTTTAACGGTGAACAGCATCGAACAAGCGGTTGAGCGTTCAGGCACTAAAGCGGGTAACAAAGGCGCTGAAGCAGCGATGTCTGCTCTAGAAATGGTTAGCCTAATGCGTCGCCTTGAGGCTTGATTGAATGAGTGAGTCATCCGGTTCAGAAAAGAAGCGTAAGTTATCGCGCACAGAGATGCGTCGTAATGCGCGTAACTACACGCTGCAAGCACTGTATCAGTGGCAGATGTCACCCATGCCAGTCAACGAGATTGAAGCACAATTTCGCGTGAACAATGACATGTCAGATACTGATGTGGCGTTGTTTGGTGAGTTGTTTCGTGGTGTGACTGCACGTGCGAAAACCTTGGATCAAGCCTACTCTCTATTTTTAGATCGTACCGTAGATGATCTTGATCCTGTTGAGTTGGCGGTTCTGCGCATCGGTGCTTATGAGCTTATTGAGCGACTCGAAGTGCCTTATCGTGTGGCGATTAATGAAAGTGTTGAACTTGCTAAGACCTTTGGTGCAACGGAAAGTCATCGTTATGTTAACGGTGTCTTAGATAAGTTGGCGCAAAAAGTTCGTGCAGCAGAAGTGATGGCCAGACGTGAGCGTTAATGGGTGAGTTTGAGCTGATTCAACGTTATTTCGTTCGTAAACAACCGACCTCTAGCAATGTATTGCTAGGTATCGGTGACGATGCGGCGTTGCTTCATGTGCCTGAAGGTGAGTTGCTGGTTGTATCAGTTGACACAATGGTGTCTGGAGTTCATTTTCTACCTGATACTCCAGCCGACCGAGTTGCTCAACGAGCCTTGGGTGCCGCTGTCAGTGATCTTGCTGCCATGGGAGCAAGACCTCTTTGGTATACACTAGCATTAACGCTGCCCGATCTTTCTGAATCATGGTTAGACAGCTTTGCCTCTGCTTTAGCTCAGCGCTCAGCGGAGTTAGGTATCACGCTGGTGGGAGGCGATACGACTCGTGGACCTCTGGCATTATCCTTAACGGTACATGGCTCGGTTTCCAAAGAGCATGCGTTAAAGCGTCAAGGTGCGCGTGTTGGTGATTGGGTTGCAGTCACCGGAACGCTAGGTGATAGTCGAGCCGGTCTGGAAAGTCTTCTGCACCCACAAAAAGCATCTCTTTCAAGTCTGGAATGGTTACGAGAGCGCTTCTATCAACCTGAACCAAGATTGGGATTAGCGCAAGCAATCGCTCCATACGTGAATAGCGCTGTCGATATTTCCGATGGTTTGATGGCTGATTTAGGTCATATCTTAAAAGCCAGCGACTGTGGTGCAGAGCTAGACGTTGATCGTTTACCTTATTCTGAAGCACTCATTGAGTTCACTAAGCATGAACAGCAACGAGAAGAATGGGCCCTAACGGGTGGTGAGGATTTTGAGTTGTGCGTGACCTTTGAACAGCAGCATTGGCCAAAGCTGGAATCTTTGGCAAAGGCTCAGCAGGTTCCGCTGACGGTGATTGGTCGAATCATTGCAGCGCCTACATTGTGTTTGCTGAAACAGGGTGAACCCTTATTGCAAAATTATTCACAACAAGGCTTTGATCACTTTAAAAGTCTTTAACCTTAGCATTCGGATGAGCACTTTTGATCAATAGTTTTGATCAGTAATTAATAAGAGGACCTAGCATGGCAGATAAAACTCCCGCATCGATTTGGCGAAATCCAGTTCATTTTGCGGCATTTGGTTTTGGTAGCGGTGCTGCTCCTGTTGCTCCGGGTACCTTTGGTACTTTGGCAGCATTACCGATATGGCTGTTTGTCTTTGCTCCTTTATCAACCGATGCTTATCTGCTTACGTTGATAGTTGCCACCATTGTCGGCGTTTGGATATGTGATCAAACCTCAGCTGATATTGGTGTTCACGATCACGGGGGGATTGTCTGGGATGAGTTTGTAGGGCTCTGGATCGCGTTGTTTGCCGTACCTATGCACTGGTTTTGGATTCTCTTAGGTTTTGCGCTATTCCGGTTATTTGATATCTGGAAGCCTTGGCCGATTGGCTGGGCTGATCGTCGAGTGAGTGGTGGTCTGGGTATCATGTTGGACGATGTGATAGCAGGCGTTTATGCCTTGGTTGTACTTCAAATTTTAGTTTATTTATTTAGTTAACGGGTATTCATCTTGTCAGTCGAGTTTATCGCACAATCCAAACTGCCAACCCCATGGGGTGTATTTACTATGGCAGGTTTTGAAGACACTGCGACAGGAAAAGAGCATGTGGCGCTCATTTGTGGTGAGGTTAGTGATGGTGAGCCAGTGTTAGCGCGAATGCATTCAGAGTGTTTGACGGGAGATTCCCTGTTCAGCCTGCGTTGTGACTGTGGCTTTCAACTTCAGGAAGCGTTACGTCGTATCTCTGAAGAGGGGCGCGGAGTGCTCTTTTATCTACGCCAAGAGGGGCGTGGTATTGGGCTTTTGAACAAAATTAAGGCGTATCATCTGCAAGATCAGGGAGCGGATACGGTTGAAGCCAATGAGCAGTTAGGCTTTGCTGCTGATATGCGCGATTACAGCATCTGTCTACCGATGTTAAAGCATTTAGGTATTCAGTCAGTTAGGTTGATGACTAATAATCCACGCAAGGTAAAAGCCTTAGAAGCTGCGGGTGTGACTGTTGCAGAGCGAGTCCCATTACAAGTGGGTAAAAATCGCCACAACGAAGGCTATCTGCAAACTAAGATGGGCAAGTTAGGCCACATGATGCAGGAAGAGCATTTTCCTGACGATGATTGGCCGGATCAATGATCGCTTTCTAAAAACTCTTTGATTGAGCGCTCGATACCGAGCGCATCTAAGCGACAACTGCGTAACTGCTGCTCACGTGTTGCATGATCAATCCACTTATCTGGAATGCCTAGTGACAATAAAGGATTCAGATGCTTGTGGGCATGTAACCACTCACTCACTGCCGAGCCTGCACCACCTAACACTGCATGATCCTCTAGGGTAATAATTAACTGATCTTTTTGTAGCAGCTGTGAAAGCATTTCACCATCCAATGGCTTAACGCTGCGCATATCTATCAGTGTCATATCTAACACTTCTGCTGCTTGCCAAGCTTGATCCAGTAATGGACCAAAATTTAATAATAGATGAGTGCTACCCTGCCTAATGAGTCTCGCTTTCGGTAATGCAGAAAAGCTTAGAGCTTTGGGTAGCTTGATTGCTTCACTGCCGCGTGGATACCTCACCGCCACAATACCCGGTGTTTGACGAGCATAGTCGAGCATTTGTGTCAGTTCATCATGACTGGATGGCGTTAAAATTTGTACATCGGGTAAGCAGCGTAAATAAGCGATATCGAAGCAGCCAGCATGAGTAGCGCCATCTTCACCGACAAGGCCAGCTCGATCGATTGCCAAGACTAAATCAAGCTTTTGTATCGCCAGATCATGAATCAGTTGGTCATAACCGCGTTGTAAAAAGGTTGAGTAGATGGCGACGACGGGCTGCATCCCTCCCGTTGCAAGTCCTGCTGCCAAGGTTAGTGCATGTTGCTCAGCAATGGCGACATCGAAGTAACGATTGGGAAACTGTTTGGAAAAAGCGATCAGGTCAGATCCCTCGCGCATGGCGGGTGTGATAGCAACAAGCGTTGGATCTGTTTTGGCTCGCGCAACTAACCAGTCACCAAAGACGTTGCAGAAGCGCTTTTGTTTGGCAGCTTTCGGCGCATTTACCGGCTCTATTTTAGTAATGGCATGAAAGCCAACTGGATCGGCTTCTGCGGGAGCGTAGCCTTTTCCTTTTTGCGTAACCACATGCAAAAACTGTGGTCCTTTGCGATTTAAGACCTGTTTCAAGGTATGAATTAGGGTCGGTAAATCATGTCCATCAATGGGGCCTGTGTAGGTGAACGCAAGGGCTTCAAATAAAGCGGCTGAGGTTTCACCATCCATACGGTTGCGGCAGTTATTGGCTAAATAGGTGGCAAAACCACCTTCATTGCGTGAGATCGACATATCATTGTCGTTCAGAATAACGAGCAAATTAGCGTTGGTATGAGCGGCATGATTCATCGCTTCAAACGCCATGCCAGCAGTCATGGCTCCATCACCAATAACGGCAACACTGTGTCTTGATTGACCTTTTAATGCTGCGGCTAATGCAAAGCCTAACGCCGCACTGATCGACGTGCTGGAGTGACCAGTACCAAAACTGTCCCATACACTTTCATCACGTTTAGGAAAAGGAGCTAGACCATAACGCTGGCGCATAGTAACCATTTGGTCTTTGCGGCCTGTGATGATTTTATGTGGGTAACACTGGTGCCCAACATCCCAGATTAAAAGGTCTTCAGGGGTGTTTAAGCAATAGTGCAGTGCGAGTGTTAGTTCGACAACACCTAATCCTGCGCCAAAATGTCCTCCCGTTTGCCCGACACTGTATAGCAACCAATGACGCAGCTCTTCCGCAAGCTGTGGTAGTTGTGTGATGGCAAGTTGTCGCAACTCAACCGGAGTCTGTATTTGATCCAGCAAAGGCGTTGGTGGCGGTATTTCCGGGAGTTTATCTAGCATCAGTAGCTACGTCTTACAATATAGTTAGCCAGTGATAACAGATCAGCGGCTTCTTCACCATAGGGTTCAAGAATAGTGTGTGCTTGTTGAAGTAGATCATCAAGTAATGATTTACATGCATCTAAGCCAAGCAGTGCAGGGTAAGTAGGCTTATTTCGCTCTAAATCAGAACCGCTGGGCTTACCTAGTGTAACGGTATCGCCTTCGATATCCAGCAGGTCGTCTTTGACTTGGAAGGCAAGCCCAATGATCTCACCAAAGGCTTTTAGCGCTTCAAGCTTGTCACCTTTTAATTCACCCGCAGAAACTGCACCTAATTCTAATGCGCAGGTAATTAATGCCCCAGTTTTTAAAGCATGCATCTGTTTTAATTGGTTCAGTGTCAGTGGTTGACCTACGTGACTTAAATCAAACGCTTGGCCTAACACCATGCCTCTTTCGCCTGCTGCTTTACTCAGGGTATATACCATCGCCAATTGTTGTTCAGTGGTATAACCCTGTTGCGGTTTACTTAATATTTCAAAAGCACTCGTTAACAGAGCATCACCCGCTAAAATGGCAGTGGCTTCATCAAAGGCGATGTGACAGGTCGGTTTCCCGCGCCTGAGTTCATCATTATCCATTGCCGGAAGATCATCATGGACTAGCGAATAGCTGTGAAGCATCTCTATGGCAGTGGCAGCAGGATCTGCAAGTTCTATCTCGCCACCACAAAAACGATTGGCAAAATAGACCAGTACAGGGCGTATGCGTTTACCGCCATTTAATAGGCTATAAAGCATCGCCTCCTGCAATGGGGTATGTATGCTGTCATCTGTGCTTATGCTTTGTTTGAGGCAGTCTTCTACGCGCTCAGAAAGCAGTTTGAGTTGAGCTTCAAGACTCACGCATCAGCCTCATTTTCATGGAAGGGTTTAGCGACAATTTCGCCTTTCTCTTCAGTTAAGAGTTTTACTTTTTGCTCTGCGTCCTGAAGAATTTTTTGGCATTGACGTGTTAAACGTATGCCTTCTTCAAAGGAGCTCAGTGA
>REDB01000026.1 GCA_007693685.1 Oceanospirillales bacterium
ACTGTTACTATTTATACAATTTTACCACAACAGAGAAAGATAACCGCATGACTTTGACTCCACCTGTGTTCGGTACAACTTGGCGCCCAATACCTTTTTTCACCATGCACTTGGTAGCGATTGCATTAATGATCACCTTTATTTCTGGTGCTGGCTTTGAACTATGGCGACAACTGGATACACATATTTTTCTTTCTTTAAATGGAACACTGTCCGATGGTGGAACTTGGGCATGGGTTTGGGCTTGGGCAAATACCCGCTATAAAGATATGGTTTTAGCCGTCATCATGCTGCTGTTTTTAATATTTCCTGGCTACGGCTTTCAACGCAGCCAACTTCAACAAGCCTTAGTTGGTTTTCTGGCTTTGATGATTTTTATGATTCCGCTAAGATATTTTTTCTACGAGTTCTCCAAAGCTTTAGATCTAACCGGACCTAGCCCCTCTATCTCTGTTATACCCGCTTATATGCTGACGGAGCTCTTTCCAAACATTTCAGCAAAAGATGCTTCTAGTCGAAGCTTCCCTGGTGACCACGCTACGGTATTACTCTTATGGGCGGCTTATTTAGTGATGAACAAACGCTGCATCGGAAGTTTTGTAGCGGTGGGATTGGCGGCATTGATGATATTGCCAAGACTGGTTGGCGGTGCACACTGGTTTAGCGATGTTGCAGTCGGCGGTTTTGCGGTTGCGCTTCCTGTGTTGGCTTGGGCATTTTACTCACCCATTGTTTATCGCTTAACACTCTGGTTAGAGAAAGGATTTGTACCCTTATTTAATCTTGTGGGACGTCTACCATTGATTGGTAAGCTACCTTTTTTCAAAGGCTAAATAAACGCAATCTGTGTAAAACAGATTGCACATCCTATTTTCGTTAGCACTCACTGTCCTTAATCCCAACTGCCTTTAATGCGCAACAACTCGCGACGGCTTTTCTTATCTGGACGATGATCGGGGGCACTGCCCAGCAACTTACGCTGAGCTGCGCGTTCTTCTCTAGCTTTGATACTTTGCTCTGTTTCTTGATAGAGTAAATGCGCCTCTGCCGCACCACGCCGCTGATCCGATAAAGCTAACACCTTGACCGTTTTCTCTTCCAAACCCTGTCTAAGGGTAATTTCAGCGCCGACTTCGACCATTTTGCTGCTTTTGGTTCGAGCACCGTCGTATTGCACTTTACCGCCATCAATCATCTGCTTGGCAAGCGCGCGAGTCTTATAAAAACGAGCAGCCCAAAGCCATTTATCTAATCTTATTTTATGTTCTGTATGGAAGTAGTGCTGTGTCATGAATGTAGCATCATCCGAAGCTAATCTCCTTTATAATTGATATCAGTATGAACTCAGTTCGCTCACTTTTAAAGTCATCAGCTTTCCGAAAATATTTTGCTTAAGCTGAAAAAGGATAAAACTATTCATGAGTATTACCCCAGAGCAACTAACAGATCTTAAAAAGCTGATCTGCACTGCTGGCGATGCGATCATGTCAATTTATGCCGATCAAGCCTTATGGGATACGCAGCAGAAAACCAATGACACACCGGTTACTGCAGCAGACCTAGCTGCACAAGAGGTACTGATTAAAGGATTATCTTCATTAACACCTAACCTGCCAATTTTAAGCGAAGAAGGGTTGATGACTGACTGGCAAATCCGCCAACACTGGTCACGTTACTGGCTACTCGATCCACTGGATGGAACACGAGAGTTTCTGCAGCGCAATGGAGAGTTCACTGTCAATATCGCCCTGATCGATCAAGGTCGAGTCGCGTTAGGTCTGGTTTATGCACCTGCTAGTGAAACCCTCTACTGGGGCAGTGATGGCACTCTATGTAACACAAAAGGCGCATGGAAATCCCATCGTCATGGGGAAGCCGAAAAAATTCAAGTTAAGCCTAGCTCTTCTACATGCACGCTACTGACCAGTCGTCGTCACAGTCAAAATGAAACGCAAGCCTTGCAACGTCTTATTGACGAGGGCATTTATACTTCGATGAAGAGTTTATCAATGGGTAGCTCTTTAAAGTTTTGCCAAATTGCCGAAGGCAAAGCCGATTTATATCTTCGCTTAGCTCCAACCAGCGAATGGGATACGGCAGCTGCTCAAGTAATTTTAGAGGCAGCTGGAGGTTGTATCTTAAGGCTTCCAGAAGCGATACCTATGCGCTATAACGAAAAAGAGGATATTAACAATCCCAGCTTTATCGCCATGGCTAGACCTATTCCTGATTGGGCGTCTCAATTGATCGATTAAAACTCGAATCTCTTTCAGCAAAAAACCTTGTTTTTTGCGATGAAGACCCCAATTAATATTATGATTAGGCTTAAAGAGGTTAATTCGCACACTTTTTGTATCATGATAGATGCAAAATTCGGTGCTATTATTTCGTCTCGTTGATCCTAACCCTGTCAAATACTGTCAATAATAAGGTGAGCAGATTATGAGTTTTGAATTACCAGCACTACCCTATGCTAAAGATGCACTGGAACCACACATCTCTGCTGAGACACTTGATTTCCATCACGGCAAACACCACAACACCTATGTCGTTAAGCTGAACGGTTTAGTCCCAGGCACTGAGCTTGAAGGCAAAACACTAGAAGAGATCATTAAAGCAGCGCCAGCAGGCCCTGTATTCAATAATGCTGCTCAAGTGTGGAACCACACTTTCTACTGGCATTGCTTGTCACCTAACGGTGGTGGTGCTCCAACGGGTGCTTTGGCTGATGCAATTAACGCCAAGTGGGGTTCTTTCGAAAAATTCCAAGAAGAGTTCAATGATCGCGCTGTGAACAACTTCGCTTCTAGCTGGACTTGGTTAGTTAAAAATGCGGATGGTTCTTTAGAGATCACTAACACCAGCAATGCGGGTACTCCAATGACCAATGGTCAAACCGCAATTCTGACTGTTGACCTATGGGAACACGCTTACTACATCGATTACCGCAATGTGCGTCCAGACTACCTGAAAGGTTTCTGGGCACTGATCAATTGGGACTTCGCAAACGAAAACTTTGCAGCCTAATCCTGATTAAAAAAAAGCCGCGCTTTTTAATAAGCGCGGCTTTTTTATGTCTAGTAAATAAGATCTATCTCAATCAATCTTTACACGTGACAAACGCTCTTCAACCAAAGCAGTTCTCTG
>REDB01000025.1 GCA_007693685.1 Oceanospirillales bacterium
GCTACATGGGGCTGCCTGGACTTGCCGTAGCCCTCTGTTTCGCAACGGCTTCAACCTCCTTTATTGTGGCATTGAAGTACACTACCGTTGCCAATATTTTACTGATCCAAGCCGGAGTACCATTAATTGCAGCATTAATGGCGTGGATAGTATTTAGAGAAAAAGTAAGCCTGCCCACATGGATAGCTATTGCTGTTGTAATCTTGGGCGTAGGCGTGATGGTTTCAGAATCTTTCACGGGTCAAGTTTCACCGATAGGTGACTCATTGGCACTGCTTATCGCCTTTTGTTTCGCAACGGCCACTGTGATCACCCGCAGATATGCTCATGTTCGTATGGCTCCGGCTGTGTGTACGGGAACCTTAATTGCTGCTGTTATATCAGCAACTATGGCCTCCTCTCTAACGACCAGCGTTTATGATAGCGGTATTTTATTTGTTTTCGGTGCACTTAATCTTGGTTTAGGTTTAGCATTATTTGTGACAGGCGCTAGACTCGTACCGTCACCTATAGCTGCTCTTATAGGGACAGCTGAGCCGATGCTTGGACCTTTATGGGTATGGTTATTTTTGAATGAAATCCCCTCGTCTCTTACGCTGATGGGTGGTGGAATAATTTTAGCTGCATTGCTAGCACATCTTAGTTGGCAAATGGTTAACCATCGTCGTGTCATGGTGGGACCAACGCCCAATTAACCTATTAAAAGAGTAAACTTTTCATGTTAAAATAAACTATACTTTTTTATAATGTTTAAAACCTTAAAACGCATCAATCATAGGACGATTCATTGCACTTACTTAAGCGTTTCATTAAATACCTTTATTTACTTGCCTTTGTGCTAATATTTTCAAGCACTAATGCAGCAGCATTACAAGAAGTTAAGTTACAGCTTAAATGGACTCATGCGTTTCAATTTGCTGGTTACTATGCCGCCGTCCAACAAGGCTACTATCAAGATGTCGGATTGGATGTGCAAATCATTGAAGGTAGTCCCAATACTTCTGCTATAGATGAAGTTATATCAGGCCGTTCACATTTTGGTGTCAGCACAAGCAGTCTTCTTTTGACACAACCTATAGAAGACGTAGTGTTATTAGCTAATATTTTTCAACATTCACCCTTAGTGTTTGTAGCTTTAGATAAAGGCCCTTTTCATACAATTCATGATCTTGATGGGTCGACGATCATGTTGGAAGACGGGTCAGATGAACTGATTGCCTATCTAGTTAACGAAGGCCTTTCACTTGATAATATTACCTTTGTGCCACACAGTTTTAGCATTGACGACTTGATACAAGGGGACGTTGATGCCATGTCCAGCTACCTGACTTACGAAATATATGAGTTTAACCAAGCGGGTGTTGATATCAAAATATTCACCCCTCGCTCTGTTGGTATCGACTTTTATGGTGATAATTTATTCACCAACAGAAATATGATTGAAAGTAATCCAGCCGTTGTGGAAGCCTTCTTAAATGCAAGCCTAAAAGGCTGGACTTATGCACTAAACAACCTAGATGAAACAATTGAGCTGATACTTGCTCATTATGCTCCATCTATTGATCCTGGCTTCTTGAAATACGAAGCAGAGAGTATGCTGCAATTAATACGTCCAGAGTTTGTCGAAATCGGCTATGTAAACCCGGGTCGCTGGAAACACATTGCAGAAATCTATCAAGAGCTAGGCTTATTAGATGCAACTCCTAATTGGGATAAGTTCTTCTTCACGCCCTCTCAAGATAATTACACTCAGTGGATTAGACTTATTAGTTTAGTTTCAGTAGTAACCTTCTTGATTGCTGGAATAGCAACGCATATATACTCCGTTAACAAACAACTTCGCAAGGTATTAATTCAAAAACAAAAAGAGCATTCGCTAAAAGAAAAACACAATCGCATTTTAGCTATGATTGCGGATGATCAACCGCTCCAGTCCATTCTTATCGAAATAACCAAAAATATTGAATCTCACAGATCGGGTTGTTTATGCAGCATCATGTTGAAGCCAGATAACGAAAGCTATTTAACACCTATAGCATCACCTAGCCTTGACCAAGAGTATGTTGAAATAATTAACAAGGTTCCCATTACTGTTGGAGCTGGGTCTTGTGGAACAGCCGCTGCAACTCGTCAACGTGTTGTAATAGCTGATATACAATCTCATCCTTATTGGAAAAGCGTTAAAGAAGCTGTAGTAAAAGCTGGACTCAAATCATGCTGGTCACAACCTGTTATGGACCATTCCGGGCAGGTTCTGGCAACTTTTGCCATCTATACAAGAGAAGTTTCAGAGCCAAGCAGTGCAGATATTCGTCTAATTGAAGAAGTTGCACAGTTAGCCGCCATTGCCATAGACCGCTCTAGAATGCTTGAGTTGTTAAAACTAAGTGAGCAACATCATCGCTACTTAGCACATCATGATCCTCTAACCGGTTTGGCAAACCGATCATTGTTTTCTGATCGTGTAGAACAAGCAATAAGACTCGCAAAACGAGAAGGAAACCATCTTGCGATTATATTAATTGATCTAAATGATTTTAAATTGATCAATGACCAACACGGGCATGTTGTTGGAGATAAACTACTCTGTGCTATCGCGAAACGCCTAAAGACCAGTATTCGCAATTCTGATACTCTCAGTCGTTACGGCGGTGATGAGTTTGTGATACTACTGCAAGGGTTAATGGATACTAACGAAGCTTCGATCGTTGAGGAAAAGCTATTTAGTTTAATGAGTCAGCCTTTTAACATTGATGGACTCGAAATAATGTCTGGATGCAGCATTGGCATAGCCTTTTACCCAGAAGATGGATCAGATGAGACATTATTGACACATGCTGCAGATCTTCGTATGTATACCAATAAACGCCAGTTAAAATAATTAAACACTTGTTAAATAACTAGAGTTTAAGAAAGTAACTGGCGTTTTTGCTTCGAATTGCTATACCTTAAATTTGCGTAACTGAGACTCTAAAGAGTCTGTAATTTGACTCATCTGTTCGCTGACTTCACGAACATCTCCCGCCAAACCTGCTAAACGAGCACTGGCATCCTCGACAATCGTGATATTACGGTTGATTTCTTCACTAACTTTATCTTGCTCTTCTGCTGCGGTGGCAACTTGTGTAACGTGGTTAGTAATCTGCT
>REDB01000046.1 GCA_007693685.1 Oceanospirillales bacterium
AGTTTTTCTTCAGGTGCTAAGAGTAAGCCTAACATTAAGAATAAACAGAGCTGAGCTAACCAAGCTAGGCCATCATGAACTTGAAGAATATCTTCCATGCGGCGCACTTGGCGATTTCCTAAGATCACGCCCATCAGGTAGATCGCTAAAAAGCCACTGCCATCCAAAAGTGTTACGGCAGAAAACAGCGTTAACCCTGCAGCCGTCACCAGTAAGGGATAAAAGGCATCAATCAGGACAAAGCGCTTGAGTAACCACGCTGTCAGAACACCACCTAATAATCCACCTAAGCCACCCAGTGTGAGCTGCTTAATCAGAAGCCAAGCCGCATCAAGTGCATTGGGAGGTGTTTGCTGAACGATCAGTTCCAGTAAGACAATGGTTAAGAAGATCGCCATAGGATCGTTACTGCCAGACTCTATTTCGAGTGTGGCGCTGACACGTTGATTCAGCCGTAAGCCACGATTTTGAAGTAGTGCAAACACCGCAGCTGCGTCAGTAGATGAAATGATGGTGCCGATCAATAGACCATAGATAAGAGGTAAATCGAGTATCCAAACAGCGGCAAGTCCTGTGATCCCCGCAGTGATGACGACACCTAAGGTGGCTAGTGTTAATGCGGGTTTGAGTCCAACGCGAAAGGTTTCAGCACGCGTGCGCATACCGCCATCTAGCAAAATAATAGCAAGTGCTAAGTGTCCTACTAGAAAAGTAGTTTCGGTATCAGCTGGTAATAAGTGACCAAAGCCATTTTGTCCTGCCAGCATACCCACGCCTAGAAACAGCAATAGGACAGGAAGACCTATGCGGTTCGACAGAGGGCTAAGCAGAATGCTGATCATCAGCATGGCTGCTACAAATAACAGCGTTAGAATCATCTTAGTAACAGGCCTTAAAAAGTTACGCTATTATTATGACATAAAGTGTCTCTATCATTTCATTTATGCTTGAATTACAAAAAACTTTTAAGGGATTAACTTCAAGATAGTTTGAACATTATTGTTATTTAGGCTGGCTGCAAACGTTATTGAAGCTAGGTTGCAGATAAGAGATGCTATAGCGCATCTATATCCTATAACAATTTAATAAACAGGATGATGCTATGAATACACGTGACGTTTACTTCGTTGCAGGTGTTAGAACAGCGATTGGTGGTTTTGGTGGTTCACTTAAAGATCAAGCCCCTGCTGATCTGGCTGGAAAAGTGGTTGCTGAAGCTCTTAAGCGAAGTGGCTTTGATCCCAGTGAAATAGGTCATTGTGTTTTTGGTAATGTAGTACCCACTGAACGCCGCGATCTTTATCTTTCTAGAGTTGCCGCATTACAGGGCGGTTTACCTGATGTTACTCCCGCACTTACTGTAAACCGCCTTTGTGGAAGTGGCTTACAGGCGATTATTACCGCTGCTCAGCAAATACAGTTAGGGTTATGTGATGCTGCCATAGCTGGTGGTGCTGAATCGATGAGTAGAACCAATTACTGGATGCCTTCGGGTCGTTGGGGGCAGCGCATGGGTGATGCTCAAGTGCTTGACTCCATGGTAGGCGCACTAACCTGTCCAATGGAAAACGTGCATATGGGAGTCACTGCTGAAAATATTGCCGAAAAATGGCATATCAGTCGTGAAGATCAAGATTTGCTTGCGCTGCAAAGTCACTTGCGTGCCCAGCATGCGATTGAGCAAGGGCGTTTTAGCTCACAAATTCTGCCAATCAGTATCAAAACTCGAAAGGGAGAACAGGTTTTTGATACAGATGAACACCTAAGGTTTAACTGTACCCTTGAAGATATGCAAACGCTTCGTCCTGTGTTCAAGAAAGAAGGTACAGTAACAGCAGGAAACGCATCGGGTTTGAATGATGCCGCTGCAGCTGTTGTATTAGCTAGCGGTGAAATGATCGAGAAAACGGGTGTAAAACCCATGGCTAAACTGATCGGTTATGCCTTTGTCGGTGTTGAGCCTAAGTACATGGGTATTGGTCCAGTGCCGGCAGTTAAACATCTTTTAAATGAAGCAGAGTTGCAAGTTGGCGATATCGACCTCTGGGAGGTAAATGAGGCCTTTGCAGCGCAAGCTCTAGCGGTTGTTAGAGATCTTGATCTGCCCAATGAACGAGTTAACCCCAATGGAAGTGGTATCTCTTTGGGTCACCCTATTGGTGCTACCGGTGCTGTCATTAGCGTCAAAGCGCTTTACGAGCTAGAGCGAATTCACGGTCGTTATGCCGTCATCACTATGTGTATCGGTGGTGGTCAGGGAATCGCAGCATTGATCGAACGCTGCGCGTAAACTTTACTTAGATACCATTAATCAACAGCGAAAAAACAATAAATATGCTGAAAATTCTAGTTAAACGCTTAAGTCTCGTCTGTATAGCGGCGATGACACCAGCAATATTCGCCGCGCAGCCAGATCGTTTAGATCAGCCTGCGCCTATTTCATCAGCTGCCCACTCAGTATTACTAACCGATGTCGCTCGAGCAGGAGATAGATTGGTCGCGGTAGGAGACTTCGGTGTTGTGCTCTATTCCGATGATAACGGAATAGAGTGGCAGCAAGCTCAAGTGCCAGTGACAACCTTACTGACTTCTGTTCATTTTACCTCACCGCAGACGGGATGGATTACGGGTCATGATGGGGTTTTGCTCTACTCTAATAATGGCGGACAAGAGTGGCAGTTGTTCTTTGATGGTAATGAAATCAACCGTTTAAAAGTTGAATTCTTCGAAGCACGTTTAGCATCCTTGACGGATGAAGAAATAGAAGAAGATCCCTTCTTGGAAGAGGACTTGGCTTTTGCCCTAGAGGATGCTGAGTTTGCTCAAGAGGAAGGTCCTGTTAACCCCCTGCTAAAGGTCTGGTTTAAAAATGAGCAGTCAGGCTTTTTGCTAGGCGCCTATGGCTTAGCTCTTCGCACTGATGATGCTGGGCAAAACTGGACTTTTATCAGTCATGATCTGCCTAATCCAGATCAATTTCATCTAAATGCTATTACGACACTGGACGATAGCTTGGTGATTGCGGGTGAAGCGGGTTTGTTGATGAGATCGGATGATCAAGGTGATAGCTGGTATGAGCTGCCTTCACCTTATGGAGGTTCGTTTTTTGATGTGATTG
>REDB01000023.1 GCA_007693685.1 Oceanospirillales bacterium
GGGGGTGCCATTTAGTTAACTTTGGGGGCTTGCGGTTGGCGTTCCGTTTCCCATGCCTGCACTATAGCGTTAATCTTTTAACGGTGTCAATACATGAGCGCAAAAAATCTGCGATAGTAGAATCATGACGTTTACTAAATCCGATGAACGAGATAGAGCGGCTAAGGCAGAACGCAGGACTCACACAGCGCCAGCTTGCGGATGCAGTGAAAGTGACAGAAAGCACGATCAGGAATTGGGAACACGGTCGCAACGGAACAGCGATGGTTAAAAAGGTCTACCGACTTTGTAGGGCGCTCAATTGTTCTCTTGAAGATCTGATGCAGGCAGACATCAAAAAGGGGTAGTGCCAAGGAAGCAATGATAGGGTCAGAGGCGTAGGGAGAAGCTGCGAATCATGCCTGAGTGTCCTGGGTGCCATGGGACTGAAGTAGTCAATAATGGTCATATTCATAACGGTAAGCAACGCTTCAAGTGTCAGCACTGTGGCCGTCAATTTGTGGAGCATCCAAGCAAGAAGGTGATTGATGCCGCTACACGCGCTCTTATTGACCGCCTACTTTTAGAGCGTATCTCGTTAGCGAGTATCGCACATGCAGCTCAAGTGTCAGAACCCTGGTTACAAGACTATGTCAACAAGAAATACGCAGGTGTCCCGCGTCAAGTTTAGGTATCACCCAAAAAAAGGGACGCTTGACAATTCAATGTGATGAGTTGTGGTCGTCCGTTGGGCGTAAACGTCATAAGCAGTGGGTGTGGCTCGCCCTTGATGCCACGATGCGTGAAATCGTGGGTGTTTACGTGGGTGACCGGGATGAGTCAGCGGCACGTCAGCTCTGGGTGTCTTTGCCCCCTGTCTATCGCCAGTGTGCGGTGGCTTACACCGACTTTTGGTCGGCTTATGGCAGCGTTCTGCCCGTTAAGCGACATCAAGCAGTTGGTAAGGGGACGGGTAGGACTAACTATGTTGAACGCTTCAACAATACCTTAAGACAACGGGTTGCTCGTTTAGGGTGTAGCGCTTTGACACTTTTCAAGTCTCTTGATAATCACATTGGTGCGATCTGGTTCTTCATCCATCACGACAACTCTTCATTACTTCCTTAGCTCTACCAAATATTTAATTTCGTAATGTTATCTAGTTTTTACTTCAAAAAGAATATCACCTAGTTTTCGTTTATCACCATCCTTTAATTGCTGAGTCAAATTTCCCATTTTCTGACCGTGAATACGCTCAATCTTTTGAGTATATTCTTCATCGAACTTAATGAATATCATTTTGTTCTCAACAAAAACCCTTGCTGTCACAGAAGTAAACCCTTTAGAATTTGGCAAGTAAATATTAGCTTTGTTGCTACTACCCAGCAAAACTGGTTGGCTACCTATAGTAATAGTTTTACGCTCGTTATGAGAGTAGTGAACTACAAGCCAGACATCGCGAAACGCAGATTCAATAATTATGATCGTTAGACCTATAAAGAAACCAATTGCGGCAACTCCAGCCATCCGCCCAATTAAGTTGCCAAACAAGAAAACAAGAATAATAAAAGTAATCTCTCCAATTATCCCCCCAATAAGTCCGCCTAAGAAACCTCTCATAGGACTCAAGTTGTGAATACGGAGGCTTAACCCAAAGCCAAGTAACCCACCAGCTATTCCCCAGCAAAGTACTCTAACTAACTCTGATGAACCCATTAAGATATACAGTGCCTGCGATCAATCCAGGTATAGCACCTGAAAAAACGGCTAACTGAAATGATTCCTGAGATTTTAGTTCATTTTTGAGATACCAACCATTGCCTAATAACAAAGAAAATGCAATTGAATAACCTATTATAGAAAACCAAAAGCCAGTACTAATTGCTAGCATTGCTAGAGTGATTTGCCTATCATCAGAAGTACGGATAACTTCTGAAAGAATGCTCCCTACTGCTCCACCAAGAGCACCCCACATGCCCAGTTGCACTGCATGATAGGAATTATCTACAGTATTTCTGATAATCATGGACAATGATGATTGCTTGAGTTTAGACATATAAACACCTCAATTTAATGATTCACTCAAGAATCTAAATAACGTACCAATACCGATTAGAGATGCTCAACAACTACTAGAAGTGTGATCTAAACATCAGCAAAGACACCATGGTCAATAATTGTTAGATCCATCTCTCAAAGCAAAGTCACAAATAATACTTAAAGTGATACACCTACCTTAGAAAATTGATTAGCAATGGTATGGGCTAGACTAGTGTCACCACGAGCCAGGTATCCTAAATAAGCTTTGCGATAAACACTAAGCATTAGTGATGCATCTTCATTGCTATCTTTAAGACGCCGAATATTAAGTAAAGTCCAACCCAAAGCATGAAAGACTTTTGGATCATCACAACCCATTTTGATGGCAGAGTTAAACGACTCTTTTGCTTCTTTCCAGAATTTTTTTCGAATATATAAATTACCTAATAATGTGTAAACTTGCCAATTTAAAGATTCAGAATCTTTTATTTCTTTGGCAACACCAATGGCGGCATCAATATTCTTAAGATACAACTGAGCAATGGCTAAATTGAATTTACTGAGACTATCATAGGCATCAAGTTGTGTAATAGAGCCAATTAAAGTCGAAACTTCCTCATGTTTTTTAGATACTAATACCTGCCATAGGTATAGAGAAAGAGTTAAAGTATTTTTAGGACAGCTTTGTTTTAACTCTTGAACTAGACTTAGCATATCAGGAGAGTTGTAAGACGTTGCTTGCTGAATTGCAAAAGTCAAAATAGGAGTAATTTTTTCTCTTGGCTGATCAATATATCCGACGTCTTGATTGGTTGATCGTAATGCTTGACGAGTGAAACGAATAGTATTTGACCATTCACCCATTTTAAAAGCTAACAATGCTTGCAAAGTCAATGTGGATTGAGAATTGTGTGTACACTGGGAAACAGGGTCTAACACCAACTTTGCCTGTTCGTAATGACCTTCCTCAGACAAAGCATAGGCGAGGTTCAAGCGTATCCATGCCAATTCAGGTGAAAATTTAACGCCACTTATTAAGCTCTTAATAGCTTGCTTCCATATCTTTAATTGGCACTGAGCAGTACCAATAA
>REDB01000022.1 GCA_007693685.1 Oceanospirillales bacterium
AGACAGAGTAGAAATGGCAGTTCCAGTTGATGCGGTACCAAATGTGGTAGCCACTGCCATAGCGGCAGTAGGAGCAAAAGCTGCGGTACCAACTCCTGCTGCTACACCAACTGCAGCGCCGCTACCTGCCTTGACCTGAGCCTCTTTAGCAGCAATCTCTAACTCATGCAGGATACTATTGAAAACTGTGAATTCGGCTTTGTACTCGGCAAAGCTCTTGTCGAAATCCTTTGGGGTATTGGCGAGACTGTTGACGTACACCTCCACCTCGGGGATCAGCTCCAAGCTTGTAGACTGCCTCAGCTTGAAAAGCTCCTCTGCTTTGATCTGCGCTCGTTCGCACAGATCAGCGTAATCAGCTTGCACTCTTTCAAGCGACTTCAATGCCTCTTTCTTCACACCAGTCTTAAACATTCGACGATTCCTCATGTACTACTGCCGTGACGGCATTGAGATTACACATAACAAATAAGCGGTTATACGGCGGCGCAGCCGCAGCTATAACCGCCTGTTGAACGCCGCTCAGTACTTAATCTAGGGAATTTGCTTTTTATGATCGGTGGGGTTCCTTGGTAGTAACACCTAAAACTCGAACCAGCACTGTTGCTTAACTCGATCTCAATCCCTTAAATTTTTGGTTACTTTGTGACTATATATGTTCTTTATAGCCATATTTCTAATGTTTGGCAACAGAGTAGCCTCAGGTACAACCTGATCAGATATCGCTTCGTAATACTCGCGCGAGGTTAACTAACTACTGTTCAGCAACGCCAAAGACAGTTCGTTGCGCAGTGTTATCATCGACTCACTCGTGCATTCACCTAAACAGGTCACTGGCTCGTGGCCACATGATGGACAATGGGCATGGTTTGAGCTGGCAACTTGTTTTTCTTTATCACCGGTAACGTTTATATCCCGGCCAAGCTGCTCTCGAATCAGTAACAAACATCGTCGCTTAATTGCATTCGCTAAGAATCCGTAATGTCGAATACGCATGAATCCCTTCGGTAAAATATGTAGCAAGAAGCGTCTTATCAACTCTTCTGGGGTGAGTAACAACCTGCCATTTTTTTCGCTTCGATAGTCATGATAGGCAAGTGTCACTTGATTCGGAGTACTCTCCAGTAGTCGATGATTACTCAGGCCTATCCGATGACTATAACGCGCAAGATAATTGACCAATGTTTCTCGATATTGAATCGCCGCCTTGCTATAAACACACCAAGGCTTACTCATGAGTTGCGTTAAGGTGCGATCAAAGTCGTTCGCACCAATCGATGATAACTCACCCTTCTGCTTTGTTTCTCGAAGTGCACTGACCATCAATCCTCTAAACCGCCTAGAGAGCGCTTTTACCGGCAATAGGTATCTTCTATGTCGACTCTTCCAGGATTGTGAGGGCGTAATGACACCTGAAGGAATTAAACAGTGCAAATGCACATGTCGTGTTAATTGCTGCCCCCAGGTATGCAGAACAGCTGTCATCCCAAGTTGTCCTTGAAGTTTGCGCTGTCCCATCACATGTAGCGTTTTCCAGCACGACTGAAAGAGCAATCGGTAAATGACATCGGCGTGATAGGTGACCCAGTCATTCAGTTCATGCGGTAAGGTGAATACTAAATGAAAGTAAGGTACTGGGAGTAACTGTTCCTTTTGTTTTTCGCACCAAGCACGGCTTGCATTCGTCTGGCACTGAGGACAATGCCGATCACGGCAACTGTGGTACCACAACCATTGAGAGTGACAGGCATCACATCGATACAATGTCGCTCCCATCGCTGAAGTACGACAATCACAGATATGATTAAGCACTTGCCATTGTCTGGGCGTAGCGCGGAGAGTGCCTTGTTGTTTGCAGTGCTCGATCACTTGCGCCAACCCTAGCGCGCTCATGATACACACCATGCAGGACCCAGTAGATCTTCAGAGATCTTTTGACATGGGTCCATCATGGCAATCCATTGCAGATAAACTAAAGTCGTTGATAAATGTCGATGACCCAACAACAGCTGTAAGCGGGTCAAAGGCATGCCGGCCATCAGTTGATGAGTGGCAAACGCATGCCTCAAACTATGGAAGCGAACCGTTTTCTGAATGCCTGCTCGCTTTGCAGCATCTTTTATCTCGAGACGGAGATATTTTGCATCATAAGAACGATGTTTATGTTGTCCATAAAACAGAACATCAATCGGTTGATAGCGTTGCCAGTAATAACGTAACTGTCGTTTCACACCTTCAGGAAACAAGACATATCGATCCTTTAGCCCTTTACCTTGCCTGACTTTAATTCGATGATGAGGTCCATCTAAGTCATCAATACGAAGCGCACAAATCTCACCAATGCGCATCCCTGTCGCATAAGATAGAGCGATAGCCGATTGCTGCTTCACATGTGTACAGTGTCGAATAATCGCATGGACTTCATCGGGGTAAAGTAGATCAGGGATTTTCTGATCCTTCTTCTGATAAGGAAGGCGTAATTGACAAAGTGGCCTGTCGAGTACTTTACTATATAAAAAACGAATGGCGTGTACGGCTTGTCTACAACTGGATCGTGACCAATGACGATCTCGGATGAGGTACAAAACGTATTCTTGTAACTCGCTATCAGAAAGCGCATCAGGGGACCGATGAAAGTACTTTGCTAACTCTGTTAGCTGATATAAATAAGCTTTGCAGGTGCTTTCAGTGAAACCACGTAGAGTCATGTAGTTGATGACTTGTTGGCGAAGAGGAGTCATGGCGTAAATCTCCAAAGTGTTGAAGGAGATTTAAGTGTGGACAAAAAACTAGGGGGTGGTGACAAGCTCCGCGAAGCGGCTTAGTTCAACATGATGTTTGTTTGCGTACTTTTAATAGATTAAATGATACCATATTTTTAGTGTTCGCTTTTTTAAAAAAACATAAATCGCTTGCTTGACTCGCCCCTAAAGAAGCGAGATTGCGCAAGCATTTTGTTCAAATCAGGTCTAATGCCAACAAAGCATAAGCAGGTTCTAATCAAAAAATGGCATAGGTTCCGGTTGCCAACTTCTTAAATATTTTAAAGCGCTTGATTCGGACTTCCAACCACCTCTTAACATAATCTGATATATGGGCACTC
>REDB01000098.1 GCA_007693685.1 Oceanospirillales bacterium
CTTTTTAGGACCGCAAACCGAGCCTTTATTGCAACAAATGGTGAAAGTCTGGCAACTTGTTCGACCTGATGTAATGGGGCGTAAAGCGTGTTTACCTCGGATTTGGGCGACTTAGAGCATATCCAACTACCGAAAAGTTTTCAGCCAATTACACTAGCACTTAGCTCAGCATCTCTTTGAACACCGATTCAATATCGAAATCATCTTGCTCTTCGTCGTCAATTTTTAAAGATTTTTCAACATGCTCCAGATGTTCTAGCATCAGTGATTTAGCTGTAATCGCATCACCAGAAGAAATCGCTTCGACGATATTACTATGCTCATTATCCTTGCATGCAGATGCCGAAGGTGAGTCATACAAATAGATTATCAAGCTAGACAAAGCTGTTAGACGACGAACAATATCATGATAGATGCTGTTACCACTAAGCTCTGCCAAAAGTAAGTGGAAGTCCCCCGTAAGCTGGGTTAAACGGGCATGATCTTTTTCTGATCGCGCAGATGCTTCTTCAGCAAGGTGTTGTTCTAGACGTTTGATGACCTGAGCGCCAGCCGAATTAGCTAACTGTTCCACGACAGAAACTTCTATTGCTCGACGTGCAGCAAACACCTCGGTTGCATCACGCGCCGTTGGTCGTGTCACATAAGCACCTCGATTATGTTTCAGGGTAATTATTCGGTCTTGCGCTAATCGAAAAAACACTTCGCGAAGTCGCGTACGACTGACCCCGAAAACACGACACAAACGCTCTTCAGAGAGCTTTAGCCCGGGTGGTAATTTACGATTGGCAATCGCAGCAAACATTAGGTCGTAAATGCTTTGGTTATCGCCTACACTTTTAGTTTTAACCACACTGTGATTCCTTCTCAAGACTAGCTAGCAAAACTAAACACCCACTAACACAAGCCACTCAAGCTCAATTCAAAGTACCTGCATCATAACCCTGTCTGTATATACTTTCTATGCTTACACCTCAGCTAGTGCATGAATACAACGCACTGCTCTACTATCGGCCTGATAAGCTGCTGGCATTGGTTTCAAACATTCATCGGTTCGGTAACTACAGCGAGGTGCAAATGCACACTCTGTAATTTGGCGTGTAAGCTGCGGCGGAGACCCTGGTATAGCGGACAGCGCCTCCTTACGATCCATCCCAGGGTGGACGGTCGCACCGAGAAGACCTTGTGTATAGGGGTGCCAAGGATTAGATAACACGTCATCCACAGGCCCTTCTTCGATAATACGCCCGGCATACATCACTGCAGTTCGATCAGCCACCTCTATGGCAACACCAACATCATGAGTCACAAAAATCATGCTCATGCCTAATTCACGCTGAAGCTCTTTTAACAACAATAACACCTGTATCTGAACAGTAGCATCAAGTGCCGTAGTTGGCTCATCTGCAAGTAAAATCTTAGGCTTACACGCAAGAGCCAATGCAATCATGGCTCGCTGTCGCATACCACCCGACATTTCATGAGGATAAGCATCCAAACGCTTAGCAGCTGAAGGTATACGGACACGTTCTAACATTTCTAATGCTCGTTTACGCGCATCAGCACGACTAAAGCCTTCATGTCGCATCACCGATTCAATAATTTGATCTCCAACTGTATAGACAGGATCAAACGCCAACATAGGCTCTTGAAATACCATCGAAACGGTTTTTCCTCGCATCGCCGATAAGGCGGCAGGGCGCATCGACAGCAGATCCACACCGTCAATGTTTATCTGTCCTTCTATGCGGGTTTTATGTGCAGGATGCAGACGCATCAGCGATTTCATAGTAACGCTTTTTCCACAACCCGATTCACCTAATAATGCTAAGGTTTCGCCAGCCGCTAGATCAAAACTGACATCTGACACAGCATAAACAGGTCCCTCTTCACCCTTAAAAGTTACATTCAGGTTACGAACGTCTATTAACTTATCAGCACTCATGCAGACACCTCCTGTAACTGAATGTATTTTTCATGACTGGGATTTGCTGGCAGCATAAAACAAGCGGCTTGATGTAAACCATCAACTTTTGTGGTTTTTGGCTGTTGTGAAGAACAAATGGCACGAGCATGCTCACAACGCGGGTGAAATCGACAACCTGAAGGAGGAGCAATTGGATTGGGTGGATCACCTTCTAGAACTTTGTGTTGTTTGCGTTCATGAGGTGTTTGCGAAGGAACCGAGCTTAGTAGTGCTCGGGTATATGGATGAGCTGGATTTTGATACAGTTTCTCTACAGGACCTGATTCCACTACTTGTCCTAAGTACATTACCATGACGTCGTCACTGATATACTGAACAACATTGAGATCATGAGAGATAAAAAGATAGGTCAAACCAAACTCTTTTTTCAGATCGGATAATAGATTTAGCACTTGTGCCTGAACCGATTTATCTAATGCAGAGACAGCTTCATCCAAAAGCACAATTTCCGGCTTGATGGCGAGCGCTCTGGCAATATTCACCCTCTGCCTTTGACCACCTGATAATTCATGGGGATATCGACGAACAAAGACATTTGGATTCAAACCCACTTTTTCTAGTAAATCTCTGGCCTGCTGACGGGCTTCACGCTCACTAACACCATGTATCTGTGGACCAAAAGCTATGCTGTCTTCTATAGTCAAACGTGGGTTTAATGAAGCATAAGAGTCCTGAAATACCATCTGCATCTGACGACGTAACTCAGCAACGGGATGACGACCACTGATGTTGCCAAACTCCTTGCCACGAATACTGATACGCCCTTCATCTGGTTCAATAAGATGCATGAGTAAACGAGCCGTAGTGGATTTCCCACAACCAGATTCACCCACAATACCAAGGGTTCTACCTTTTTCGACACTGAAGCTAACGCCATCAACTGCCTGAACCACTTGTGTTGGGCGCCCAAGCAGGTCCTTACCAACCGGAAAATATTTTTTCAAATCCTGTACACGTAATAAGGCAGTCATCGTTATTACCTCTTAATATCCATAGCACTGCGCAATCCATCAGAAAGCAGGTTAAAGCACAGTGATGTGATAAAAATCATTAGACCGGGAAGGACAGAGATCCAAGGCTGGATATAAATTGATTGCCGCAGAGTATTCAGCATCAACCCCCATTCAGGAGTCGGTGGTCTAACTCCTAAGCCAAGAAAACTTAATCCAGCTGCCAATATCATGCAGACAGAAACGAGACTTGTGGCGTAAATAAACACAGGACCTAAAACATTGCCTAAAACATGCACACGAATAATGGTGAAGTTACCTGCACCAGAAGCACGAGCCGCTTCGACAAAATCTAGATTTCTCACCGAGGTGGTAACACTTTCAGCCACACGAGCTATCGGTGGAATAAATACCAGAGTAAGCGAAATAATGGCATTAACAAAGCCCGCTCCCAAGGCACCCGAGATAGCTATCGCTAATAGCACCGCTGGAAATGCGAAAAACACATCAGTGGTACGCATGATTAGTGAGTTGATCCAACCACCAAAGAAACCAGCAATTAAGCCTAACGATGTACCTATGGCAAAGGCTATAAATACAGGCAGTAAACCCATCATCAGGCTCATCTGCCCGCCGTGCATCAGTCGCGATAACATGTCACGACCCAATTCATCTGTACCAAGCCAATGCCCTTCTGTACCTATAGGAGATAAGCGTTTCAACATGGTACCTTGACTAGGATCATAGGGTGCCAGCAAAGGTGCAAAGACTGCAATTAACACCATTAGTAGTAATACAACAGCGCAACCAACGGATACGGGATCTCTAACCAGTCTTGTCCAAACGGTTGTCCAGTAACCTCTTGAGACTGCTGCTGTTTCTGCTGCAAGTGCAAATTTTTCTTTTGAAGTAGGGGAAATTATGCTGGTCATCCGATTACCCTCGCTTGATCCGTGGATCCATCAGTGTTTGCAGTACATCCACCAACAGGTTTAGACCAACAAAAAACATTGCTAACACCAGAATAATGCCCTGCAACAAAGGGATATCACGCTGGAAAATTGCCGTATTCAATAAATATCCTGTACCGGGCCAAGAAAATACCGTTTCAACCAGTATCGAGCCACCCAACAGGTAACCAAACTGTAATCCCATAACAGACAAGACTGTAGGTGCTGCATTTTTAGCAACATGAACCGCAATTCGACGTCCACGCAAGCCACGCGCATACAACGCCGTAACAAACTCGGAATTCAAGATCTCAGAAACCGTTGCTCGGACCGTACGAGTAACAATACCCATAGGAATAAAGCACATAGTTACTGCTGGCAAGACTAAATGACGCAGATGCGCCCAATCTAACCGCCAGTCAGATGATCCACCTGGACCTGCACCCATTGAAGGTAGCCAATCTAGGTGTACAGAAAAGATAATTACCAGCAATAAACCCAACCAATAGTGCGGTATTGATACTCCTGTAATGGCAAGAGCTGTCGCCAGCTTATCAATCCAAGTACCGTTATAGATGGCCGCTAAAGCACCTAAGAGAATCCCTCCCAAAAAACCCAGCAAAGCAGCCGCAAATGCCAATAATAGGGTATTACTCAAGGCTAGGGCTATGTCACCCATGACAGGACGCCCTGTAGCAACGGAAACCCCTAGATCTCCTTGAAGTGCTCGCTGTATCCAACTACCGAATTGCACCAATAAAGGCCGATCCATTCCGTAGGCTTGCTGTATGGCGATCACGACTTCGGCCGGTGCATCCGCTGGAATAATTGCCGTTAAAGGATCACCCGGTGCTAGGTGAACCAGAGAGAAACAAACAGCTGCAACGGCTAAAGCGATTGGAATGGCATAAAGAAAACGCCGAATGATAAAGACAAACATAATGGTTACCCGCAGTCAGCGAGGTGATCAACGAAACAAGGCTTGATCACCTCTATTCAAGCTGAATTATTCTTCCATGTAGACAGGTGTTAAATCCTGAAACCAGCTTTTCGCTTGAACAAAACCAGCCACTTTTGGTCCCATGGCTCGTGGGCCGGTGTCATGACCTACGAACAAGAAAGGTGCATCTTCAACGAGAGTTTCATGCAACTGGCGATAGATACGAAGGTTCTCTTCAGGGTCAAACGCTGTTTGCAGTTCTGCAATCAAACCATCGACTTCAACATTGTTGTAATGACCCCAGTTAAGCGACACAGGTGCTACATTTTTCGAATCGATAAAACGAATCATCGCTGCAAAAGGATCATGAGTTGCAAAGGTGATATTGGTTGCATGGGCACCCAAAGAGGCCTGATCAGCCGCGCCTTGACGCCAGTTATTGAACAGCGTTTCCCATACTAAGACTTCAAACTCAATCTCAATACCCACTTCTTTCAACTGCTGCTGAATCAGCTCATTCATCTGAAGAGGCTGCATTTGACCTGAACCAGACGCAGATATTAACACCTTGGCTTTAACAGGATTGTTCGGACCAAATCCTGCTTCGGCAAGCAACGCTTTTG
The DNA here is from genome assembly GCA_007693685.1 of Oceanospirillales bacterium. Taxonomy (GTDB): domain Bacteria; phylum Pseudomonadota; class Gammaproteobacteria; order Pseudomonadales; family Balneatricaceae; genus Nitrincola. The sequence goes on from REDB01000098.1 coordinate 5,451, forward strand.
CAGCTTCAGGATCATAACCGATGTTAAATTCAGGCTCACCAAAACCTGCATCGTCAGGTAATAATAGCCCTTGTGCTGGAACCATATAACCACCGAGTAACTGCTGAATGGATTCACGATCTACCGCTAGGTTTGCAGCCTGACGTACACGCTTATCCAACCACGGAGAATCCGCTAAAAAGCTGAACTGCCATGGCCAAATATGAGGGTAACCATTGCTGGTGATCTGATAACCACGACTTTGTAACATTGGCAAGGTATCGGCCGGTGGATTCTCGATCCAATCAACCTGACGAGACAACAAAGCATTGGCTCGAGTATTCGCTTCTGGAATTGGGATTAAAACCAAGCGATCTGCTTTTGCACGGCGAGATTCATCCCAATAGTCAGCAAATGGAATCAATTCAGCACGCTCACGTGGTACTAAAACGTCCAGTTTAAAAGGGCCGGTTCCTGAAGGGTTTTTCTCAAAGGCTTCCCAATCACCATTTAATGCTTCCCAGTGAGCAGGACTCGACATAAACATAAAAGGTAATTGATTGATAAACATTGCGTTGGGAGTTTTGGTCGTAATCTCTACAGTGTATTCATCCAACTTTTGAATACTTTCATAGGCAGGCAAACGAGCAACAACTTGCGCTGCTTGACGCGCATCATATTGAGGCGACTGGTCATTGAAAACCTTATCAAAGTTGAACACGACAGCATCTGCATTGAATTCAGAACCATCATGGAACGTGACGCCCTCACGCAATTGAAAAACCCACTTACGAGGATCTGCTTCATCAACATGCCAAGCTGTCGCCAACTGTGGCACTAAGGGTGCTACCTTATCGTCTACGGAAAGATCCCAACTGACTAAGGCATCGTAAAGGGTCATTCCCGTGAAACGTACACCCTCAAATCCAGAATTTGGCGCACCAGACGTCAAAGGGATATCGGAAGCTGTCATTCCGATACGTACCGTACCACCCTGAGCCATTGCCGTAATCGGTATCAATGTGGCCAGCGTAGCAATGGCAAGTGATTTGAGTGGAAAAACTTTTTTTAGTGAATTGTGTGCAAAAGTTGTCTTAGATTTCATAACAGTGCTCCTTTGAGTGTGTTAATTAATCTTTTGCATAACTCGTGCCACAACATAGAATATTTTTTGTATTTTATATTGTATTCAATATTTACATGCATTTATGTAGCCAGACACAACACCTATTCATGTAACCATCGATTTAAAATCTCTTAAAAACAGTCTATTGATCGCACCAATTTGGGTAATCATATGTAAAGCGCACAATAAAAGTGCAAAAAAGTCTCTCTCAAACCCCTTTTAAACACCTTATTTTTCCAATTTTTTTAAACAACAGCTAGTCGAAATGTATTTTTTTGTATATCTTAATGTCAATTAATGTATACAGAGATTAATCATATGATCATCAATCTAATCAACCCCAACACTTCTGAATCTATGACATCCTGCATAGCAGAAGCAGCTCAACTTGTTGCCTCCCCAGAAACTCATCTACGCCGTTGTCACCCTTTATATGGCGCAGCATCTATCGAAGGTTTTTTGGATGAATTGATCGCTGCAGCAGGTGTTATCGAACAAATAAAACTTGGTGAAAAAGAGGGATGCCAAGCGCATATCATTGCCTGCTTTGGTGATCCTGGGCTCGATGCAGCAAGAGAGGTTTCTAACTCACCAGTTATTGGTATTGCTGAAGCCGCGATGCATACCGCAACCTTTCTTGGACATCGTTTCAGTGTCGTCACCAGCTTATGTCGTACTGTGGCAATAACAGAACATCTATTGATTAAGTATGGAATGGAACATCAGTGCGCAAGTGTCAGAGCAGTAGATATTGCTGTGCTAGATCTGCATAACCCTGAGTCAGATGCCTATCGGCGAATTTTGGAATCCTGCCAAGAAGCCGTTCAAAAAGATAAAGCAGATGCAATTGTTTTGGGCTGTGCTGGAATGGCTGACCTACAAAAGAACCTCACCAATGCGCTTGGTATTCCTGTAATTGATGGTGTTGCTAGCGCAATAGGTATAGCCGAAATGTTGATACGTTGCGGACTGTCGACCGGAAAGCGTGGTTGCTATGCACCACCCTTAGCAAAAAAATATACAGGGTGGGCCAATAACTTATAGCAAAATCAGTCGACTAGTCACTTGTTATTACATCCGGTTATTTAGACCAGATTCGTTCCCCACCGTTTCGAGAAGCAGCCCATTCATCAACAGATTTTACTGATAAGTCAAAATACTCTCGAGTGAGAGAATAGCCTTGACCTCCCATTCGACCTACAGCATCCAACAACTGCTGGTCGATATGAAGTTTTTCAGGGTCACAAAGATCTTGATGAATGTGCGCAAAAACCACTTCACCGAGGACGATTTCTCCCCTGGGTCCGGTAGGTACTATCATCATTTGCTTACATTCCAAAGCCACGGGGGCTTCTAATATTCTCGGTGATGGTACCAAAATACCCTCTTCTGAACCTAAACCAGCAGCGACTAATTCATTTTCTTGCTCAGGAAAGGCGATAGCACAAATGCTCATTGCTTCGACAAGAGAATTATTTACGATATTGATCGTAAATACACCTGTTTCTTGTATATTTCGCAAAGTATCTTTTTTCACACCATCTGCTTTTCGTTGAATACCAAAACCTATCAAAGGTGGATCAGCGGATAAAGCATTAAAAAAACTAAAAGGCGCTGCGTTAACTCTTCCAGACTTATCAACTGTAGTTATCCATGCAATCGGTCTCGGAACAATACTACCTATCAGCACTTTGTAGCACTCATGAGGAGTCAGTTTAGAGAAATCAATCCCATGATGATTATCGCTTTTTGAGGTCAATGGACACTCCTGTTATACGAAATACATTTAATTTTTATGAAAATTATTCACGCAAGCTCGATATCTGCTCGAAGCTTCATAATGGCTATCTTTTAACCAACCGGATGTTCTGCGATCCAATGACGTGCAATATCTTCACGTCGTGTAACCCAGACACCCTCATGTGCTTGCACATAATCCAAGAATCTCTGTAACGCCTTAAAGCGTCCAGGACGACCCACTAAACGACAATGTAAACCTACGGACATCATTTTAGGTGCTTTAGTACCCTCGGCGTATAGCACATCAAAGCTGTCACGAAGATAGTTAAAGAATTCTTCACCATCCGCAAATCCTGTCGGTGATGAGAATCTCATATCGTTACAATCTAAGGTGTAAGGAATAACTAAGTGATGTTTCGACTCCCCCTGCGCTGTTTCAACTTGAGTCCAGAAAGGTAAGTCATCACCGTAGTAATCGGAATCGTAAAGAAAACCACCCTGCTCTACGATTAAGCGGCGAGTATTAGGAGAATCGCGACCCGTATACCAACCCAATGGAGCCTTTCCGGTGAGTTCTTCAAAGATCTGTATCGCTTCTTTCAGATGCTGACGTTCTTTAGCTTCTGGCATTTCTTGATAATGAATCCATCGCAATCCATGACAGCAGATATCATGACCGAGACGTTGAAACTCAGCAGTGACTTCTGGATGGCGCTGCAGTGCCATGGCAACACCAAAAATAGTCATAGGCAAACCACGACGTTCAAACTCGCGAAGAATGCGCCAGACTCCTGCACGCGACCCATATTCATAAATGGATTCCATGCTTAAGTGTCGATCAGGATAAGGCGTAGCACCCGCGATTTCTGACAGAAAAGTCTCTGCATGGGCATCACCATGCAGTACCGACATTTCTCCACCTTCTTCATAATTCAATACAAAGTTAAGTGCTAAACGCGCTTGATTAGGCCAACGAGGATTTGGAGGATTGGCACCATAACCGACTAAATCTCGCGGATACTTTTGAATCTTTTGCATAAACTTCTCCTTTATGCCCAATCAACTATGTCCAATCAACACTGCGAACCTGATCAGGCTCAAAGGTAAACTCATCACAATTCGGTAACTGACCGCTTCGATCAACAACTAGCAATTCATCTTCATCCTCTGTGACAATCAAAGGATGATGCCAAACTCCTGCAGCATAGTTCACACCTTGCGAACCATCACTAATAAACAGGCGCATTTGGCTCAGATCAGGCTGATCTCCTGGTGGAGCTACGACAATTAAAAAAGGCTTTCCTTTTAGCGGAATAAAGGCTTGAGAGCCCAAGGGGTGTCGCTCAAGCATTTTGATATCTAAAGGGAATCGATCCGCTTTGGGTTTACGGAAGATACTGATGATCACCTGACCATCTTCCGGACCTGTTTCCACCTGAGCCATTCGGTGATAACGCTCGGTACTACCACCATTAATCAGAAAATGACTGTGCTGTTGACGATCAATCACTTGACCGAAGGGCGCAAAATTTTCAGCTGTCAAAGGTAGCGGTTTGAGTTGAGTCGACATGCTCAGCGCCTCGCAATATGCCCTAATAAACGTAAGCGGCTAACACCACCATCTGGAAAAATATTCAGACGCACATGGGTAATCGGGCCTAAATCTTGAAGTTCTGTTGTAAACGTGTGCTCTTGGTGCATCTCAAGCTTATGTGAAGGTAGTAATTCTTTCCAATAGAGACTTTGGGTCTCGATCTGACTTTCTGTGCCGCCTTTCACATAAGCCGCCTGAATTGAGCAGCTATCAGGATAGTTACCTTTAAAGTGCAGCGTATCCACAATAATCTTTTCAACCACACCAGGATGCCCTAACGACAGAATCACCCAATCGTATCCGGGTGTGCGTCGACGTGCCGTTTCCCAGCCATCACCCATATTGATTCCACGATCTGGGTTAATCAGATTACTGATACTACCGTAATGCTCATCAGAACAAGCCAGCGCTCTACCACCGTTTAACACAGAGGCAAGATCTAACTCTTCAGTTTCACTGACTGATGACCAATCACGGTAAGGAATACCATAGACTCGTAAGCGAGCCACGCCACCGTCAGGGTATATATTGAAACGCAGATGCGTCCAAGCTTGATCGGGGTGCAAGGTTTCATGAAGGTGATGGCTATTTCCCTGCAAATCAACTGAGTGAAGAATCTGTGTCCAGCGTGTTTGCTCGTCAGGATCACCCGTTTCACAGAAACAGGCTTCTAATGACGCTGAAGGTGGATAGTTTCCGGTAAAGTAAGAGGTATCGATATCAACACCCTGAATATAGCCCGGAACACCCAAGCGAATAATCGCATGATCATAACCTTCAAAGCGCTTACGACGACTTTCCCAGCCATCCATCCACTTACCATTATCATCAAACACACCCTCTTTCCATACCGGTGCTTCAGGATTAAACAAACGATTTACATCGGCAAACCAGTCATCCGTGACAAAAACGGCACGCGTACCCAAGCGGGCATCGGCAAGGTTAATACTGCGTTTATAAGGGTTTTCAACGGACTGCATGATGGCCTCTCGAAATAAGGTTAGTAGGATAGATTGATATCCAATTCTTCTGTTGAATCATATAACTGATTAATTTTTTCAATACGCGCACGACCTTTATCTAGCTGATAATGAAGCAGTAAATTGCTCATCAAACTCACTAGACTCATGGGCAATGCGTAACTGTCGAAAGCGGAGATAGTGTCTAGGGGGAGTTCTAACATATCCGTTAGTTTCTCTGTTGCCAAACCACTATTTTCTTCACATATTAGCAAGACTGGTACTTCTAGCTTTATCAGTGTTTTGAAAAAGTTATTAAAGCCAGAAGGTCGACGGTGAAATGCTATTAATACAACTAAATCATCTGAAGTTATATCCTCTAACTCCTCTCCTAGGGTTTGTCCCGGTAGCGGAAGAAGATAAACATTTGAGCGAATTTGAATTAACTGTTGTCTTAGATGCATTGCGACGGGGTAGCTGTTACGAAAGCCAATAACAGAGACAGACTTAGCATTTGAAAGCAACTCAATTACTTTATTTAACTTATCAGAATGCAAAAGTACCTTTAAACGCTGATAGTTTTGCATTTCACTTGCCATATGGCGATCAACAAAATTACTACCCACCTGCAATGTTGGGCCTGGCACAGGAACACCCGACTGCCGCATAAGCTTCAACTCATCACGTACTTCTTTAAAGTTTTTATAACCTAAACGGCGAACCAGACGACTAATCGTTGCTTTAGAAGTATTACAATGTTGACTTAATTCAACGGAATTGTAAGTAGCAAGATCATCCAGATGATCAACAATAAAATTTGCCACTCGTCGCTCACTAGGTGAAAGTTGATCGTAGTATTGACGAATCGTTTCGGTTATTCGACGCATATAATTTCCTAATTATAATACTGCGTTGATAAAGCTTTTTAGCTCTGGGGTTGTCGGATTCTCAAAAACTTCTTTTGCTGGACCACTCTCCCAAACTTTACCCATATGCATGAACACCACTCGATCACCTACATCTCGTGCGAAGTTCATTTCATGAGTAACTAACACTAACGTCATTCCTTCTGAAGCTAGCTGCTCTAAAACCCTCAAAACTTCACCGACTAGCTCTGGGTCAAGTGCCGAAGTGATTTCATCACACAAAAGCACTTTTGGTGACATAGCCAGTGCTCTAGCAATAGCTACGCGCTGTTGTTGACCGCCAGAAAGGCAATCTGGATATTCGTCGATTTTCTCTGCTAAACCCACTTTGTCAAGCTTATCTTCAGCTAAGGCGCGAGCTTCTTTAGAGGATAATTTCAGCACTAGTTTAGGCGCTAACATAATATTTTCGCCCACCGTCAGATGCGGGAAGAGGTTGAAGCTCTGAAAAACCATACCGACACTACGTGCTAAAAGACGCACCTGCTTCTCATCACTGCTAACTTCTTTATTGTCTACTACGATTCCGCCGTGCTGATAGGCTTCCAAACCATTCATGCAACGAAGCAGCGTGCTTTTTCCAGAACCGCTACGACCTATTATCGAGACAACCTCTCCGGCATCAATTTTCAGGTCTATACCTTTGAGCACATGCAAGTCACCATAATACTTGTGTACCTGATCAATATTAACGAGAGCCATTAAATTTTTTCTCCAGACGTTGACTAGCCAAGGATAGCGGATAGCAGAGCGCAAAATAGATCAACGCAACCATGGCAAAGATTTTAAAAGGTTCAAAGGTAGCATTGTTCAGCATTGTTCCCGCCTTGGTAAGCTCGACAAAGCCAATGATTGATGCCAAGGCAGTACCCTTGACTACCTGAACGGAAAACCCAACTGTAGGTGCTAAGGCAACGCGAACCGCTTGTGGTAATATCACCCTACTAAGTGTTTGCTTGAAATTTAATCCTAGGCACCGGGAAGCTTCCCACTGACCTCTTGGTAAGGTGTCAATACAACCTCGCCAGATTTCAGTCAGAAATGCACTTGTAAAGAAAGTCAATGCAAAGGCAGCAGCTGCCCAAGCAGATATATCAAATCCCAACAACGAAAGGCCAAAAAATACTAGGAACAACTGCATAAGCAAGGGGGTTCCCTGAAACAGCTCGACATACCCCCTCACTAACCATTGCAAGGGACGGCGACCACTCAAACGCATTGCAGTCAATAATAGCCCTACTATGGTTCCACCTATAAAAGCGGTAAGTGACAAGGCAATAGTCCAACGAGCAGCTAATAAAAGATTCCTAAGAATATCCCAGTTGGTGAATTCAATCATGTTGAAACTCTCCTATGACGAAACAATCGTCGCCCTACCCACTCAAAAGTTTGTCTCATGAAAATAGCAAACAGCAGATACATAACAGCAACAACAAGATAGGCTTCAAAGCTCCTAAAACTTCGTGATTGAATCAGGTTTGCTGCGTAGGTCAGATCCATAACAGAGATCTGAGAAACTACAGCCGAACCAAGCATCACAATGATGCATTGACTAGTCAACGCCGGATAAATCTTTTCAAACGCAGGAATCAATACGACTCGAAAAAACACCTGATGTGGACTCAAACCCAATACTCTAGCTGCTTCAACTTGTGCCTTTGGAGTTGCGGCAAGCCCTGCACGAATAATTTCCGTACTGTATGCACCGAGATTAATCAACATCGCCAACAATCCTGCCTCCCAAGCGGATAGTTTGATGCCTATTGCGGGTAATCCAAAAAAGATAAAAAATAGCTGAACAATAAAGGGAGTATTTCGTATCAACTCAACATAACTACCTATTGCACCGCGTAACACTTTGCCACCGTAGTGACGGCCTGCTGCACAAGCCGTCCCTATAGCCACGCCGCCAAGCGTGGCATAAAAGGTCAGCACCACGGTAACCCACAGCCCTTGTAAAAGCAGATCGCTATAGGGCAAAAGGTCACTGAAGTTCAACATTAGTTAGTCCTCAGCTTCCAAAACCTTCGGGTAGGGGAGCACGCAACCAGGTTTCTGATATGCTATTCAGGGTTCCATCTTCCAATGCTTGAGCGATAATCTCATTAACTCGTGCTTGCAGTTCAGCCTCACCTTTTTTCAAACCGATATAACAAGGAGAATCACGCAGCATAAACTTGGTGACAGGTGCTTGATTAGGGCGACGCTCAGCGATTTCTGTCGCCACCAAATTTCCTGTAGCTATGAGCTGAACTTGACCTGAAAGATAAGCTGATAGGGTGGTATTATTATCCTCAAAGCGTTGAAGCGTAGCATCGGCTGGCAATACTTTCTCCAACTCCATATCTTCAACAGCACCACGTGTTACACCTACAACATGACCACTAAGATCCTCCGGAGCAGACACAGGAATATCTGGGTTACCGAAAACTCCCAAGAAAAAAGGTGCATAGGCATCGCTAAAATCTATGGCACGCTCACGCTCTTCGTTTTTACCTAGGCTGGAGATTACTAGATCGGCACGTCCAGTTTGTAGGTAAGGTATGCGGTTCGCACTGGTTACTGTAATTAGCTCAACAGACACGCCCATCTGTTCACCAATGTAATTGGCCATATCAATATCATAACCACGTGGCTGTAGATCCGTACCAACAGAGCCAAAAGGAGGGAAATCCTGAGGTACCGCTACCCGAATGACACCACGCTCTTCAATTTCACTCAATAAATTTGCGTTTGCACCTATCGAAAGAGTAACTCCTATTGCAGCCGCACTAGCAAGTATTGAACGCTTTAGGGTTTTTAAAGTTAATTTCATCTATTTTTCCTCATTAAATTTAAACACATTTGTAACTTATGTTTCAGCTCATTATGTATTTGCAACAAAAATGCCAAAAACTCTAATAGCAACCTTGTTTTTTAAAAACCTTTTAAATCAATAACTAAAATCAATTAAAATACTGACATGTATCACGTAAATTGATGAAAACGGTCTAAAAGAGTGCGCATTCGCACTGTAAAGATGCAATCCAATATAATTTGATAGGATTTTTCGTAATGGTTGTGAGTTAATCTATGAGTTAAAGCCATCATAATCAGATATAAACACTCTTCCCTAAAGAGTAGAATGTCGAAAGTTTCTTAAAGGAATTTTGAATGATGCGATATAC
>REDB01000138.1 GCA_007693685.1 Oceanospirillales bacterium
AGGGTGACACTATCAAAACCATCACTGAAGAGTGTCTGACGACGTTGAATATTCAAATCAAATGCACGACCTAATGCCAGTTCAGCAGTTTCTCCAGCCGCTAAATTGCGTAAGCTAGCGGCACCCACAAACTGCATGTCACCCTGACGATCAGGTCGGAAAACACGGGCTTGTCCAGCTGGCAAAGGTGAGTTTTGGTCAGCTAGTTTCGGCGCATCAAAGATTAAACTGATATCCGCTTGAGCTTGATGACGTTGCTGGTCTAGTGCTGGCCAAACAGAAAAGTGATGATGATAACGAACCTGAGCGGGAATATCCGTCAACTGTATTAGCGGGAGTTGCTTAGTTTCGTTGTTCTGAAAGGAAACGGGGTGTGGTAACTGGTATAGGTAAAAGTCTTGGACCGACTCAGCCGCTTGCTCCGGCATGCTACCCAAGCTATCACTCATTGCCATAGCTCGCATCATCACAGGTTGGCGTTGATCAGGTGCGTTGATATCGCCTGCCATTAGACGAAGTTCAGCGTTGTTGAAATGACCTCCAGTATGGTTATACACCGAGGCCAAGCCTTCAACTGCTAGAGATTTGCCTTGAGCATCTAAGGTCATGACATAATCCATCTTCCAGCCTAAACCTGATGTTAGGTAGCTCAAGATTGCGGTTGAATCTTCATCTGTTCCAGCACTAGTAAAATGAATGCTTTCTCGACCTTGCAGATTGCTCGGTAACTCAGCGGGAAAAATAAAACGCCATTCTCGAGTCTGTAACGGAATTGACTCTATTTGCCCCTCTCGACGTATGAGCGCATGACTGCCATCAATGCTCAGTAACTCGGCATTACTTATCGTTTCTTGCCCAGTGCTAGTATTTAGCCTGGCCACATTTAAGGTTTGACCTATATAAGCCTGCAGCAAAGATTGAAAGTTAAGAGAAGAGCGAGAGATTCCTTGTTCTAAAATCTGTCCTGCATTTTGTATGCGAAGGGTTTCAGGCATAATTGCAGGGCTCATATTTTGCACTTGAACTTGCTGGCCCGCACTCAATGCGGAAAGCTGACGATGATCTTCAACCACGGCAAAGTCTTGGTTATACACGGTCAGTCTTAGCTGTGTCTGTTGTGCTTCTGTTAACACAGTCGCTTTAACCGGCATTACAAACACGCTAGCTGCGATTAACAAAGGTAACAGTTTCATTCCATGGGGCATGGTAAAAGCTCCTAATTAAAGGCTTTCGTTAAAATTTTATAATTCGCTTTTCCGACAGTATTTGTCAAACCTTAGGGTGTTTCATGTAAATCTACCGCGACTCTGAAGCCAAAGGTGTGTTGTCGTAGCTGCGTTTCCTGACGATAACGGCTAGAAGATCGAGTCACACGAGGTATATCAAACCAAGACCCGCCCCGTAAAACTCGAAGGTTGCAGTTACCCATGCGCATAGCTGAGCCATCTTCTGGTGCTGAGGTGTAATGATCACTGTAACAGTCTTCAACCCACTCTTCGACGTTACCATGCATATCTTTTAAACCCCATGCGTTGGCCGGGAACTGACCGACAGGTGCCGTTTGTTGGCCATCCCATTGCGTACCGCAGCCATCGCAAACGGCCATGCCAGGTTCAAGTTCATTACCCCACCACCATGCAGAGCCAGTACCTGCACGTGCGGCATATTCCCATTCTGCTTCAGTAGGCAGGCGATAGGGTTGTCCCGTTACATCTCTTAGCCAACGTGCATAATCACGAGCATCTTCCCAACTTACATTGATGACAGGTCGATCACCACGACCCCAACCAGCATCATCTGGTAGATCTCGCCCTGTTGCTTCGGCAAATTGATCATATTCTGCAAAGGTGACCTCATGAACTCCGATTGCAAAGCGATAATCAAAGATAATCTCACGCACGGGTCGTTCATTATCGTCGCCAATACGATTCAAATCGCCCATTAAAAACTCACCCTTTGGTAGTTCTTGCATCATGGGAGCAACACCGCTTTCGCCAAAGAAATCTTGGAAGCGGATCAGTGATTCGGGACTGTCATGATGTTGAAGGGTTTGTCTATCGGTAGGTTGTGCAGCAACAGGTTCATAGCTATCCTGAGCTGGGTTAATTATATCGTCAACATCTAACTCTGGCTCAAAAAGTTCCTCCACTTCGAGAGGTAAGTGTTGCTGTTGTTGCAATATTTCTAAAGCTTCTCGAGTACTACTTAATTCCTCTTCGAGCCGCTCTATCTCGTTGGTAAATGGAGTGATATCAGGCTTAAACGCTAGGGTAATTAGAATACCTAACAGAAGACCCGCAAAAAACAGCAAAAGCATTCGTAATTTGATGCTAATGCCTTTGGTTAGTGATGCGATGCGGGTGAAAGCCTTCACCAGTCCACTGGGTAGTTTGTTGGCAAGCCAACCTTTGTTAGCTTTTTTTGCATCATCCTGGCTTTCAGAGTTTGTCTGATTTGCTTTACCATCATCTCCAACGTCTTGGGCTGCTGGCTCATCGGTATCAGTTTCAGAGTCTGCAGGGGATAAAGCGTAAAGTTGCTTCAAAAGCAACATAGTTGATGCTGGACGTGAGTCTTGATCAGGGCTTAATGCAGCCTGTAAAAATTGCCACTGACGTTCATCAAGCTGAGCGGGTGCTTTAAGTTCTCGTTGAAAGCGAGATTTTTCATCATCTTTTAACGAGAAAGGGGGCTTGCCCGCATAAAGGTGATAAATCATTGCTGCAAATGCATAGACATCTGATTTTTGATTGGTGGGTAATGGATCAAATCCCTCAGGCGCTTGATATTGTCGGTAACGAGGTTCTCCTGGTATCAAGTCTAAAAACTCGTCCACAATATGACGCCACCCTAGCATCATGACACGAACGCCTTTACCCGCACTGATAAAGATGAGTTCTGGCGACAGGCTGGTGTGGCTTTTACGGGTATCTCGATGGAAAGCGTCTATCGCCTTACCCATCTGAATAACAAGGCCTTGCTTTTGCTCTGGCTTGAGTTTTTGCGTCTGATTTTGCTCAAACATTTTTTCTAGCGTGAGTCCATCGACGGACTCAAAGGCTACAAAAATCGCTCCCTTATGAGAGAACATACCATAGCAGTCTAATGCATTAGGGTGTTTGCATTTACGAGCCAGTATGACCAGTTTTCTCAATTCATCAACACAACTTTGTTGCCTGCTTAAGACATCAGCAAGGAATAGTAACGTGACTTCTGTTTTGGTTGATGTGGCTAAATCCTCTGCCTTCCAGCAGCTACCATAAGGGTGTTCTCCCAGAGAAGACAACAGCTTAAATCTGTGTCTCTCTGGGCCAACAATGGCATCACTTTTAAGTGCAGAGAGGATAGACTCGGCCATGTTATTGACTGGTATCTAGCACTGGAAGTGACTTGATCAAATCATCGACAGCTTTCATCTGTGATAAATACGCCTCAAGTGTATGAAGTGGTAAAGCGCATGGTCCATCACATTTAGCTTTGCTAGGATCTGGATGGGCTTCCAAAAATAAACCTGCAATACCTTGGGAAAGTCCAGCACGTGCTAGTTGAGCTGCCATAGCGCGACGACCATCCGCAGAGTCAGCACGACCTCCCGGCATTTGTAATGCGTGCGTTGCATCAAAGATCACTGGATAGCCAAACTCTTTCATGATGGTAAAGCCGAGCATATCAACAACTAGATTATTGTAGCCAAAGCTGGTGCCACGTTCGCAAAGCATCAAATTTGAGTTTCCTGCTTCTTCGCATTTATGCAGGATATGTTTCATCTCTTGCGGTGCTAGAAACTGTGCTTTTTTAATATTGATAACAGCACCCGTCGATGCCATGGCTTGAACCAAATCGGTTTGACGAGAAAGAAAAGCGGGTAGCTGAATAATGTCACACACCTCGGCAGCAGGCGCTGCTTGGTAAGGTTCATGAACATCAGTAATAACCGGTACTTTGAAGGTTTGTTTGATCTCTTGAAGAATTTTTAATCCTTCATCCAAACCGGGTCCACGATAGGAGTGTAAGGAAGAGCGATTGGCTTTATCAAAAGAAGCTTTGAACACATAGGGGATGCCAAGTTTTTGTGTGACCTCGACATATTCTTCCGCGATTTGCATCGCTAGGTCACGAGATTCAAGCACATTCATCCCACCCAATAGCACCATGGGGTTGTTGTTACTGACGGATAATGCACCGACCTGAATTATTTTCTGTTCCATATTAACATCCTGTGAGCAAATGAATGATTACATTATAGAAAGGCTTGCTGTACAAGTCTTGCTTGTTGGCGAGATTAAATAGTTTGATGACACTTTGTTAAAGCTAGTAGACAGTAGCGGTAAGCAATTCACTGCAAAACCAAAGCGCAGCGATAATATAAATCAAGCAAAGCTTAGCTCTCGTGCGAAAACGTTGCACAAGCTTGTCTTCATCTTGAGTAGAAATGAGTAATGGATGACCCGGCAATCCTGGATCTGATAGCGTATGCATATCGGGTAATTCTAGAAAATCCTTGCGCTGTTCTATTGCCGCTAAACGAGCTGCTTCTCTAACATTTTGCCATTCTTTATCCGTTAATACCTTGGCTCCTGGTGTCGAAAAACGCTCTAGTAGTTCTGCATAGTTTGCTTTCCAGTCACGAATGATTTGTGCTTGGATTTGATCAATACTTTCAACTCCGCGACCTCCGCCTAGCGTTTTAAAGGTACCCAGAGCATAGACCTTCTCATGTTCTAAAATAAGCGTTTCTATGTAACGATATCGAGTGCCAAGTGGAATGCCGGCTCCCAAAGATAAGGGTCTAGTCAGAAAGTTGCCAGTATGGGCGGTTGTAGCATTGAGACTAGGGTTTGGGGTGTTGCCGTACCAAATTCTGTGTTGTACCGCATCGATTTCAGCTTTGGATGGATCAATAAGACAAACCCCTGTGCCATCATCTATCTGAAACCATTGCTCAGAGGTACCACGATGCTCACTGCTCCAGCGATTTTTTCGCCCTGTTTGCCTATCGACTCTGTATCGATACCAAACGCAGGACCTACCAGATAATGGCGCTGTTAATAATCCGGCTTCACCACCAATGACATTGCCAATAATTTCCACATAACCCTGGGGTGCTGAACGTATCATAGCTGTTGGTGTATCGGTGATGAGACGATAGCGACGCAAGTGACGGAACATAAACCATGCCGCAGCAAGCATACTGACACTACAAACAATAATACCTAGCCAGAATTCTTGTTGATCGATATGGAGGTTTAATAACATAACAAAAATTTTTGGCTTAGCTGAAAAGCTGCTTGATGTTCACATCTTTTAGCTGCGCTTCTTCAAACTCAAGAAGGGTAGCCGCAGTAAAGCCTAAGCGTTTAGCAACAATAATATCGGGAAATTGCTCGATACGAATGTTCAAGTGGTTAACTGAATCATTGTAATACTCACGACGATCAGCAATGCCTGATTCTAACGATGAAATTCGTGAATGAAGGTGTTGAAAGGATTCGCTAGCGCGCAGTTCAGGGTAGGCTTCTGCAACCGCAAACAAATTGCCCAAACCGAAACGCATTTGCGTTTCAGCCTGACCCAGTGCTTTTACATTACCACTTTCTCTGGCTTGAGAAACCGCCGCACGAGCTTGCATAACACGTTCAAGTGTTTGTTGCTCAAACTCCATGTGCTGTTTGCAGGTTTCTACTAGTTTAGGTAGTTCATCGTGACGTTGTTTCAATAATACGTCGATATTAGACCACGCACGGCTAACATTATGCTTCAACCTAACAAGATTGTTATAGATGAATATGCCATACAAGATAACCAAGGTTAGTAGTACTAACACGATTAACCAGAAAGGATCCATTGAGCTAACTCCTTCAATTTGTATGGGTTAAGGTTTGTATCACCTAACTATAGCCCAATCAAAGATCCATGAGGTAGACAATCAGGTTTTTTATCAAGAAAACGCCCAAGCCAAGACCCAATGCAAGAAAAAGAATAAAAGTACCAAACTTGCCTGCTTTTGATTTTTTAGCAAGATCGTAGATGATAAAAAAGATAAATGCAGCAAAAACTGCTAAGCCAACGTTCAGTGCAATGGCTTCGATTTCAGCTAGACGCATGAGGGTCCTCTTAGTGTGTAAAAGACTAGAAAAGGTTCAAGGCTGTATTGTACCTAGGACAACACAGCGACAGAGAAAAAAATTCAGATATCTCGATAATATTTGTTTATAGGCTTATGCTGGTGAAAGCGATCATTTTATTGGCTTATAGGCTGCTAACCAATCGATAAAATCTTTACCGGGAACAGGTTTGCAGAAGAAATAGCCTTGAAGGTACTCACAGCCCAAGCTTAATAAAAGCTTGCGTTGCTCGTCTGTCTCCACCCCTTCGGCGATCAAGCGTAATTTAAGGCTTCTGGCCATCGAGATGATCGCTTCTACTAATAATGAATCGTCACTATTGACCGTCATTTCGCTGATAAATTCCCGATCAATTTTAAGCATATCGATAGGGAAGCGTTTCAGATAGCTGAGAGCAGAGTAGCCTGTTCCAAAATCATCAATAGCGAGATGAACACCGATATCGCTAAAAGATTGTAACCATTCTATGGTTGCGTCACTGTTATCGAGCAACATACCCTCGGTAATTTCAAGGACAAGTTCATCAGCAGGGAAATGTGATTGTTCAAGTATGCTTTGCAATGAAGATGCATCTAATCCTAAATCACGCTGGCGTCCAGAAATGTTGACTGATAAGTAAAGTTTGAGACCTTGCTGGCGCCATAAGTTGACTTGTCGGCAAGCAGTTTCAAGTACCCACTGACCGATAGGACCAATTAAGCCAGTATCTTCAGCTAAGGGGATGAACTTATCTGGTGGAACCATGCCCAGCGTTGGATGATGCCAGCGCAACAGTGCTTCAACACCGGTTACCTTACCTGTATTGGCTTTAACCAGTGGTTGATAAAAGATTTCCAGCTGACCTTTGTCTAATGCCAAGCGTAAGTCTTGTTCCATCTCCATCAAAGTATTGGCTTGTTCTTGTAGACTGCCAGTAAAGAACTGGAAACGGTTGCGTCCAGTTTGCTTGGCTCGATACATCGCAAGATCAGCATTACGAAGTAGGGTATCAGGATCATCTGACTCACCGGGAAATAACGCCAAACCTATGCTGGCACCAATGACTATCTCTCTACCTGCGAGTGTGAAGGGTTCTGATAAGCGTCGGATAATCTTCTCAGCAATCAGAGTGGCTGCACGTTCTGATTGAATATTATGTAACAAAATGACAAATTCATCTCCTCCAAAGCGAGCCACTGTATCGCTTTCACGAACGCAGTTGGTCAGTCTTCTAGCAACCTGAACGAGCAACTCATCGCCATATTCGTGACCAAGCGTGTCATTAACGTATTTAAAGCGATCTAAATCGATAAAGAGTACCGAGATGATTTGTTGATCTCTTTCTGCGGTATGTATGGCAACTTCCAAACGATCAAGTAGCAAATTCCGGTTAGGAAGTTGTGTCAGTGCATCATAGTAGGCTTGATGACGAATATGCGCTTCAGCTTCTTTACGGCTGGTAATATCCGAAAACACAGAGACATATTCTGTTGGTTTGCCATCGTCGTCATGTAAAGCTGAAATAGACAACCATTCTGGATAGACACTGCCATTCTTACGACGATTCCAAATTTCTCCTGACCAGCAGCCTGTTGTTGTTAAGGTTTCCCACATGCTTTCGTAAAAATCTAGATCATGTCTGCCAGAGCTAAGCATACTGGGATTTTTACCTTTGACTTCATCTGCCGTATATCCAGTAATACGCTCAAAAGCACGGTTAACCACTTTAATAAGACCACGATGATCTGCAATCATGATCGCTTCATTACTGGTTTCAAAAACTGCAGCGACCATACGCAACTGTTCTTCCGCGTTGAGCCTTTCGGTAATATCCTCTTTTACCGCAATAAAGTGGCTAATGGTTCCAGTGTCATCTCGCAAAGGAGAGATTGAGGTAGAATCCCAAAACAAAGAACCATCCTTCTTACGATTGAGTAACTGTCCTGTCCAAGTTTTCCCCTCGCGCAACACATTCCACATCTCAACAAACAGGCTAGCTGGCATTTCTCCCGATTTTAAGATGTTATTGTTTTGACCTAGCAGCTCATCTGACTGATAACCTGTCATTTCAGACAATTTAGGATTGATATATTCAATCACTCCTTCGGTATCAGTAATCATAACGGCTGAGGGGCTTTGTTCCAAAGCACGACCTAGCTGCCTTAAGCGTAAATGAGTTTTTTGCGTCTCGGTGATATTAGTTCTGACACTCGCAATTCCCCCTTCAGCTGTTGGGTTATTACTCGCTTGATACCAGCGCCCATCTGGGGTTTGCTCTAGATAGTTTTGGGTTGTATCAAGTGTGCTTGATATATCTACAGAGGTTGTCACCCCGTGTTGCTTGTTAAGCTCCTGTTGGCTGCTCCAATCCAAAGAGTCTAGTTCTTTCAGCCAAGGATAAAAGGATTGCCAGCGCTGATTAAATAGAAC
Source organism: Oceanospirillales bacterium (assembly GCA_007693685.1). Lineage (GTDB taxonomy): Bacteria > Pseudomonadota > Gammaproteobacteria > Pseudomonadales > Balneatricaceae > Nitrincola. Next base: position 8,535 of record REDB01000138.1, read on the forward strand.
TAGCTTGCCATGCTTATCGAAAAGAGCAAACGCTTCCGACAGGCTGTTAACGGCGTCTTGTAAGCGAGTTCGTGCTTGCTCGGAGCGTTCATTAAGCTGCTGTAGACGCTTAAACATACCTCCCAGTAACAGCATAAGTAGAATACTTAATAGCAGTAGCGTTAGGGTAAATGCCTCCGCATGGCGAGAACGTTCGTTGTAGTGGTTTTGATAGCTTTGCTCTAAAGAACGCAGCACGCTACGGGTATCAATATTATTGAAAGCATCTCTATATTGATGAAGATTATTCAAGTGGCTTAGGTTTTGATTTGCCTGATTTGCAAAAGTAATTAATGCTGGGTGATTATCGTCTAGATTGTTGCGGAAGTGATCAACACTGATGTAAAGATCGGTCAGTACGCGTGGGTCTGGAAATAAGTGATAACGAAATAGTTGGCTCATTAAGCGAGCGCTCTCATCCCGCTGAAGATGCTCATCATCACGCAACTCTTGTACTAAGTTAGGCATAAATAATAATGCATTGCGAATGAGCGCTGCATAGAGTTTTATCTCTTCAGTGATGCGGGCTTTCTCTGCTTGCGCTTCAGTGTACTGTTGAAGCAATTCAGATGATTTTTGATCTAACCCTTGGTAAAAACGCCCTTCTTGATGGGTCAGTTGGGCTAGTAATGCATCAATAGCTTGCCGAAGTTGAACTTGTGTATCGTATTGGTTTTGAACGCCAGTCGCGATCAGCAGTGTTTGCTCATCCAGTTTTGCATCGAGTTCACGTAACTGTAAAAAGTGATCTAAGCGCTCTGTGTGTTCGATTAAACCGATGCTTCGAGTTTGAAAGAACAGTGCAATAAGTACCGAGATAGTTAGGATTAATAGCACTGTGAATGGGCGCATCAACGCTTGCATCAGTGCTGCTCCGTGCTGCTATTGAGCTGCGTGCTCAAGCGTGGATGAGTACCTGTTAGTGAGTGGATGAAAGCTGCAATATCTGCAACATGTTGTTCAGGAAGTTGGCGTCCTAATTGAAAACGAGCCATGGTGACGATGGCCTCCTCCAGAGAGTTGGCACTAGAATCGTGAAAGAAGAAATCATTCAAGGCTGCAGTTCTTAAACTCGGGACTTTAAATACATAACGATGATTAGGGTTTCCAGTAACGTTATAGCGACCGAGGTCAGCTTGAGAGATTGCGTCACCCTTTAACTCGAAATAGTTTTCCAGTGATCCCATACGTGAAAACATATTGCCACCGACATTGGCTCCTTGATGACAACTGATGCAGCCATAGCTCCTAAACAACTCGTAACCTCTCAATTGTTGTAGGGTGAGTGCAGAGTGATCACCCGCCAGCCAGCGATCAAAGGGTGAGTCAGTTAAGATCAGTGTTTTTTGAAAGGCAGCGAGTGCTTCGCGAATGTTATCGGCGTTAATGCCATTACGGAAAACCGTATTAAAGCGTTGTGTGATTTCAGGATCATTATTTAGTTTGGTAATAATACTTTCCCAATCTGATCCCATTTCGACTTCATCATGGATGGGTCCATCGACTTGTGATTGTAAATCGATGGCTCGTCCATCCCAAAACTGAGCAAGATCAAAAGCACTGTTATAGACACTCGGCGATCTTATTTTTCCAACGGCACCACCAATCCCCACTGAAAAGGGTCTACGATCAGCCCCATTATGGGATAGATCATGACAACTGGCGCAGCTGATGGTGTTATCGGCAGAAAGGCGAGTGTCATGAAATAGTGCCTCTCCTAAGTTGACTAATGGAGCTGGCACACTGGGTACTTCTGGTATGGGAAGGATTGCGCTGTTAGCAGAAATATGGAGGCTGGCAGCACACAGAAAACAGAACACCATCATCATCAGACGATGTACTAATAAAAACCTAGTGTTTTTCATCAAAAATTTGAACGAGAAATTTTTCACTCTGGTGTCTAATGACCTATTTTTTAAAAGTGTAATAATCAGGTTAAAGCTGGATAAATTCAACTGATTCAACTTAGTTCGTTTGCTAAATATCAATGTTTGTTACATTTTAGTACAACTGATTGGCTTTCCGGTAACGGCCTTGGTAATCAAAGAGTCTTTCTTCTATCTTCCAGAAGTGTTCTTGACGTTTCGCTATAACAAAGTCAGGGTGCTTAAACTGTGTTTCTAACTGCAATACTTCATCTATTGATCTGAATGACTTTGCTCCCTGATACAAGCGTCTTCCAAATTGCTCATTAAATATTTTTAGCGGTTTTTCATAATCAAAATTAAAGGATTCTTTTAGCGTATCGCCCTGCTCGTCATGGTAGGTGATCAATAAACGCTTGCCGTCCTTTTCAAAAGAGATACCAGCACATCGCATCACTTTGGCATCTTTAAGCGACAGGGCTCGTTTAAGTATATCGTCTGGGTCAATTAAGACTTTATCGCAATTTTCGCAACGTCGAGCGGCGATATCATTTTCGTGATTGCAATAAGGACACTCTTTGAACACAAATCGGTAATGGCACTGCTGCTTTTTTTCATCCTGAAACGTTAAGCCTTGGCAGCGCCGACCAAAATGCTCAATGACCTGGCCTTGTTCATCTTTTCTTCCCCAAAAAATATTGGCAAAGTTACATACTGGGCAAAATACTTGAACCGCTTCAGTGTCAGGAGCAGGTTTAGGTGAGCCTATTTCAGGGCTAAATAAGTTAAAGCCATTCGCAGCATAATCGATGATCAGGCAATCTTTCTTGTCAGGGTATAGACGAAGACCTCTACCTGCAATTTGCTGGTAGAGGCTAACGGATTCGGTTGGTCTTAATATTGCAATTAAATCGACATGTGGCGCATCAAATCCGGTGGTCAGAACAGATACATTAACTAAAAATTTAAGTTGCTGCTGCTTAAAGGCGTTAATCAAATTTTGTCGTGACTGGTTATCAGTTGAACCTGTGATAATGGCCGATTGTTGTTCTGGCAAGTAACTATATATCTCTTTTGCATGCTCTACACTTGCTGCAAACAGCATAACTCCTCGTCTTGATCTAGCCAGTTCGACCACTTCCTCTGTGATGGCACGAGTCACTCTAGGGTACTTGCGCAATAAGTGACTTAGAGCTTGAGTTTTGTGCTGATGATCTACTTCTATAAGGCTAGAAAAATCATAATGATGAAGTGCAGCATCGATACAAACAGGAAGTGTTAAAAAACCTTCTCGTATCAATTGGCTTAAAGGAAGTTCATAAATGCAATGTTCAAAGACGGCATGATTTGTTTCCCTGACAAACCCGCGATAATCGTAACGATAGATCCACCCTTGACCAAGACGATAGGGCGTCGCAGTTAAGCCTAACAGCATCAAAGCGGGATTGCGTTCTCTTAATGTATTAATGACTTGCTGATATTGACTATCATCCTTGTTGCTTACTCGATGACATTCATCGATGATGATCAAGGAAAAGTGTTGGGTAAATGCAGACAGATTATTAGCTAGAGATTGAATGCTCGCAAAAGTCACCTGTTCTTGTGTTTGTCGTTTACCCAGTCCTGCCGAGAAAAGTCCCGCACTGAATCCGAGTGCTTCAAATTTTTCGTGATTTTGTTCTACCAACTCTTGCACATGCGTTAGTACCAACAACTTTCCACGGGCTAATCTAGCCAGTTCTGCAATGACTAAGCTTTTCCCTGATCCTGTAGGCAGCACAATGATGGCCGATTCTTGAGACTGTCGAAAGTGATTAAGCGTCGCAGCCACTGCCTGTTTTTGGTAGTTTCGGAGTACAATCGCAGTCATTAAATCGTTTTATGCCTTATTGATGGCTGTAAATTTATGAAAACAAATCCGCTGGTAACAACTTCTATGATAACAATTGTCAAAGCAGATCTCACTCAAGCTGCTCATGCCCAAGCAGTATTAACCCTATTAAATGAATATGCCTGCGATCCAATGGGAGGAGGTGAACCTCTCTCGATAGAGGTTCGGACTAGTTTAATTGAAGCGATGATGCAGCGCTCTTTCATACATAGTTTTATCGCTTATGATCAAGATACCCCAGTTGGGCTCATTAACCTTGTTGAAGGTTTTTCTACCTTTGCAGCGAAACCACTCTTAAACGTTCATGATGTGATGGTGATTGAGACTTATCGCGGTCAGGGAATTGCCGCGCAACTCTTTACTGCAGCAGAAAATTTTGCATATGAACTAGGCTGCGTGAAGCTAACTTTAGAAGTGTTAGAAGGAAATGAGCCAGCTAAAAATGCATACAGTCGACTGGGGTTTAAACCTTATCAACTCGATCCTTCCGCTGGCATAGCTCAATTTTGGCACAAAAAAATAGTCTATTAAGATCTAAATGTTCTGTTTTTTCCGAATATTCTTTGATATAGTTTGAAACACACGAATAGTGATGAGAGGATTTTGTATTTTTTAAACAAAACCTCATTGCTAAGCAGGAGATCTGAATGGTTCTAGCAGGAAGCTAAAACCACTCTCTAGGATAGCGCAGAGGGGTTACCCCTGCGCTATTTTTTCATCTAGGAATTCTTCGCTTAAATAGAGCGATTCATTACTGTTGATGCCAACGCCACGAGCGATAATGTCTTCAGCAATCTGCTTAGCTTCGTCTAAGGAATGCATAGTATAGGTTCCACACTGAAATTCGTTCAGTTCGGGGATATCTTTCATCGATTGTACATGAATGACATCTTGCATAGCGGCAGACCAAGCGTCAGCAACTTGCTGTTCGTTTGGAGTTCCTATCAAGCTCATGTAAAAGCCGGTTCTGCAACCCATAGGCGAGATATCAATAATTTCCACTTGTTCACTATTCAGATGATTGCGCATAAAACCAGCAAACAGATGTTCTAGAGTGTGAATACCCTTCTCTGACAAAATTTCTTGGTTAGGTATACAAAAGCGCAAATCAAATACGGTAATGGAATCACCTGAAGGGGTCTGCATTTTTTTGGCGGTTCTGACTGCAGGTGCGTGCATTCGAGTGTGATCGACGCGAAAGCTATCTAATAATGGCATGATTAACTCCTGAATGGTTCCGAAATACTTTAACACACTACGTACATTAGTTGATATTTAGATGTGTGTGCTGGCTTGGGTAAATGATTTTGTTCTATAGTTCTTATTTGTAGTACTAGTTTTGCTAGAGTAAAGAAAGTGTCTGATCTAGACACGTCATAATTCAATAATTATAGGGATGAGCCATGTTGTCCGATCCGGCTATCAATGAGCTTTTGCAAAACCTTGCGAAACTTTATGTTCAACGCTTACCAAAAGAAGTCGAGCAACTTCAAGCATTTGCACATGAACTGGCAGAAAAAGGTTTTACTAGTGATCTGCTGGATAAACTTGGGCATCAATTGCATGGCATTGCTGGCTCGGCTGGTACCTTTGGCTTCCATGAGGTTACTGAAAGCACACGTGTTGTGGAAAACCTAGTCAAAGCATTAGTTGAAAACCCTGAGTCAGAAGTGCATCAGCAAAATCTACATGGATTGATTGATGACCTAGTTACACAACTCAATGAAGTCAGCTATGTAGATCCTTCTCCTACTAAAACCATTATTGATCCTCCTCGATATCAACCAAGTCAGCCGTATCTTTGGCTTATAGAGGATGATGCTCTTCAAGCCGCAGATATACTTCGTGTATTAGATCAATTTAACTACTCGGTCAAATGGTTCGAGTCTTACAATGAAGCAGAAGAAGCGGCAAAACACGAACGACCTGATGGATTGATATTAGATGTCATTTTTTCTCGAGAACAGATCAATGCTGCGGAAAAGTTAACCCGTGAGTCACCTTTAGTAAAGTTGGGTGTACCGATTGTTCTCATATCGGCAACAGATTCATTCAATGCTCGACTCAAAGCAGTCCGTATGGGGGCATTAGGTTATATGCTTAAACCCTTGGACTATCCTAGATTGATTGATCGATTAGAATCAGTACTAGAGCAAGAGAGGCAAGTTGCTTATCGAGTCCTTATTGTCGAGGATGATGATCTTCAGGCACAACACTATGCTGCGATTTTGACGGCTGCTGGAATGTTAGTGCAGACCCTAGCTGACCCGACAGAAATAATGGATAAGCTTGCGGATTTTCGCCCTGAATTGGTGCTAATGGATATTCATATGCCGGGTTGTTCAGGCGCAGAGTTGGCAGGCATGATTCGAACCTATGAAGAATGGGTGAGTTTGCCAGTGATTTATCTCTCTGCTGAAACTGATTTGGATCAGCAGTTGATGGCCATGGGAAGAGGTGGTGATGATTTCATCACCAAAACTATTACAGATACTCGGCTGGTGGCTTCTGTTCGTGTTCGAGCGGCACGTTTCAGAAAACTGGATTCACTCATGTCTCGTGATGGTTTAACGGGGCTACTAAAACATTC
>REDB01000048.1 GCA_007693685.1 Oceanospirillales bacterium
TTTTAGGCGAAGGTGATTTTGCTGGTCCCGGCACTAAACGCTTAGCAGAGCTAATTCAGCAAGAAGTAAAAACACGCTATGGTTAACATCTACTTTGCTCAACGCTGCGTATAGAATCAGAAATCTTTGGGAGAAGATCCATGCGAAAAATAATAGGAATCTTAACTATGCTCGGTTTTCTTTTTAGCAGTTCATCACAGGCAGAAGCTAATCTCGATGAACTACTTAATCACGAACTAAGACGTTTACATGCTAACGAAACAGTGGATTTACGCAGTCACTTTGAAGGAAAACCTTTACTGTTTGTTAACACAGCAAGTCATTGCGGCTTTACAGGTCAGTTCGAAGGGCTAGAGGCTTTACACCAACGCTACAAGGACCGTGGTTTAATGATCGCTGGTTTTCCATCCAACAGCTTTCGTCAAGAATCCAGTGATGAAGAGGAAACCGCTCGTGTATGCTTTTACAATTTCGGCGTGACCTTTGATATGTTTTCACCGATAGATGTTAGAGGGGACAGCGCTCATCCTATCTTTGCAGAGCTAGCTAGACAAACAAGTGCACCTAAGTGGAACTTTTATAAATACTTGATTGATCGCGAAGGTAATGTTGTAGAGGTATTTCCAAGTACAACTCGGCCGGACTCAGCTAAGGTCAGACGAGCAATTGAGCGTCTTTTGGAAGGATAATACTTTAATTATTTAAATGAACGGCTTAAGGATTAAGCCGTTCGTGAATAAGCGATGATTAACGCTTATTTAAACGACCAAGCATGCTTTCAAGCAAGCTTTTCATTTTATCACAGGCACCATTCAGTGCTTTATCTGTACTATCAGCATGATGCGTCACCGCTTGGGGCTGTAAACCAGCCAAACGCACCTCTAATAAACAACGCTTATCGTGATCGCCAGGCTTGTGCGCGTTTTCATCGTGCAAATGCACTTCAACACGAGTAATTTTATCACTGAAACGGCCTAGGGCTTTTTCTACCACAGACTCAACATGAGCAGTTAACTTGCTATCGTTTTCAATACTGCTATCAGTATTTACCTGAATAATCATTAAATTCTCCATCCAAAACAGGTCAGGTTGGCACTCGATGCTAGGGGCAATCGTATAAGCCAACAAGCTGATTTTAACCTTTAAGCAAGATAGTCGCCACAAACACAGCAAAACTCTAGGGAATCATTTTTATATTTTGTCAAAATCGCGTAATATTCGCACCGGACAGCTTGGTTATGTCCGCAGCTTATGGAGAGTTTCATGTTGAAATGGTCAACCCCGCTTATCGCTTTGATTTTAACTATCACTACTGGGTGTGCTCCTAATCATCGCTTTATAGAAGAAGGCGTGATCGAGTCCATTGATCTTCATTTAGCTAGCCAAGAAAATCAACTCAATGAGATTTCAGAAGGACAGCACCTTCTACTCGAGCAACTATCAGTTTCCCAAGAAACCGTAATTAATCGTTTACAGCAAACGATCGCTGAACAGGTAAAGCCGCCTGTCTGCCCTCCTGAACCAATTCTGGTTTGCCCACCTACCAACCCAAGCAGCTCAATCGTTTTAGGTGGTTTAGAAAAGCAAGTTGTGGGTGAAGTTGAAAAAGTGCATCTCTCTCCACTAGATATCGTATTTAACGCGCGCGTAGATACAGGAGCAACCACATCTTCTTTAGATGCACGAAATATTCAACGTTTCGAGCGTGACGGCCGCCGCTGGGTGCGTTTTGATACCACACACCCAGAAACAGGTGAAGAACTCTCGTTTGAAAGACCCGTAGTTCGGCGTGTTCGCGTTAGCCAAGCAATCAGTGACGACTTCGAGCGACGCCCTGTAGTTGAACTGCACTTCACGATGGGTGGAATCAGCCACACTGCTGAATTTACTCTGAGTGATCGCAGCCATCTCGAATTTCCCGTATTGATAGGACGCAATATTTTACGGGATCAAATGATTGTTGATGTCAGCAAACAATATATCGCCCCCATTGAATTTTAAGTCTTCAATATAAGATTCTGTGCTGAGCAAGAGGATATCGCTCAATGGTTTCTAGAGTACCTTTTTACACCACTATCGCTGTTTTGATTTTGCTAGGCTTAAGCCTAGCAATCACCCGACATATTCAGTTGGGCATCCCCTTTTGGCCGGGTGAACAAAAACAGGCATGGCTTATAGAAGCTAGAGTCGATTTTGTTAGTTTAAACCAGCCAGTTTTAGCCAGCTTAAATCTTCCTCAAGATCCTCCCGGCTTTACCATTATCAATGAACTAGCCGCATCCCCAGGTTATGGGTTTGCCATTATTGAGAACGACGGTCATCGTCGAGGAGAATGGTCGAAAAATTTAGCTAGCGGCCAACAAACTCTTTATTACAAAGTACAGTTGATTCCTGATACCGAGCGCTCTACCCTGTCAGATAACGAAAGACCCGTGCCACGCACGGTTCTCTGGAGCGAGTCAGAGTCGATAGCCGCTACCGATATACTGGCTCAGGCACAGAGTAAAGCGAGTTCTCCAGAAAGCTTAACTCGTGAACTACTTCGTTTATTACGCAACCCCGAACCGGGTCAAAATACAGCTCTTTTGTTGACTAACCATTCGGTCGCGTCTGCTTTAGACAAATTACTTAATCAAGCGGGAATTCCTACTCGAGTATCTGTTGGTTTATATCTTGAAGATGCAAGGCGTCGTCAAGGGTTAACGCCCATGATTGAAGTCTTCACCAACAACCGCTGGATCGTATTCGATCCGCAAACAGGTCATCAAGGCTTACCTGATAACCTGCTTCTATGGCAACGCGGTGGCGACTCTCTTCTGGATGTTGTTGGTGGCCAAAATTCCCGTGTTAGCTTTTCAATGATTGAGCAAACTCTACCTTCAATCGAATTAGCTCAATCACAGTTTGCGGGACAAGGTTTGTCTTGGTTAGGTGTACACACTTTACCCATTGAAGAACAAAGCATGTTTAAGCTTCTATTCTTGCTACCACTTGGAGCGATGGTAGTGGTTTTTATGCGGATTCTTATAGGCTTGAAAACCTCGGGAACCTTCATGCCTATATTAATTGCACTCG
>REDB01000021.1 GCA_007693685.1 Oceanospirillales bacterium
TGTATTCCTACCGATTCACGCTTTGCCTATGTTGCACGTGTTGCCTCTATTCAAGCGGGTCTTCCCATGGAATCCGTTGCGATGTCAGTTAACCGTTTATGCAGCTCTGGGTTACAAGCTATTGTCACTACTGCACAAAACATTATGCTGGGTGATTGTGACTACGGTGTTGGTGGTGGCGTTGAAGTGATGTCTCGCGGTGGTTATATGTCTCCGGCTATGCGTTCTGGTGCTCGCATGGGTGATACCAGTCTGGTTGACATGATGGTTGCTACCCTAAATGATCCATTTGGCGTTGGTCATATGGGTATTACTGCTGAAAACTTAGCTGAAAAATGGAACATCAGTCGCGAAGAGCAAGATGCATTTGCGGTTGAATCTCATGCTCGTGCAACTCGTGCTATTGAAGAAGGTCGGTTCAAATCACAAATCGTACCGATCGAACTGAAAACGCGTAAAGGCACCGTTATTTTCGACACTGATGAACATGTTAAGCCAGGCACTTCAATGGAAAGTCTTGGCAAAATGCGTCCAGCGTTCAAAAAAGACGGTACTGTGACTGCAGGCAATGCATCCGGTATTAACGATGGTGCTGCTTTCATGGTGTTGGCAGATGCCGAAGCTGCTGCTAAAGCAGGTCAAAAACCTATTGCTCGTATCGTATCTTATGCCGTTGCAGGTGTACCGAATGACGTTATGGGTGAAGGCCCTATTCCAGCTTCTAAGCTTGCACTACAAAAAGCTGGTTTAACACTGGATGATATGGATGTGATCGAATCCAACGAAGCCTTTGCTGCTCAGGCGTTAGCTGTCGCTAAAGGTCTAGGTTTGGACATGGAAAAAACCAACCCTAATGGCGGTGCGATTGCATTAGGTCATCCAGTAGGTTGCTCTGGTGCATTTATCGCAACCAAAGCAATTTATGAATTACACCGCACTAACGGTCGTTATGCATTAGTGACCATGTGTATTGGTGGCGGTCAGGGTATCGCGACTATATTCGAGCGTTTATAAGCTCTGCTAGCCCTTCATGCATCTATACCTATGCATGAAGGGCATTTTTATGTCATCCAAAACAAACCATCTGCGTATAGCCTTTAAACGCATGAATCGAGATGGTTATGAAATTTTTAGCACTACCTGCATTAATCGCCTTAATAACATTATCAGCGTGTAAGTCTTTTCAAAGCTCTAACTCCTTAGTGTTGCAAGATACTATACCTCAGCAAAAATTTAATGAATCCTCATGGACTCGCTTCACTAGTGTTTACACACCAGATGACTGGCCTGAAAGCTTGACGGCAGAGGTAATACACCCAAATTCAAATATTCAAAATTTACCGATTATGCTATTGGTCCATGGAGGTGGATGGCAGCGGCGCTCCTATGAAGATATGCAGCCTTTAGCTGAGCACTGGGCTAAGCGCGGCTTTATCACTGTCAATATTGCTTATCGCTTTGCTCCAGAATATCAATTTCCAGCTCAGCTTCACGATGTTCAACTTGCCATGAATTGGATTGACTCTAAGCGTGCAGAGTGGAAGACGCCGCATAGCCCGCTTGTTGCGTTTGGCTTCTCATCAGGTGCTCATTTAGTCAGCTTAATGGCAAACGTTGCTGGACAACATAGTGAGCTTGATCGACCCTACGGAGGAAGCATCACTCGCCCTGATCTGGTTATTCTCGGCGGCCTGCCCAGTGATTTACAGAAATGGGATAGCGGTCGTTTAATTGAAGACTTCCTCGGTGGAACTCGTGCAGAATTTCCCCAGCGTTATGCTCTTGCTTCACCTATTACACACATTCATTCTAAAACGCCACCAACCTTTATGTTTCATGGACGTCTAGATCGTTTGGTGCCACCTGATCATGCCACAGATTACTACCAAGCTTTACGACAACAGAGCATACTGACAGAGTTAAAATTGCTTCCTCTTAGTGGTCATGTAACTAGTTTTATATTCAGAGGAAGCTCCATACGTGCGGCTGATGAATTTATTGATACACATTTACATCTCATCAATACAGTCAAAGTAGTAGGCGTTAATAAGGAACCATAAACTTCAAAGATCAGGTTCTTTCTAACCCTCTAATCGATTGGCTAATACACGTTCAACTGTTTGAATGGTTTTTCCTGCATGTATCGGCTTTACAATATAGCCGCTAGCACCAGCCTCGATTGCTGCTTCGATATCTGTCCGATTTGAATGCCCAGTAATCATAATCACTAACACATCGGGATGATCATCTTTAAGCTTTTTTAATGTTTCTATACCGTCAATGCCAGGCATGGTAATGTCTAAACAGATGACATCTGGTTTTAACTGTTTATTGAGCTCAATCGCTTTTTGACCATGAGATGCTTCAGCAACAACCTTATAGCCTGCTTGGGTCAAAAGCGCTCGAAGAATGCTACGCATCGGCATTTGATCATCGACTATTAAAATACTAGCAATACTCATTAAATACAGTCCTTTTAGGCTGCTGTTTCACTATCTTCTCTATCAGTAAAAACCGCATAGCGATTTTTACCCATTCTTTTCGCTTGATACATCGCTTGATCAGCATGGCGCATCAAATGATCTGCCGCATCATCAATATCAGGATAGCAGACTACACCCATACTAGCGGAAACATTTATAGTAAGTTCGCTTATCACAAAGGGCTCAGCAATAGCTGATAATATGCGCTCTAGTACCTTATAACATGATGATGTTGTTACTAAGTCCGATAGGACTAACACAAACTCATCCCCTCCGATACGCGCAAGAGTATCCGTTTCTCGCAGAGATAACTGGATACGATTTGCCACCTCTATTAACAATTGATCACCAACATCATGACCATGCGTGTCATTTACTAATTTAAAGCCATCCAAATCCAAAAACACCAGCACAAGCTTTTTTTTGCTACGACGGCATAGTGCCATTGCTTGCTCTAGACGATCAGTAAGTAATGCACGATTGGGCAAAGTGGTTAACAAATCATAATACGCCATTTGTTCAAGTTTGCTCTGCTCTGATCTAAGAATTGCTCGTTGACGTCTGAGCTTTAGCGCTTGATA